>JBCNOA010000111.1:0-13349 GCA_039594095.1 Dyella sp.
GAGCAACACGACGTTTCATAATAGGCTGCGCAGGAGAAGGGTTAGTCAATACCATGCGATGACGGTCCATCCCTTTGAAAGATGACCAAGTAAAGGATATTCACTTACTACATTGACCGGGTTCTCCGAAAGAATCGTCTCATATTCCGCCAGGCATTTCTCGAGGGCTGGCTGATCTTTCGCAATCGCTTCTTGGTACATGCCACGCAGCCCCATAACCCGCTCGTTTGAGGGACCAAAGCGGTGACTCAGGCGATCAAGGCATGCTTGTGCGGACTGATCATCTCCAGTTTGTAAACAGGCGAGGAAAAGCTGTTCAATCTGGCTGTACTCCTCCACCGTATCCCGTGCGGCCTTGGGCGAAGCGGCGTGCGTGTTCAATGCTGGTCCACGTCCGAGAATTGCTGGGGCCTGTTGTGAAAGCCGAAGAGCGGAGAGCACGTCAGACCCACTGGCCTCTGCGTCCACAAGACCACCCATGGCGGACAGTACTTGAAAGAATTGTAGGAGAGACCAAGCTGGACGGAATTCGATCAGTCTGTGTCGATCACAAATCAGAAGGGGGTCCCCGAAGGGAATCAGATAGGTTGAGAATGACGGGAGCTCACTGGAGTGGGGAAAGGCCGTGAGAAAGTTACTTTTTAAGATTGGGTTGAAAAATCGCAAGCTGGTTTAAGCAAGAACCAACGGTACAAGAGGGTAGAGGGGACCGTCCGATGGCGATGATGACCTGCAGACGGCGAAATGGTGGAGACCCCCAGAGATTCAGATACGAGGTCCCGTGATCCTTATCGGTCCGATGCCGCCACCGGACTGCGTTACCGTGCAGACGGGCGTGCGGATCGTACCTTTCACATCGAGGTCTTTCGGGCTGATATCTGCATGCGCCGCGGTAGCGGCCACCAGCCCCAGGGAAAGCAAGATTTTCTTGCAATGTTTCATTTCATTCTCCAGAGAGCGGCTGGCGCTGCCTAGGTTTGCAGCAGTCGCCAACGCCCAAGTGTGTGTTAGAGACCGAAGGAGTAGGTCAGCGTCAAGTGGCCCTCCAGCGGCACGCCTGCGGTGATGTCGGCTGCCATCGTGGTCTTGTTGGCGATACGGGCCTGCACCGTCATGGTCATGTCGAACTTGCTGCCGGCCATGGGTCCGCGCGAGCCGGTGCCGTCGGTCCAGCTGTGTGACTGGCTCTTATTCAGCAAGGTTGAGGGAGCACCCGTACCGGAGCCGCTAAGCTTGGTGCCCCTCAGCGTGAAGGCGGAGCGTTCGTCCACCATGGCCTCGCCCAATGTCACCGTGTAGTAGCCGATTTTGCTGTTCGCGAAACCGTCCACCGAGCCCAGGCCAAAGTTTTCGTCACCTGTCACACTGCTCGAACCATCGCGAAGGTCGGTGACCTGAAAACCCAGGAACGTCGTGCCTTCGCCGCAGTCGACCGACCAACGCTGAGCCTTGGCCGACAGGTCCAGGTGACCCGACGTTGGAATATTGGTCATATTGATCTTGCCGTAGTCATAGACGCCATCGTTCTCGGCGACGACCGTGCAAGATGGCGTGCGGATCGTGCCCTTGACCTCCAGGTCCTTCGGGGCGATGTCCGCCAACGCGGCAGCACTACCCCCGGCGAGGGCCAGCGCCACCGCTGCCCGCATGATGAACTTCTGCATGAGAGCTTCCCCTTAAAGGCCGTAAGCAAAGGTCAGAGTCAGCGAGCCCTCCAACTGCACGTCGTCCTTGATGGGACCGTTCATGGTCTGCGTGCCGGCAAGGGTAGCGGTCACTTCCAGGTCGGCCTCGAACACCTTGCCGATCTGCTGAACATAGGCGGCAGACTGCAGCCAGCCCATCGAAAAATTGCTCTTGCGTACGCTGGCCGAGGTGTTGGCATTGTCGGAAACGATACCGCGATCGGTCGCAAACACTCGCGTATCCTTATCGTCCACCTTGGAGTTGAGCATGCGAACGGTGTAATAGCCGATCTTGCCCGTGCCGTTCACGTTGCCGAGACCAAACTTGTCATTGCCCGTTGCGCTCACGCTGGTATCGGCGTTGTCCGTGACCTTATAGGTCAGGTACGTATCCCCTTCGCAATTGATGGTCCAACGCTTGGAAATGGGCGCGAGCTTGTTCTCGAGCGTACCCGGCTTGATGTCCTGCGGACCCAGGTCGCCGTAGTCGTACAGGCCATCGCCCTCGGCCGCCACGGTGCACGGCGGCACGTCCAGCGTGCCATTCACATACAAGTTGGCAGTGGGGGCCTGTGCGGCGTGCGCGCCGGCAACCATCAGAGCCAGAGAGGCAGCCAGCGCGGAAAGATGAAACTTTTTCATGATCGATTTTGCTCCAAAGTCATTTTCAAGGAGGAGAGATAACGATCGCCCCCGCGGACGATCGATCGCACGGCGGGTAGCCCGCTCGCGCAATGGGGAACAGCCGGAACGTGTGGCTCGGCTGCGCAACACTGAACACCGCCGGGGCGGCTCGAGAAGGCATCAGGCGCAGGTCGCCTCTGCCTCCTCGTAAGGGCGCTCCGCATCGAAGCGGGCGGGTACGTCGTAGCGGACTTCGCAACGCGTTCCCTGGTAATCCATGTAGACCGGACGACCGATCTGCTCGTTGTCGAGAATCACATTGCCATCGCCCACTACCGTGCCCATGAAGTCACCGTCGGCACTAAGGATCGAACTGCCAACGCGAGCCAATTCACCGTCTCCCGTACGCACGGTGAGCATGAGTTGCCGGATCTCCGTCGCTCCGATGGTGTGCGTGGCAACCGTGCCGCGCGCGAGCTTCAGATCGACGGCGGTCGTATCGAAGCGGTAGTTGAGCGGCAGCGTTTTGCCGTCCAACTGGATGCGGCTGTTTCGGTACGGATAGATAGCAGGCACCAACGCCGTGCCCAGCAAGGAGGTCTTGGCACCGCCGCCAGAGGCGTTCATGCGGATACCGCTCACAGAAGGAATCTTTATCACGGCGAACGTGTCGCTGATCCGGCTGGACGACATCGCGAATGCACCGTCCCCGGTCAGCACCAAACCACCGCTCGCACTGCCGTAGAAAGAACGCGTATCGCTGTCTGCCTGCGTCACTCCACCGGCCAGCGAGGCATAGGCGGTGCGGGCCTGTATGGAGGCAGCTAGGCGCTGGCTCGCCTCCGAGCGGGAAGCCTCCAACTGATAGTTCGAGTCAGGGGTCAAGCGGCCCATATAGGCGGCTCCCACCGATTGCTGGCCGTTCTCGTAGCGATAAGCGCGCGCACTCAGACTGCCGCGGCCCAGGGGCACTTGCAGGTTGAGAAAAGCGGATAAGCCGCGACCCTCGGTTTTCTGTAAAGAGAGATTCGCCGACACATTGCCGAAGCGGCGATTGGCGGACAGCGAATGGCTGAAGGTCGTGCCCGTGTCGCCATGCGTATGCGATGCGCCGTAGGAAAACGATCCCCACTTGGGATGGCTCCAGCTCAGCGAAGCACTGAGCGAACGCTGGAAGGGCGACACGGCACTCTCGGAATCGCGAAACGTCAGCGTGTCCTCCAGCTGCCGAAAGCCGTGCGAGCGCGACTGCCACGACAGTCCGCCATAGAAGCCGGCGCCCAGCGAAGCGTTACCTTGCATTTGCCATTCATGGCCCATTCCTTGGGAAGATGCCCTGGACACCCTCACGCCCGCACCCCACCAAGCTCGCTCGCCGGCGGCGAATGTCGCTTGGGTACTGGCGCCCTGATAGCGCGCCGCGAAAAGCAGCGAGTTGCTCAGGCGCAAGGCGTCGATCACGTTGAAGGCGTAATCGCCATACGCCATCCAAGGAGCTTCGTCTTTCAGCACCGCGCCGGCATATGGACGGTACTTGCCTACGCCCGCACGAAAGGTGGCTGGCAGAGGCCGCTCAGCCACCGACATGGGAGCAGGCACCACGAAGCGCGACGTGCGGCCGTCTTCTTCGGTCACCAAGACTTCGATATCGGCACCACGCGTAATGGCGCCCACGTCGCTGATGCTGTAAGCGCCCGGCGACACTACGGTGCGATAGACCAATTGCCCGCGCTGGCGCACTTCCAGGACCGCATGCGTATCGGCGATACCTTGGATCGGCACAGGAAGGCGCTCGCCTTCGCCCTGTGTTGCATCCGAGAAAAGCTGTGCCCCCAGGATAGGCACACCGCCAAACCCTTCGGACATGGCTGACAACTGGCCGACCTGCAACAAAGCCGCGACGGATTCGATCGGACGCTGCGCGAATGTCTCTCGCTGCACATAGCGCGAACCTTCCGTGCCACGGCTGTAGCTGCCTCGGCTGCGCACCGCCCAGTTGTCCGCATTGACGCCAGCCTCCAGGCGCGCGCTCAAATAGCCGCGGCCGCCAAATCTGCTTTGATAGCGATTGGCGAAGAGGTCGTAGTTAAGCAGCACCGCGGTACCACCCCGCTGGTACCCGGCGTCCACGCCGCCAGCCACGAAGGCCCTCTGCGGAACGGTCACATCCATCTGAGACTGGCCGGGCCGCAACTGCGTACGCCACCCCGGGAAGGCCTCGCCCACATCGATACAGGCTTCTTCTTGTGTTTCCGTCGGCGCGCGCAGACCCAGCTGGCTCAGGAAGCTGGCGCTGAAGCAAGGCTGGCCATGCTGGTCGAATCGAACCTGTTGGTCCTGGCGGCGCCCCGCGTTGACGCTGACACCGACTATCTGCAGACCAGGAAGGAAACGTACTTCGTTGGAAAAAAACTGGGCGACATCCGCGGAGAACCCCGCGCCGGCAAGCTGGCTCAGATCGAACGACACCGAGCTGTCCGCCCCGGCTGGCGCGGAATCAGCAGCGCACGCGCCTTGGCTCGCAAACGACGTCAGGCCAAGCCCGACCGCCAGTGCAAGATGTGGACGTAAGAGCTGCACGCAACGATTTCCCGAAAAATGAGTGTCGAGGACTTTCGACCTGTGGCGGAACGACCGCAGGCTGCGAGTAGGAGATGGGGCAATGAGAAGCTGTCTACTGCGCGCGGAGCGGAAGCTCATCCGCGTCCATGGCGAAGCCATATCGGCTGAGCGGGACGATCTTCACGGCATGGGCTTCGCCAAGATTCTCGAAGCGCACCGTCAGCGACTCGCCCGGCATGATGTATGGGCGCGGCAACACGCCCGTCGCGCCGGAGGGCCGTACGGTCAAATTGGGGCCCATACGGATTACGTGCTTACCGGGATTGCTCACTACGACGTCATTACCTTCGACGGCGAAGCGCAGGCCTTGCCAGGGCCGCGGCTCAGTCGCCACGGACTTCGGCTGCAAGATGAAGCCGATCTGCTGGCGAATCGGCATGCGCATGCCACGCTCGGCCTTCTGCGTCACCCCTTCGAATGAGGCACGCAGCATGTACTCGCGGTCCAGCTTCACGCCCTTCTTCAGGGAAAAATTCACCACCTGAGCCTGGCCAGGATCGATGCGCGTAACCGCTGGCGTCACCAGTACGTTGCCCGACATCTTGTTGCCGTCGACAAGATCTTCCACCTTGCTCACCAGCAGAATCGGCTCCTTGCCAGTGTTGGTGACCTCGAACGCCGTACGACCATCGCGCTCCTCCAAGATCACCGTATTGCTCTGCAACTTGAACGTCGACGCCATCGCTGGCACGGCCATCACAGCCGACCCCATAGCCAGAGCGAAAGCGGTTTTGCGGGCGCACGCGGCCAGCCGCGTCTTCATGCGAAGTGCGTTCATGAGATGTCCTCGTTGGTTGGAATGCGGGGCGCCAAGGCTGGCGCCTGGTCTGCCCGTACGATGAAAAATCCGTACCGAGCCGCGACTGAAAGGTATGCGTCGCGAGTAGCCGAATTACCGAAGGTCCGTCTTGGCAGGTTCAGAAGCCATGGATATGGGTCCGTCGATGGCCACTATTGTCTTCGTAGAAATACGATTTGTATCTGAGAGCATTCTTAAAGAAGCGACCCCTAGATTAGTCCGCAGTCAATCTATGAAAACGGACGTTATCTCTTTGCCTTCACACTGCCTTCTTATGCGGCAGGGCCGCGCCTGACCATAGTGCCCGGCGCGTGAACTCCCAACGTATGGAGATCATCCGATCCAGGATGACCAACCACGTTGCAAGGCATCGAAGCAACGCCCCATATAAACGCGAATTAGCCAATGGGCACTGCGTGCAATGGATGCACGCATCCGATAAGGCACAGCGTACGTGCGCGGATGGGAGCATCGGAATGAGGATTTTCCGAGATAAGGATTATCCACTGAGCTATAGGAATAGTCGCCGTGATTGGGCGTCCGTCGCCGATGCAAGGCCCCTCAGATGTAAACGCAGGTCGCGGCGAGACCTTCAGCCATTGCGGTCCGTCGTGAGCTCCTCGCGCAACATCCCGGTTTGCGGTAGCGGACTACCGCGCACTTTCATTCGGCGAGCGTCACGGGAAACTACTGCACGCATACGATCCGTCGCATCATCGTCACGAAAGCGACACGGCCCCAGACGATTCTGAAAAAGACTCGGAACTTTCAACCAGAATTGTCTTTCACACGCACAATGCGCGCCATGAAGAACGATCGCACCCCTCTCGATCCCCGCGTGCAACAAGTACGGATGCGTGTTGCCCATCAACTGTTCGCGCACCAGGCGGATCATTTGAAGACCGTCAGAACCGAGGCGGCTTCGGCGAGCGAAAACGTCACCAAAGCGGTCGCGGTCAGCGCCAACGATGATGAGCGCCGACTTGCTGTCGATCGCGTGAGCGATCTCCTCGCCGTCAGCCCCCGCTACACGTCACGCCGCGGCCATTACCTTCCATACGGCCTGCGCGCTGCCGGCGGCCGCTGAAGAAGCGCAAAAAAAAGGCGCCGGCGTTCATCGCCGGCGCCTTGGTCATGGAACTCCTGGCGTTACCACCGGTACTGGTAGGCCAGCGTCGCCATGTTCGACTGGTCGCGCTGACCGAAGTAGTGGTCGTAGCCGAGCTGCAGCGCGCTGCGCGAATTGAAGCGCCAGTCCATTTCCAATCCGGCCAAGCCGGCGTAGCGCGCCAGACCGATACCGCCGAGCGGCGCCCACTGGTTGAGGCCGGTAAAGCTCGCATCGAACACATCGCCACGCATGGCGAACGATTGCTGCCACGAAAGCCGGGCTTTCAGATCGATCGCACCCAATGTCGGCACCAGCCAGCTGCGCGCGGCGCGCAAGCCCGCGCCCGCCTG
Source organism: Dyella sp. (assembly GCA_039594095.1). Classification (GTDB taxonomy): domain Bacteria; phylum Pseudomonadota; class Gammaproteobacteria; order Xanthomonadales; family Rhodanobacteraceae; genus Dyella_D. The sequence goes on from JBCNOA010000111.1 coordinate 7,192, forward strand.
CCATCGCTCGATGGTTTGGCCGGAGGCCTTCAGGCCGAAACCGTAGCCGCCGAACTCATTGAAGCCATCGCGCCGGATGCGCGTGTACTGCACGTCCACATAAGGCGTGACGTGCGTGCCGGCGACGTCGAGGCGATAGCCGCTTTCGCCATAAGCGACGCCGTAGCGACCGCGCGTGTCGCTGGCCACCGCAGTCGCCGCATCGCCGAGTTGCAGGCGGCGGCGCATGTTCTCCTGGTAGTCGCCCACACCTACGCGTCCCATGGCGTACCACGCGTCGCGCGTCATTCCAGCGTAGAGGCTGCCTTCCACGGCGCGGCTGCGTCCCTGGTCCGCGCTTTCGGCCAGGCGGCCCAGACCCTGCATCTGCGCCACGGAGAAACCCGCGAACGCGTTCGCGCCCAGGCGGCGGTCCTGGCCCACCATCCATCCGCTCAGATCCATGCTCACGTTGCCGTAGCCGGCGCGCGCCATCGAGCCCTGATACCCAAGGTTCTGCGCCCAGCTCCCGGCGGACGGCGACTGCCCGAGCTGGTCGAAGCGATCAGACAGTGCGCGCGTGCCCGCGTCGATCGCCTGCAAGGTCATGGCTGCGCTGGCGGCGTGCAACTGACCGGACAGGCTTTCCAGCGAGCGCTGCGCCGCCGCGATATTGGGCGATTGCTGCAGCTGCGCCGCACCGGCGATGAGGCCCGAGGTCGCGATCTGCCCGCTCGCACCTTGCTGCGTCAGCTGCGTATTGATCTGTTGGAACGCGCCGTCCACGCGCTGCGCCGCGCCCATCGACGCGGCGGTGTAGCTCATGCCCTGCACCGCCGTGACCTGCACCTGCTGCACGTTGAGCCATGCACTGGTGGCGTCGTAGTTGAGCGAGGCGTTGAGGAAGACATTCGATGCCGTGTTGACGCCCGAGAAGGTGCCCGTGAGGCCGGTGTTCGCCACCAGCACATTGGTATGCGAATTAGCGACATAGCCCGAACCCGTGCCGATCACATAGAGATCGCCGCCGGCCAGCGTCGCGCTGCCGTTCACGCGCAACACCGACCCGAGTTCCAGCGCGAGCCGGCCCGCACCGGTCTGCTGATAATTGCCGCCGACGCTCACGTCGCCGCTGCGTACGGTGAGTACACCGGCGTTGCTTACTGAGCCGCCGATCGTGTGCGTATCGGTCAGCGCGCCGGGCGCGCCGATGATCACTCCGGATGCCAGCGACTTGGCCGACAGCACGCCGCCCTGCACCTGCGTGAGGCCGGTGAAGGTCGAAGGCTGCGTCAGCAAGAGCGTGCCGGGACCCTGCTTGATCAGACCGCCGGCGCCGGAGATCGGATTGTTCCAGCTCGACGTACCGCTGAAGCTGACGGTGACGTCGCCCCAATCGAACTTAGCCGGACCGTTCACTGCCTTGCCTACGTCGAGCAGGCCGTAGCCGAAGGTCGTGTCCGGACCGGGAGCGCCGAGGTCCGTCGCCGTGCCCAGCAGGGTCTGGCGGACCAGATCGTTGCTGAAATACGGATAGGCCTGCCAAACCAGCGCGGCTGCGCCCGACACCTGCGGGGCGGCGAACGACGTGCCTTCGATCTGCCAGTACTTGTGGGTAGCGCTGGAGGCCGTGTCGTCCTTGTCGTCGACGATCAGGTCGCCCGGTGCGGCCAGGCAATAATTCATCGCGATACCGCAGGCGTTGGAATAGCTAGCGAGCTGCGTGGGATGGTTGCTGTCCACCGCCACCACGGTCAGCCAGCCGCGGGTGAGGTCCGGTGCGCGGGAAGGCAGCGCGGCCACGTCGCTGGGATTGGGCTTGGAGTCGTTGCCCGCCGCGAACACCACCAGGCCGCCCCAGCTGTTGACGAAGCGGTTGTAGGCGTCGTGAAAACTCGCGGTGGTGCTGGTAGACGAGGCGTCCCAATACAGGCCGCCCCAAGAGTTGTTCATCACCTTGACGCCGTTGTTGATCAGGTCGTTGCTGATCGTGCCCAGCGGGTCGGCCGACGTGACGAGGTTGCCATTGCCGGAGCCATCGTCCTTCGGCGCCTGGTCCGCGATGATGCGCGCGGAAACGATGTTGGCGCCCGGTGCGATGCCGCCCGGGTATTGCGCGAAGGGCGTGCCGGCCGCGACCTCCGAGACCCAGGTGCCGTGGCCGACCACGTCATCGATGCTGGTGTTGTTGACCGTCGGGTCGACGTAGATCAGTTCATTCAACACCCGCCCCGCCAGCGTGGGGTGATTTCGCATGACGCCCGTGTCGATCACCCCGATGGTCACGCCCTTGCCGGTATAGCCGAGATTGTGCGCGGCGTAGGTGTCGGTGAGCGACAGTTGCGCGTCGAGCGGCGGTTGCGGCGGCTGTGTCGGTTGCGTCGGCCCGGAAGGCGTCGTCGGCGGCGCGGGCGTAACAGGACGGACATTGCTGCCGCCGCCCCCGCCTCCGCCGCAGGCACTCAGCCCCAGCGCCACGAGAATGGCCAGACACACCTCACGGTGCCGCGGAAAACCCTGGTACATGCGTTTGATCCCCTCTAGCTGATCCATTGCCGACCGGTCGCGTCGTTCGCGACCGGCTGCCATTCCCTCCCTGGAACGCCACCGCGACAGGCGGCGCACGGGAACGGCTCCCCGAACAATGTTGACACAAAGCTTGCGTAACGAATTGCGAAGGAAAGATGACGGGAGGTCTTCGGCAAAGTGCTGTCCTGGCGGAGGTTTGCGGGCAGTGGTAGGCGGCTGCGATAATTGGCCGATCGCTTCCGGGCCACCCCAGCCCATTTTGTCCTTAGGCCCATCCTGTCCTTTGCGGAGATTCCCATGTCGGACGTCAGTGTTGTCATCGCGGGCGCCAAGCGCACCGCCATCGGCTCCTTCCTCGGCCAGTTCACCGGCGTGCCCACTCCCACCCTCGGCGCCACCGCCATCAAGGCCGCGCTGGAACAGGCCGGCGTCGCTCCGCAGGATGTCCAGGAAGTACTGATGGGCTGTGTGCTGCCGGCCAATCTCGGCCAGGCGCCGGCCCGCCAGGCCGCGCTGCACGCCGGCCTGCCGACCGCCGTGGGCTGCACCACCGTCAACAAGGTGTGCGGTTCGGGCATGAAGACCATCATGCTGGGCCACGACCTGATCAAAGCCGGTTCGGCCGCCATCGTGGTCGCCGGCGGCATGGAGTCGATGACGAATGCGCCGCACATGGTCAATGCGCGGACCGGCATCCGCTATGGCGACGGCCAGCTCGTCGATCACATGGCTTGGGACGGCCTGACCAATCCCTACGACGGCAAGGCGATGGGCGTGTTCGGCGAGCTCTGCGCCGACAAGTACCACTTCACCCGCGAAGAACAAGACGCTTTCGCCATCGAGTCGGTCAAGCGCGCCCAGGCCGCCCAGCAGAACGGCGCCTTCGCCGACGAGATCGTCCCGGTGACCGTGGCCGGCCGCAAGGGCGAGGTGAAGGTGGACACCGACGAGCAGCCGGGCCGCTCCGACATCAATAAGGTGCCGACCCTGAAGCCCGCGTTCCGCAAGGAAAACGGCACCATCACTGCCGCCAGCTCCTCCAGCATCTCCGACGGCGCCGCCGCCGTGGTGCTGCTGTCGGCGGACGATGCCAAGGCGCGCGGCATCAAGCCGCTGGCCCGCATCGTGGCCCATGCCACCCAGTCGCAGGAACCGGAGTGGTTCACCACGGCCCCGATCGGCGCCCTCAAGAAGGTCCTGGACAAGGCCGGCTGGAAGGTCGAGGACGTGGATCTGTTCGAGATCAACGAGGCCTTCGCCGTCGTGGCCATGGCTCCCATGCGCGAGCTGGGCATCCCGCACGAGAAGCTCAACGTCAACGGCGGCGCCTGCGCCCTGGGACATCCGATCGGCGCCAGCGGCACTCGTCTGGTGGTCACCCTGCTCAATGCGTTGAAGACCCGTGGCCTCAAGCGCGGCATCGCCTCCCTCTGCATCGGCGGCGGCGAAGCCACCGCGATCGCGGTCGAACGCCTGGACTGATCCCGGCACTCTCGGGCCGGCTGTCCCTCGCCCATGAAAGGGGGATAACCGGCCTTGGGCTTGTTAAATAAAGATGTGGCGCAAAATCCGCGAAAGCGCTATTAATACGCCCGCCAAACGGCATTCCACGGCAAAGGAGATTCACAATGAAGTTCACGCGTACCCTACTCGCCTCCGCGCTCGTCGCGCTGCTGGCGGCTTGCAGCAACGGCGCGCAGGATTCCGCGCAGGACGCCCAGAAGTCGGCTGACCAGGCTCAGCAGTCGGCTGATCAGGCTCAGAAGGCTGCCGAGCAGGCTGCTCCGGCTGCTGCCCCGGCTTCCACCGCTGCCGCTCCGGCCGCCGCTCCGGCTTCGACCGCTGCCGCCCCGGCTGCCGCCGGCACCGCCGCCGCTGCTCCGGCCAACGCCATGGAGCAGGCCAAGGACGCCGCGACCAACGCCGCTGACGCTGCCGGCAAGGCCGCCGACGCCGCCAAGGACGCTGCCGGCGCCGCCAAGGACGCCGCTGACAAGGCGAAGGACGCCGCCAAGGGTAAGTAATCCCTTCGCGATGCTTCAGAAAAACCGGCCGCGCGAGCGGCCGGTTTTTTTTCGTCCGCCGGAAACGCCAACCGGGATTCGCGGCGATGCGAATTGCGGCGGTGCGTTTCGGCCCGGACGCGGCGGCCGCTATCATCCGGCTTTTCCCTTCGAGCGCAGCCCTTCCCCATGAGCGTCATCGCCTCGCAGATCGACCCCCGTTCGCCCGAATTCCAGACCAGCAGCGCGCACCTGCGTGGTCTGGTGGACGATCTGCATCGGCAACTGGCGCGTGCCGCCGAAGGCGGCGGCGAGAAAGCCCGCGAAAAACATACGTCGCGCGGCAAGCTGCTTCCGCGCGAACGCATCCGGGCCCTGCTCGATCCGGGCTCGCCCTTTCTGGAGCTCTCGCCGCTCGCCGCCCACGGCATGTACGACGACGCTGCGCCTGCCGCCGGCATCATTACCGGCATCGGCCGCGTGCACGGCATCGAAGTGGTGGTGGTCGCCAATGACGCCACCGTCAAGGGCGGCACGTACTTCCCGATGACGGTGAAGAAACACTTGCGCGCGCAGGAAGTGGCGCTGGAAAACCGCCTACCCTGCATCTATCTCGTCGATTCGGGCGGCGCCTTCCTGCCGCTGCAGGACGAGGTGTTTCCCGACAAGGAGCATTTCGGCCGCATCTTCTACAACCAGGCGCGCATGTCCGGCCTGGGGATTCCGCAGATCGCTGTCGTTATGGGTTCCTGTACCGCCGGCGGCGCCTATGTGCCGGCGATGAGCGACGAGACCATCATCGTGCGCGAGCAGGGAACCATTTTCCTGGGCGGACCGCCGCTGGTGAAGGCGGCCACCGGCGAAGTGGTGGACGCCGAGGCGCTGGGTGGCGCGGACGTCCATACGTCCGTCTCGGGCGTGGCCGACCACTTCGCCGAGAACGATGCGCACGCGCTGTCCATCGCCCGCGACATCGTCGCCAGTCTCAACCGCAAGAAAGACATGCCGCTGGCCCTGCGCGCGCCGGCCGAGCCGCGCTACGCGGCCGAAGAGCTCTACGGTGTCATTCCGCAGGACACGCGCCGGCCGTTCGACATCCGCGAGGTGATCGCGCGCATCGTCGACGGCTCCGAGTTCCATGAATTCAAGGCACGCTACGGCAAGACCCTGGTATGCGGCTTCGCCCACATCCACGGCTATCCGGTGGGCATCGTCGCCAACAACGGCATCCTGTTCGCGGAAAGCGCGCTCAAGGGTGCGCACTTCATCGAGCTGTGCAACCAACGCAACGTGCCGCTCGTATTCCTGCAGAACATCACCGGCTTCATGGTCGGCAAAAAGTATGAGAACGCCGGCATCGCGAAGGACGGCGCCAAGATGGTCACCGCCGTCGCTTGCTCGCACGTGCCGAAGTTCACCGTGGTCATCGGCGGCAGTTTCGGCGCCGGCAACTACGCCATGTGCGGCCGCGCCTACGGCGCGCGCTTCCTGTGGATGTGGCCGAACGCGCGCATCAGCGTGATGGGCGGCGAACAGGCCGCGTCGGTGCTGGCCACCGTGCGCCGCGACGGCCTCGAGGCCTCGGGCAAGAGCTGGAGCGCCGAAGACGAAGAAGCGTTCAAGTCGCCGATCCGCGACCAGTACGAG
>JBCNOA010000112.1:0-13290 GCA_039594095.1 Dyella sp.
CTTCGTATTCCCGCATGCGCCGGTGCGGCCGGTCACTTTGAACGGCGGCATGCCCATGCGCGCCTGGTACGACATCGCCGGCGTGGATCTCACCTCGCGCCAGGACGAGACCGGCATGCGCGCCTCTATAGAGGCGGTGGAAAAACTGATCGCTCGCGAGAACGAACGCGGCGTTCCCGACGAGCGCATCGTGCTGGCCGGCTTCTCGCAGGGCGGAGCGATCGCGCTGGCCGGAGGCCTGCGCCATTCGCGCCGACTGGCCGGCATCGTCGCGCTCTCGACTTATCTGCCGATGCAATCGTCGTTCGACGCCGAGCGCAGCACCGCGAACGCGGCCACGCCGATCTTCTGGGGCCACGGCACCGCCGACCCCATCGTCCCGCTGACCCGCGGCGTGCAATCGCGCGACGTGCTGCAGGATCGCGGCTATCCGGTGGAATGGCACACCTATGCCATGCCTCACTCCGTCTGCGCCGAGGAAATCGCCGACCTGCGCGCATGGCTGGGGCGGCGTTTCGCCGAGTGAGCGCGGGACCGCTCATCGCCTCGTGGCATCGGAGCGGCGAGGCGGCCGGCGGCGGCGCGCCTTAGCGGCCCTCTTCCTTTTTTCCTGCCTGACGCACGGCAGATCGCACCCAGGGCAGTTGGGCATACTGTGCGCCCATGCGCCGCCCCACTGCCTCCATCACCGAACCGAGTCCGCTGCCCGACTTCTGCAGCGCTCCGGTGCTGTTCGCGCTTCTGGTGGTCGCCGCGCTCACCGTCACGGTCATGCTCCTGGCGCCGGAAAGCAGCCGAGGCTGGCGCGGCTACAGCGTCGGCATGCTATTCGCCCAATGGATGGCCATGTTGACGGGGGTCGCGCTATGCAAGCTTCGCCCTGCCTTGGTCCGGTTGCCGGGCAAGGCGCCCTATGCGGCCATCTGGCTGATCATGCTGGGCATCGTCGCTTTCACCAGCGTGCTGGCCGTATGGATGGACCGCGCGGTGCAGATGGAGCTGATCCGCGGCGACGCGTTTGACTTCGTGCGCGACAACACCACGATCGCCGCGCTGCTGGGCGCGGCGATGCTGCGCTATTTCTACGTGCTGGCGCATTGGCAGGCTCGCCTCGCGGCGGTCACCCAGGCCCAGGTCGAAGCCTTGCAGGCGCGCATCCGCCCGCATTTCCTGTTCAACAGCATGAATACGGTCGCCGCGCTGATCCGCGTGGACCCGGTCGCGGCCGAGCGCACCGTAGAGGACCTGTCGGAACTCTTCCGCGCCGCGCTTGGCCGGCAAGACATCGGCGACGGCACCTTGGAGGAGGAGCTCGCGCTGCTCGAACGCTATCTGGCGATCGAACAATTGCGACTGGGCGACCGCCTGCGCGTGCGGCGCGAACTGGATGGATTGCCCGGCGCCTTTCCGCTGCCCCGCCTGCTGCTGCAACCGCTGGTGGAGAACGCCGTGCGCCATGGCATCCAGCCGCTGCGCGGGGGCGGCGAGATAATCCTGCGCGGGGCGCGGCAAAACGGCGCCATCGAGATAGAGATCGACAACCCGCTGCCGGAAACGCCTGTCAGCGGCGGCAACGGCCACGGCCTGGACAATGTGCGCCAGCGCGTCGCCTATCGCTACGGGCCCCGCGCCAAAGTCGAGGCCGGGCCGCGCGATGGGCGCTTCGTGGTGCGCCTGCATCTCCCGGAAGACAGCCATGCGCGTACTGATCGTTGACGACGAGCCGCTGGCGCGGGCGCGCCTCGCCGCGCTGCTCGCCGAGTGCGGCGAGGCCGTCGAGGTGGCCGGCAGCGTGGGCGACGTCGATGCCGCGCTCGACGCGGTCGCGGAAACCGGCCCGGATCTGCTGCTGCTGGACATCAACATGCCCGGGCTCGACGGCACCGAACTCGCGCGGCGCCTGGCAGGCAAGGCGCGGCCGCAGGTCGTGTTCTGTACCGCTTACGAGGCCCACGCCCTGCATGCGTTCGAATTGGGCGCCGTGGACTATCTGCTCAAGCCGGTCCGCGTCGAACGCTTGCGCGAGGCCTTGAATCGCGCCCGCCAGCGCCTGGCCTCCGCCCCGCGCGAAACCAGCTATCTGTTCGGCCGACTGCGTGGCGAACAGGTGCGCATCGCGCTGGATGAAGTCGTGTGTCTCACGGCCGAGGAAAAGTACGTGGTGGTGCAGCATCGCGGCGGGCAGTTGCTGGTCGAGGAGTCGCTGCGCCAGTTGGAGGAGGCATATCCGGACCAGCTGATCCGCCTTCACCGCAATTGTCTCGTGCCGCCGCAGCGCCTGCTCGGCCTGAAGACCCTGGCCGACGGACGGGTACTGGCCCGACTGGGCGGATCCGAGCTGATGCCCGAAGTGAGCCGCCGCAACTTGCCGGCGATACGCAAGCTGCTGCGCGTGGGCTGAAGGTCCGGCAGCGTCTTGGCGCGCCCTGCGCCGGCGCCATGGTTTACGCGACAATAGCCGCCCGTTTCCCACGCCAGAACCGCCATGACGCTATCGATCCTGCGCATCGCCACCCGCAAGAGCGCGCTCGCGCTATGGCAGGCCGAGCACGTCGCCGCCGAGTTGCGCGCCGCGCATCCCGGACTGACGGTGGAGCTGGTGCCGATGAGCACGCGCGGCGACGAGATTCTCGACCGATCGCTGGCCACCGTCGGCGGCAAGGGGCTATTCCTGAAGGAACTGGAAGTGGCGATGCAGGAGGGACGCGCGGACCTCGCCGTGCATTCGCTCAAGGATGTGCCGGCCGAGCTGGAGCCCGGCTTCGCGCTTCCGGCCGTACTGCCGCGCGCGGACGCCGCCGATGCATTCATCAGCAACGACTACGCCGATCTCGCCGCATTGCCGCTGGGCGCCCGCGTGGGCACGTCGTCCCTGCGTCGTCAGGCGCTGTTGCGATCGCTGCGTCCCGATCTGACCCTGCTCGACCTGCGCGGCAACGTAGGTACGCGCCTGAGCAAGCTGGACGCTGGCCACTACGACGCCATTCTGCTTGCTTGCGCCGGGCTCGAGCGCCTGGGCCTGGCCGATCGCATCCGCAGCCGGCTCAGCGCACCCGACTGGCTGCCGGCTCCCGGGCAGGCTGCGATTGCCATCGAGGCACGCGACGACCAGCCGGCCGTGCTCGAACTGCTCGCTGCGCTCGACGATCCCTATACACGCCTGGCGGTAACCGCGGAGCGCGCGATGAATCAGGCGCTGGGCGGCAGCTGTAGCGTGCCGGTGGGTGCCTGGTGCGTGGTGACGGAACACGGCCTGCATCTGCGCGGCATGGTGGGCGACGTCTCCAGCGGACGCCTGCTGCACGCGGAAGCCGCGAACTCGAGCGATCAGGCCGAAACGCTGGGCCGGCAGGTCGCCGACGCGCTGTTCGCGCAGGGCGCGGCGACTTTCCTCGGTCACTGAAAACGAAACGGCCCCGCGAAGCGGGGCCGCAGGGAACCGCTGGCGAATCCGCTCAGAAGTTGTAGACCAGGTTCGTGGTCATCAGCGTATCGGTGTTCTTGGTGCCCGGCTGCACGTCGCTGTTGTAGCGGATCTGATAACCGACCTTCAGCGCCATTTTCTTGGTCATGCTGACCGACAGGCCGACGTCGTTCTGGTAGTACTGGTTCTTCGAACCGGCTTCGAGCAGCAGCGTGTCTTCCACCGCGGTATTGGCGGTGAGGCGGTACTTGTAGTTGACCAGGCCGCGGCCGACCGCCTCGCTCTGGCTGTCCTGATGCTGCTTCACGTCCACGCCGTTGACCTGCACGGTACGGTCGGCCGGACGGTAGCGCTTGTAACCGGGACCGGCTTCGAACGAGAGCTCGGTGCGGTCGGTCTTCAACGCGATGTAGCCGTAGCCGATCGAGACGATGCCCTGCCAGCGGTTGGCGCCGAAATCGTCGTGCTCGTAACGCAGCGCGCCGACGATGTAGCTGCGCGGATCGAGCTTGTAGCCCACCGAGGCGCCGGTGTCGTAACGGTTGGCCGTGGTGCTGAACTTGTCGATGGTATTGCCCTGGGAATCCTGGACCTGGACTTCACCCTTCGAACGCATGCCGTTGAGGAAGAAATTGTTCTTCCACAGCTCGTTCTCCTGATTGAGGCCCAGCTTCGCGTTGACGTTCTCGGTGCGGGAGTTGCCATGCGCGGAGGCGAAGCCGAATTCGCCGGTGCCGCTCCAGCCGCCATTGTTGGCGGGATTGGCCGCCGGGTCGACCGCGGGGGCCACATCGTCGGCATGAGCGGTGAGGCTGGCGAGACTGACCAGCAAGGCACTCGTAATAAGGGCTTTTCTCATCGGGAATTCCGTGTTTCGTTAAACAAATGTAAGGACGGCACCTTAACGGGCCGGCTTGAACTCGCTGTGAACATGCCCGGCCCCAGCCGGCGTGGGCCGCATCACGTGCCGCCCACCACGGTCTCCCGCCATAGACGCGATTCAACGCTCTTGCCGATCACGCAGCTGACAGCGGCCAGGCCGATCAGCAGCTCCCGGGGTTCGTGCAGCTGGGCCAGCAACACGACCACGCAGGGAATCAGGTACACCAGCGCCACAAAGATCAGGCCGGGCCGGCTCGCGAACGCTCTGCCGCGCTCCCGCCGCGATGCCAGCCAGAACAGCAGCGCCAACAACTGCAAGGCCAGGATCCAGGCCACGGAGTAGATCGCCTTGGGATGGGCGCTCTCCTGCGCGGCCAGGCAGAGCCACAGCCAAAGTCCCCCGGCATAACCCGCGGAGACGATGCGCGCGAACCATCGCGCCCATCCCTCGCGTCCGCCGGCCCGGGCCGGGATGGCGTAGAGCAGGCAGGCGAGGCTGCACAACGCCAGGGCCGCGGCGGACAGCCGTGTGGCCCAGAAGAGGTTATCCCCGCGCGCCAATCCAGCCACGCCGAGCATGGGCAGATAGGTCACCATGGCGAGCATGGCACGCCGGGTCGGACGGCTGCCGCGGCCGAAGCGCCAGCCCAGCCATGCCTCCGCCGCCGGTAGACGCAACAAGGCTGCCAGCGGGTTCAGGCTTACCAGCAGGGCGCCCAGCGCCAGCGGGACCAGCGCATCGCCGCGGCCGGAGGGATAGACCCCTAGCGCCAGCGCCAGGCCCAGCAGCAGCCACAGGCCGTAGCCGCTGGTGGCCAGCACGCGCAGGGCGCTGCCGAACAGGCTGCGAGCGGGAGGGAAAACGTCGATGTCGTCGCGGTGGGGCGTGGGGTCGCCGGGCATCTCGGCTCGCTCTGCATCCAGGACCGGTCAGCGGAGCTTCCGGAGTCTAGGGGATTTCACGCCGCGATGGGCGCCGCGCGTGCCAGACTCTGCGTACTTGCGACCGCCACGGGCGATCCGCATGCTAGGCAAAGCTACGCGTCATTGGATGCCATGGACCGTTACGAGCGCATTCTCACCCTGCACCGCCTGCTGAAGTCGGCGCATTACCCCGTACCGCTCCCTCGGCTGATGGACGAGCTGGAGTGCTCGCGTGCGACGCTTTATCGCGACGTGGCGTTCCTGCGCGACGCGCTGGGCGCACCCATCGAGAGCGCCGGCGGCGAACATGCGGCGTTCCGCTACGCGGCCGGCGAGGGCGAGCGGTTCGAGTTGCCCGGCCTGTGGCTCACGTCCGACGAGCTGGCCGCCCTGCTGGCGCTGAACGAATTGATCGGCCGCAGCGGCCCGGGCGTGCTCGCGGGCGCGCTCGCGCCGTTCAAGGCGCGCATCGAGCATTTGCTGTCCGACCAAGGCAGCGGCAAGGCGCTGCCGATCGAACGCATCCGCGTGATCGCCTGGGGCGAGCGCAAGCTCGACCAGCAGGTGTTCCGCATCGTGGCCGGCGCCGTGCTGGAACGCAGACAGCTGCGCTTCCGCTACCGCGCCCGCACCACGAACGCCGACAGCAAGCGCACCGTATCGCCGCAGCGCCTGACGCATTACCGCGATAACTGGTATCTGGACGTCTGGGACCACGATCGCGAGGCGCTGCGCAGCTTCGCCGTGGACCGCATCGCCGAACCGCAGGCGCTCGAGGCGCCGGCCCGCGACGTGCCCGAGAACGAGCTCAACGACATGCCCGCCTCCAGCTACGGCATTTTCGCCGGCAAGCCGAAGGCCTGGGCCACCATCCGTTTCTCGCAGCACGCCGCGCGCTGGGTGGCGGACGAACACTGGCATTCGCAGCAGAAAGGCCTTTGGCTCCCCGATGGGCGATACGAGCTCCAGGTGCCGTATTCCAATTCCAAGGAGCTGCTGATGGACGTGCTTAAGTACGGTCCGGACGCCGAGGTGGTCGCGCCACTGTCCCTGCGCGAGGAAATGAAGATCCAGCTGCAGCTCGCCCTGGGCGGCTACCAGCAGGCGCCGCGCTGAGCGCGGCCGGCAAGCGCTTGCCTTCCGCGTTCGCATGAGCAGTTCGCTTCCCTTGGATCCGGCGACGTCCTCCGCCGTACGCAGGCCCACCGTCGCCCTTGCCCTGGGCGCCGGCGGCGCGAAGGGCCTGGCGCATATAGGCGCCATCGAGGAGATCGAGCGGCAGGGTTATCAGATCGTCGCCATCGCGGGCACCTCGATGGGCGCGCTGATCGGCGGCATCTATGCCATGGGCAAGCTCGGCGCCTACCGCGACTGGGTCTCCGCCCTGGCCAAGATGGACGTGCTCAAGCTGGTCGACTGGACCTTTTCCGGCGGCGGCCTGATCAAGGGCGAACGCATCATCGAGACCTTGCGCGAGCTGATCGGCGACGCGCAGATCGAGGACCTGCCGATGGCCTATACCGCCGTCGCCACGGATATGGACCGCGAGCGCGAGGTCTGGCTTACGCGCGGCTCGCTGTTCGACGCGATCCGGGCCTCCATCGCCATCCCCACCGTGTTTCGCCCGCAGACGATCGAAGGCCGGCGGCTGGTCGACGGCGGGCTGCTCAATCCGGTGCCGGTGACGCCGCTCATCCGCGAGCCGGCGGACTATCTGTTCGCCATCAGCGTCGACGGCGCGATCGAAGCCGCCAAGCCGGAAATCGCCAACGATCACGCGATCGATCCGAACAGCGGATACCGCCGCCGCATCGGCGAATTCATTGGCAGGCTCATGCCGTATGGGGAACCGAAGGCGGCCGAGCCGTCGCGTCCCCGCGATCCTGGCATGCTCGATCTGCTGGCTCAGTCGATGGACCTGATGCAGGCCAATCTCGCGCGGCTGCGCCTCGCGGCCTATGCGCCGGACCTGCTGATCCAGCTGCCGCGCAATATTTCCATGGCCTACGAGTTCTATCGCGCGCGCGAACTGATCGAACTGGGCCGCGAGCGGGCGCGCTTGGTGCTGGCCGACTGGAAGCCGGCGCACCACCATCCACTGTCCCTCAATGGGGACCGTGCCCCTTGAGCCAGGCTTCGAGGTAGGCCTTCAGCGCGACGGCGTTGTTGTGTTCTTCGTCCTTCGAGCCGTACACCAGCGTGACGCGGTGGCGTGCGCCCTCTTCAGCCAAGGTGCGCCAATACTCGGCCTTCGCGTCCAGCTCCGTCGCGTAGCGGTGGCGGAACGCGTCCCAACGGGAAGGATCGTGACCGAACCAGCGGCGCAGGGTCGCCGAGGGTGCCAGCTCCCTGACCCACAGATCCAGGGCGGCCTCGTCTTTCTTCAGGCCTCGCGGCCACAGGCGATCCACCAGCACGCGCTTGCCGTCGTTCTTGGCGGGAGGTTCGTAGACGCGCTTGATGGCAATGCTCATGGCGGTTGCCTGCGACCGAAGGGGGAACCGGTCGACGAGCATACGCCCAAGCCACGTGCAGGACACGAAAAGGCCCGGGTGGGTGCCCGGGCCTGCGAGGTCCTGCGCGTCAGGCGGTGACCGCGCTCAGAGTTCCTCGACGCGCGTCACCTTGGCACGGCGCATCAGCCAGGCGACGCCGCGCAGGTCGGCCACGCCCACCCAGAGCCGGTCCAACATGCCGTACTTGGAGCTACCGGCGGTGCGCGGCCGATGGCCGACCGGCACGCTGCGGCTCTGGAAGCCGGCGCGCTTGACCAGCGCGGGCAGGTAGCGATGCATGTGATCGAAGTAGGGCAGGCGCAGGAACACGTCGCGCTCGAACAGCTTCAGGCCACAACCGGTGTCCGGCGTGTCGTCCTTGAGCATGCGCGAACGCACCGCGTTGGCGATCTTGGAGGAAATGCGCTTGTTGAAGCTGTCGCGACGGGTGGTGCGCCAACCGGCGAGCAGGCGCACCTCTTCCGGAGCCTGGTCGCGCGCGGCCAGCAGCTTGGGGATGTCGGCCGGATCGTTCTGGCCATCGCCGTCGAGCGTGGCGATCCACGGCGAACGTGCGGCGCGCACGCCGTTCCACACGGCCGTGCTCTGGCCGCTGCGGCTCAGGTGGCGCACGATGCGAAGTTCCGGATAGTTGGGCTTTTCCGCCGCCAGCACCGCCACGCTGTCGTCGCTGGAATCGTCGTCCACGTAGACGATCTCGAAATCGAGCTTGCCGCGCAGCGCCGCGGCGATTTCGGCGAGCAGCGGCGGAATGTTGTCGCGCTCGTTGAATACCGGCACGACCACGGACAGTTGCGGCATGAGGGGCAGCCTTTGCTTACGGAAAAAGGGGCGCGCGGCGCCTGGGGGCGCATTCTAGTGCGTAGGGAATGCCCGGGCGAGCCGCCGGGCGGTGGCGGTCCCCCGCGCGGCCTCAGCGGATCTTGCAGAGGATGCCTTCCAGCTCGTCGTTGCTGTGATAGTGGATCACCAGCTTGCCGCGGCCGCCGCGGCCGTGGGCCACCTCGACGCGGGTGGCGAAACGCTCGGCCAGCTCACGCTCCAGCGCATCGACGTTCGGATCGCGCGACGGCGCGTGCTTGGCCTTGCCCTTGGGCGCGGTCTGGGCACGGCGGGCGGCTTCCTCCAGTTCCCGCACGCTCCAGCCGTTGCGCGCGGCCTCCAAGGCCAGGCCTTCGGCGTCGCGCTCGGGAAGCGTCAGCAGGCAGCGCGCATGACCCATTTCCAGCTTGCCTTCGTCCAGCAGCTTCTTGATGGAAAGCGGCAGCTCGGTCAGGCGCAGCAGATTCGACACCGCGGCGCGAGAGCGGCCTACCGCCTCCGCGGCCTGCTGGTGCGTGAGGTCGAAATCGTCGATCAGTCGCTTGAGTGCGTCGGCTTCTTCCAGCGGCGTCAGATCCTGGCGCTGGATGTTCTCGATCAGCGCCATCGCGGGCACCGCGACTTCGGGCACGTCCTTGACCAGCGCTGGCAGTTCGCTCAGCTGGGCCCGTTGCGCGGCGCGCCAGCGGCGCTCGCCGGCGATCAGCTCGTAGCTGTTCTTGCCGAGGGCGCGCACCACGACCGGCTGGATCAGGCCCTGGGCCTTGATCGAGGCCGCCAGCTCGTCCAGTGCCTCGTCGTTCCAATGCCGGCGCGGCTGGTACTTGCCGGGCTGGATGTACTGGATCGGCAGCGTGCGCAGCTCGCCTTCCTGTTCGATGACGGACGGCGCACCGTCGTCGCCGCCGCCGAGCAGGGCGTCGAGCCCGCGTCCGAGCCCACGTTTCTTCGCTGCGGCCATGCTTACTCCTGATGAATGTCGGCGGCGGCGTCCACCGCCACCTCGCCGTCGTCGTGCGCCGGTGTAGCCTCGGCGGCGGCGGCAAGTCCGCGCTCGCGGCGGATGATCTCACCGGCCAGGCCGATGTAGGCGATGGCGCCGCGCGAGCTGCGGTCGTACAGATGGATGGGCTGGCCGTGGCTGGGCGCCTCGGCCAGGCGCACGTTGCGCGGAATGATCGAGCGCAGCACCTTGTCGCCGAAGTGCGTGGTGAGCTGCGCGGAAACCTCGTTGCCGAGGTTGTTGCGCACGTCGTACATGGTGCGCAGCAACCCTTCGATCTCCAGGTTCGGATTCAAGCGCAGACGCACCGCCTTGACGGTGTCGAGCAGACTGGAAAGGCCTTCCAGCGCGAAGTATTCGCACTGCACCGGGATGAGCAACCCGTCCGCCGCCGCCAGCGCATTGAGCGTGAGCAGGTGCAGGGTGGGCGGGCAATCGATAAGGATCGTGTGGTAGTTGTCGGCGATTTTGGCCAGCTGCTCCTTCAGGCGCATTTCGCGCGCGATCGCATCCATCAGCTTCAGCTCGGCGGCGGTCAGGTCACCGTTGCCGGGCAGCAGGTCGTAATGCGCCTCGGTGGTGACGATGGCGCGCTCGATCGGCGCCTCGTCCAGCAGCACTTCGCAGCCGTTGGGCTTGGCCACACGCTTGTCCACGCCCGACGCCATGGTGGCGTTGCCCTGCGGATCGAGATCGACCAGCAGCACCTTGCGCTTCGCGGCGGCGAGCGCCGCGGCGAGGTTGACGGCGGTGGTGGTCTTGCCGACGCCGCCCTTCTGGTTGGCGACAGCGATGATGCGTGCCATGGTGTCGTCGATGCCGTGAGCGTGGGAAAAGGGCGCTAGGTTACCATCGGAACCCGGCCCGGACAGGCTACGCCCTGGCGCGGCTTCTCAGGCGCGGCCGAGTTCGACGAGGTGACGCTCCGCGTCCAAACCGGGCACGTGGAGCACATGTGTGCCGCGCAGAGCGAAACCCTCGGGGATGGCCGCGAATTCCTCGTCCGGCCGCTTCCCCTTCATGGCCAGCCAGACGCCGCCGGGAGCCAGGAGATGGCCGCCCCAGGCCAGCATGTCCGCCAGGCTCGCGAAGGCCCGGGCGGTGATGCAATCGAACTGGCCTTCCACGTCCTCCACCCGCGACTGCACGGCGCTCACGCCTTCCAGCTTGAGCGCCCGAATCGCCTCGCGCAGGAAGCGGACCTTCTTCCCATTGGAATCCACCAGCAGGATCCGGCGCCCCGGCGCGGCGATGGCGAGGGGGATGCCCGGCAGACCGGGACCGGTGCCGAGGTCGGCCAGGGTCTGGCCACGCACGTACGGCAGGATCGCGAGCGAGTCGAGCAGGTGGCGGGTCACCATCTCCGCCGGATCGCGGATGGCGGTGAGGTTGTAAGCGGCGTTCCAGCGCTCCAGCAGCGCCTGGTAATCCAGCAGCCGCGGTACCGCGCCCTCGGGCAGGCTCAGGCCCAGCGCGGCGATGCCGCGTTCGAGCTGGGTCTGCAAGGCGGCGGGATCGACCATGGGTTCGTCCTAGGCAGCGAAAAGGGCGGCAGTATCCGGGCGCGGCGCCCGCGACGCCAGCTTCCGTCCCAAAGAAAAACCCGCCGAAGCGGGTTTCAAGCGTCTCAAGTCCCCTTTTTCACGCGGGCGCTCTGAAGGCAGCCTCGCGAATCGTCCTTCAGGCGACGTCGAGTTCGACGCGGGTCACCATTACGCCGCGCTCGCGCAGCGCCTTGTTCATTGCCTGCTTGAGGCGTGCGCCGAGGTCGCGGCGATCGGTTTCGATCATCGCCGGCTCCTCGCGCAGCGCGGCCAGCGCGCCACCGCGGATGAGCTGATCCGCTTGGTCGATGACGGCATCGGCGCGCTCCGGCTCCAGGACCTGCCAATACACCGTGCCGCGCACGTCGTGCGCGTCGGCCATCGGTTCCTGGAAACGCAGCACCTGCCCGCCCAGGTCGATCCGGTGCCCGATCCGATCCAGGCCTGGCACCACGACGTGCGTGCCTGCCTGCAACAGACGGCGCGGCTTGCCGTGCCGATACACGCTGACCACCTGACCGGCGGGAACGCGCCGGATGGCGCTGGCAGAGAGTCCGAACAGGACCAGGGCGAGAGCGAAAAGGACAGTCATAGCTTTTACTTCAAAGAGTTATGCGCTCAATTTGAGAAAGTCAGTAAATATATGCTACATCCATCGGAGGTACTGGGGATTAACCGTGATTTAACTGCAACCTTATGGATTTTTACAATCCCCAAAACACCTGATTTCCGTAGGAATACCGCTGCAAGCCCCGTTCCATGAAGCTCGCCAGGCCCCTGCCTGTTGCGGCGCAGGATGGCCCCCGCGCCTTCCCGCCAGCGGGCCGTTCGCCCGCATTTCCTCGATTCATGGCCCGGCTCAGTCCTAGGCCTTATGGCCGAGTCTTTTTGCGCTGCAGCAAAGTCCTTGATTTGCAAAAGCTTTACAAAGGCCGATGAAAACGTTTACGTTCGGGCTTCAGCGAACTTCCGAGCGCATCTGGAGCGGGCAGACGTGGGAGTGACCATCAAAGACGTGGCGCGCGAAGCCAAGGTGTCCGTGGCCTCGGTCTCGCGTGCGCTCAACGGCCATGGCGGAGTCACCGCCGAGACGCTGGAACGCATCCGCGAAGTCGCGGCCCGGCTGCGTTACATCCCCCATGGCGCGGCCCGCAGCCTTATCACCCGCCGTACTCACACTATCGGCGCGCTCCTGCCGGACCTTTACGGTGAATTTTTCTCCGAGCTGATCCGCGGCATCGATCTGGCCGCACGCACGCACGGTCTGCAGCTGCTCGTTTCCAGTTCGCACGACGGAGCCGCCGAGGCCGCCGCCGCCTTGCGCGCCATGCAGGGCCGCGTCGACGGCCTGCTGGTCATGTCGCCTCATGCGGACGCCGCCTTTCTGCGGCAGAACCTGCCGGTGGGCCTGCCGACGGTGCTCATGAATACCGTGCTGGAACGCGACGATTACGCCGCGCTCTCCGTGGACAACGCCGGCGGCGCACGACTGGTGGTGGAACACCTGCTCGGCACGGGCTACCGCCGCATCGCCTTCATCCAGGGCCCTGCGGGCAACCACGACGTGGCCGAGCGCGAACGCGCCTACCGCGACGCGCTCGCCGAACACGTGCCGGACGTCGCTCCCATCGTGCTGCCCGGCGAGTTCGACGAGGCCTCCGGCTACCGTGCCGGCCAGCAGCTCGCGGCGATGCAGCCGCGGCCCGATGCGGTGTTCGCCGCCAACGACATGATGGCCATCGGTTGCATGGCGGCCATTCGCGAGGCGGGACTACGCATTCCCGAGGACATCGCCGTGGCCGGCTTCGACGACGTGCCGATGGCGCGCTACGTCAGTCCCGCCCTGACGACCGCCGGCGTGCGCATCGCCGAACTGGGCAAGGCCGCGCTGGAGCAGCTCGCCGCGCAGATCGACGGCAACGGCGACGGCACACCGCACGCACATGTGCGCATTCCCGCCGAGCTGGTGGTGCGCGCATCGACTGCGCGAGCCCCATCCCGATGACTCGTGCCGCGGCCGGGATGGAACGCCGCGGAAAGCACACCAGGGGGCCGGTCCGCTAAGACCGGTTCACCGCGCGACGGCGCAGGGCGCGCCGCAGCGCATCGACAACCACAACACCGATGTAACTAACCCTTGAGGGTGGGTGGCCAAACGATGGCACCCAAACACGC
>JBCNOA010000113.1:0-13240 GCA_039594095.1 Dyella sp.
CGCTCAAGGTCCGCCTGCCGCAGCTCACGGAATGGGCCGCCGAGGCCAAGCCCGACGTCATCGCGCTGCAGGAAACCAAGCTCGAAGACGCCAAGTTTCCGGTCGACGAGCTGGCCGCGGCCGGCTATCGCGCGGTGTACTCGGGGCAGAAGACCTACAACGGCGTGGCCATCCTCGCGCGCGAGGAGCCGTCCGACGTGCTCACCGACATTCCCGGCCTGGACGACCCGCAGCGGCGCATCCTCGCGGCCACCGTCGGCGGCGTGCGGGTGGTCGACCTGTACGTCGTCAACGGCAAGGCGGTGGGCGACGAGAAATATGCCTACAAGCTGGACTGGCTGGCGAAGGTGCGCGACTTCCTCGAAGGAGAACTCAAGCGCCATCCGAAACTGGTGGTGCTGGGCGATTTCAACATCGCCCCCGACGATCGCGACGTCTACGATCCGGTCGCCTGGGGAGAGGAAGTGCTGTGCTCTCCGCCGGAGCGCGAGGCACTGAAGGCGATCACCGATCTCGGCCTGCACGACAGCTTTCGCCTGTTCGAACAGGAAGGCGGGCATTTCAGCTGGTGGGACTACCGTCAGGCAGCGTTCCGGCGCAACATGGGGTTGCGCATCGACCTGATCCTGATCGGCGATGCGCTGAAATCCGCCGCCAAGGCAGCCGCCATCGATCGCACGCCACGCCGCTGGGAGCGGCCTTCGGACCACACGCCGGTGACGCTGGATCTGGACATCTGATGAATACGACCAACCCCGACTGGCCCAGCTCGCTTACCGACGACGAACTCGACGAACTGGACCGCTACCTGCGCGCCCACGCCGGCGACGGCGACCTCCTGCTGGACGGCGTGCACGGCATGCTTTCCGCGCTGGCGGTCGGGCCGGTGCAGGTGCTGCCCGAGGAGTGGTTGCCCGAAGTGCTGCACGAGCCGTTCGCCGACGAGGACGAAGGCAATCGCGTGCTGGCCCTGCTGGCCAAGCTCAACGATTCCATCGTCGCGGAGCTCGAAGTGGACGCCTACGAGCCCATCCTCGGCGAGATCGATACCGAGACCGGACCGGTGCTCTCCGCCGCCGGCTGGTGCGAGGGCTTCAGCCGCGCCATCGATCTGCGCGCCGGCCTGTGGGAGAAGCGGCTGGCCGACGACGTCTCCCTGATGGAATTGCTCGGCCCGGTGATGGCTCTTGCCGTGGACGAAGGCATCCTCAGCGCGGAAGCCGACTTCGAAAAGCTCAGCGACGATGAATACGACGAGTGCCTGGCCCAGGTACCGGCCGTACTGTCGGCCGTGGCCCAGTATTGGCACCGGCACCCGGCTACCGACGCCGAGCTCGAAACACTGGCGCAGGCCGGCCATGGCGGCGAGGACGACCACGGCGGCCATGCACCGCCGCGGCACCGCAGTGGGCACTGGCTGCACTGAGGCACGGGACGCGGCCGCTCCGCTTCCTGCGTTTCAGGGAAACAATCCGTTCGTCCCGCGCCGCTTGGATGCACACGGTCGCGCAACCATCATGGAGCGCATTCCTCTTACGGAGTCCACCATGAGCGAACGCAGGATTCTCCGCCGCATCCGCGGCACCGACACCTCCGACGGCGCGGGCGTCCGGCTCAAGCGCATCATCGGCCAGCCCGGCCTGGACATGGTCGATCCGTTCCTGTTGCTGGACGAGTTCCGTTCCGACGCGGCGGACGACTACATCGCCGGTTTCCCCGAGCACCCGCACCGCGGCTTCGAGACGGTGACCTACATGCTCGCCGGCCACATGCGCCACGGCGACAACCACGGCAACCAAGGCGACCTGGGCCCCGGCAGCGTGCAATGGATGACCGCCGGCCGCGGCATTCTGCATTCGGAAATGCCGCAGCAGGAAAACGGCTTGATGTGGGGCTTCCAGCTGTGGGTGAACCTTCCGGCGAAGGACAAGATGGCCGCTCCGCGCTACCAGGACATCGGTGCGGACCGCATCCCCGTCGTGCATCCGCAGGAAGGCGTCGAGGTGAAGGTGATCGCCGGCGAGTTGTTCGGTGTCGCCGGACCCGTCGCGGGTATCGCCACGGCGCCGGTGTACCTGGATATCGCCGTGCAGCCCGGCGCGCAGCTGGAAGTCCCGCTGCCGGAAGGCCACAGCGGCTTCGCCTACGTCTTCGATGGCGACGACGCGCAGGTGGCCGGCGACGTGCTTCGCCGCAGCGAGCTGGCAGTGCTGTCGAAGGGCGACGCGGTACGCATCGGCGGACGCGAGAAGCCGGCCCGGGTGTTGCTGGTGGCAGGCAAGCCGCTGGGTGAGAGCGTCGCGCGCTACGGACCGTTCGTGATGAATACGCCTGAAGAAATTCACCAGGCCATCGCGGATTTTCGCGCCGGCAAGTTCTGATCCCTGGCCGCTCCTGCATGCGGCTCGATCTCCTCTCCCCACCGGGGAGAGGGCGAGGGAGATACCGAGCACCACATCGCCGCCGCCTGAGTTGTCGTCAACGATGACGTTTCGCGGGTGCTCCGGTGGAACGCCAAAGTACCCCCGGCCCTATGGCGCGGGCATGAGGACATCCGCCGGCAAAGCCCGGATCACCAGCTCGCCATGGCTCCATACCGTCGGCTTGCCGTTCACCATGGCATCCCCTTTCGGCTCGCCCGCATAGGGCCATGGCAGCGCCAATCCGCCCGGCGGCAAGTCGGCAAGTCCCTTCTCTATATGCAGCTGCAGCTTGCCGTCCTGTTCGCGCAGCGTGTAGCTCAATTCGCCGTATGGCGTACGCAGGCGCTCGACGCCGACGCCCTCGCCCTTGAGCCAATCGGCCGGAATTCCGGCGGCCAGTACCAGTGCCTGATCGACTGAACGCTCGTACGCGAACAGGTCGTAAGCCGAGCGCAGGAAATCCGACGCGATCCATGCATGCGGCATGTCGCCGACGAAGCGCGGCTTGCGCGGATCGCGGCCGACCACTTCCGCCCACTGGTTCCATGCCGCGGGGCGGCGATCGGCGAAGAAGAACGCCAGCATCGGTCCGATGCGATCGCGCCAGCCTAGCCGCACGAAGCTCGCGACGGTGCGCAATTCATAGGGCGTGTAATCCTCCCAGGCGCGTTTCCCATCGCGCCTCTCGAGGAACTCCCTCCAGTAGCGTTCGAAGGTGCCCGATACCAGCGACGGCGGCAGCCACACCTGGCCGTCGCCAGGCGAGAGCGCGATGGTGGTCGAGGTCGCGTCGAAGTCGCCCAGTTCCGCGGCGCCGGGCAGATAGTCGATATGGTGCATGCGGACGGCGCTGTCGATCGACGCCTTGATGTCGCCGCGGAATACGTCGCGGGCGCGGGCGATCGTCGAGGCGGCCTCGTCGTTGCCCAGCGCTTTGGCGAGCGTCACCGCATCGTCGTAGCCCTTCAGCGCCCAGAAGTCGTCCCAATACGAATGCATGGGCTTGGCCGAATAGCCTTCGTGGCTGATCGAGGCGGGCATCAGGCCATACAGCGCGCGGCGTTCGGATGTCTGATTGGCCGGGCCGCGCTCGCCTTCGCGTAGCTTGTCCATGTAGGCGATGGCGCGCTCCACGGCGGGCCATTGCTTCTCCAGCGCGTCGCGGTCGTGCGTATAACGCCAGAGTTCGGCGATGGCGAAGATCAGCTCGCCGTGGCTGTCGTTCTCCGGCACAGGATCCGAGCCGCGCGCATCCACGCAGCACGGCACCTTGCCGTTGCTGAACTGGTGCGGGACGTACCAGCGCACGAAGTCGGCGGCGACGGCGGCATGACCGCTGCGCGCGAGTCCTTCGGTCATCATGGCGCCGTCGCGGATCCAGCTGCGCGCGTACGAGCGCGTGCCCGGCTGCAGTGCCGGTCCGTCGCGCGACATCAGCATCTGCGCCAGCGCGCTGCGCGCGGTGTCGGCGATGGCGCGCTGCGCCGCGGGCACCTTCAAGGTCACTCGGTTGAGTTTTTCGCGCCAGGCGGCGGCAGTGCGATCCAGCTCATGCCGCAGCCAGGCCTGAGGATCATGCGGCGCGGAGAGCTCATCGCCATGCGACGGGATCGCCACTCCAAGCGTGCGGCTGCCGTGGGCGGGAAGGTCGATGGCGTAGAGCAGTGCGCCCTGCAGGAATCCCATGTCGCTATGCAGCGAACGCACTTCCGGGCGCTCTCCTTGCGCGAGGCGCTCAGGCAGCGAGCCGGAT
Source organism: Dyella sp. (assembly GCA_039594095.1). Lineage (GTDB taxonomy): Bacteria > Pseudomonadota > Gammaproteobacteria > Xanthomonadales > Rhodanobacteraceae > Dyella_D. Next base: position 4,177 of record JBCNOA010000113.1, read on the forward strand.
TCGTACCGTCCGGCGACGAAGGCATCGGTCTTCTGCAAGGGCACCACGCGCGTGTCGCCGTTCACCGTTGCCACCGCGCCGTCCCACGACAAGTCATGGATGCGGCGGATGCCGCCGGGCGTGTTGAGGAACTGCGTCGGCGGGTTCACCTGAAACGGTCGCGCCAGCAAAGCCAACGTGACCCGTTGCGGCTGCGACGTGCGGTTGGTGAGGGTGTAGCGCAGCACCAGTTTCTGGTGCTCGGCGTCGCCGGACGCGAACGCGGTGGTATCCAGAGTGAGGCTGTCGGCCGTCCAGCGCACCGAGGGAATCGGCAAGTAGCCGTCGAGCAGGCTCTGCGAACTGCGCACGGTAGCCCAGTCGATGACATTGCGTCCGGCGAACAGCATCGGCTCGAGCGACCAGCCGCCCTTGCCCACTTCGACCGCGCCGTCCTCGGAGATCAAAGCCGAATGCCGCGCGCCGCCGTCGGTGCCCACCAGCGTCCAGTAGCTCTGTTCGCCGGAGAAGCCGCGCGGATACATGCCGCGCGGTGCCAGCTTGGCCTGCTCCTGGAAGAACACGTTGGGCGACGCACCCCAGGCGCGGTCCTTCACTTCCAGCCGCGACAGACCGAAGGCCTGCCCTGGCCCGCCCGACAGCTGCAGGCGCAGATAGCGCGCCTGGGCGTCGGGCAGGAACAAAGCGTCGTCTCCGCCATTGCCGTCCTCGACGTGCGCGGCCCGTCGCCATTGCGCGCCATCGTCGGAGAACTCGACGTCGTAGCGGGAAGCCTGCATGCCCGGCAGCCAATGCAGCAGCAGACCGCCGAATTCGCGCGTCACACCCAGGTCTAGGTTCACGGACGGTTCGCCGGCGACACCGGGATCGCTGCGCCATTCACCCTTGCCCTCAACCATGCGCTGCACGTCGTAGCCCGGCAGGCTGGAGGTCGCCGTAGCGCGCGGCGCGGGAAAGCTGGTCGGTTCCGGCGGCAGCGAGCGCAGCCGCAGATGGCTCAGGCACAGCTCGCCGCGTCCACCCTGCCCCGCGTAGACGGTGAATTCGAGCGCCGCGGTGCGGCGAAGCATACGGTCCTTGGCAGGCCCCCAGGCGAACTCCACCTGCTTGCGGCGAAATTCGACCGTCTGCCATCCGGCGGAAGGCTGGAACGCTTCGCGCCGATACCACCACACGTTGTCGCCGCTGGCATCGGGCAGCTTGACCTGCAGGTCGTTGGGCGGCATGTCGCCGCTCAGGTCGAACGACAACGCGAAGTTGTCCGGCCATGTCATGGGCAGCTCGCGCTTGAGCGTCGCCGCGCCGGAGACGCCATGAAAATCGAAGGCGAGGCAGATCGCCTTGCCGGTGGCGCCGCCCGCGGGCCGCAGATGTGTCTCGACGTCGTCGGTGCCCTCGGCCTTCCATGTCGACGGGCGGCTGAAGTCGTCGAGCACACGCGAAGCTTCATCCGCGCAAGCAAGGGCCGGCGCCAGCATGGCCAGGACGAACCAGAACAAGGAAAACGTCGCGCGGTTCATCGGCTCATCCCTTCACGCTGCCCAGCAACAGGCCTTGCAGGTAGTAGCGCTGCAGCGCCAGGAACAGCACCAGCACCGGCAACACGGTGACCACCGAGCCGGCCATCATCAATTCGGAATCCTGCACGTGCTCACGCGACAGCGAAGCCAGCGCAATGGGCAGCGTGTAGTGCTCCTGGCCGGTGAGTGCGATCAGCGGCCACATGAAGTCGTTCCATGCGGTGAGGAAGGTGAAGATCGCCAGCGTCACCATGATCGGTTTGAGCAGCGGCAGCACGATCTGCACGAAGATGCGCAACTCGCCCGCACCATCGATCCGCGCGGCTTCGAGCAGATCGTCCGGGATGCCGCGCGCGTACTGACGTACCAGGAAGATGCCGAAGATCGTCGCCATGGCCGGCATCACGACGGCCGCATAGCTGTTCACCAGGCCCAGGTATTTCAACAGCAGAAACAGCGGCAGCATGGCGACCTGCGCGGGAATCACCAGTCCGCCGAGCAGCGCCTGGAACAGCCGCTCCCGCCCGCGGAAGCGCAGCTTGGCGAAGGCGTAGCCGGCCATCAGATTGAAGGCCAGCGACAGCAGCGTAATCGCGCTGGATATCGCCAGGCTGTTGAGCAGATAGCGGCCCATGCCGGCGCGCTCGAACAGCTCACGGTAGTTGGCGAGCGTGGCGTGCGCGGGCAGCAGCGGCGGCGGGAGCGCGCTCGCCTCGCCCGGGCGCATGAAGGACACCGAAAGCATCCACAGCAGCGGGAACACCGCCACCAGCGTGCCGCCGATCAGCAGGCCGTTGATCAGGGCCTTGGCCAGGCGCGGGCTCATGCCGCGGTTCCCCGGCGCGCGATGCGCATCATCGCGGCCGTCACCGCGAACATGATCAGGAACAGCAGGAAAGCAACGGCGGAGGCGGAGCCGAGATTCCACCATTTGAAGCCTTCCTCGTACATCAGGTACAGCACGCTCGTCGTGCTCTGCAGCGGGCCGCCTTCGGTCATCACGAACGGCTCGGCGAACAGCTGGAAATAGCCCGACACCGTGAGGATGCTGACCATCAGCAGCGTGGGTCCGAGCATCGGCAGCGTGATGTGGCGGAACTGCCGCAGCGGCGAAGCGCCATCGATGCGCGCCGCTTCGTAGAGATCGGCCGGGATGGCCTGCAGCGCGGCCAGGAAGATGATCATGTTGTAGCCGAAGTTCTTCCACACGGCGAACAAGATGATGGTCGGCATCGCCCAATGCGGATCGCCCAGCCAGTCCACCGGATGAAGGCCCAGCGCGCCCAGCGCATAGTTGGCCAGGCCGTACTTGGTATTGAACAGGTAGCGCCAGATCACCGCCACCGCGACCACGGTGGTCACCACCGGCGCGAACAGCGCAGTGCGGAACAATGGCTTGCAGCGCGTGAGCGGCGAGTTGAGCAGCAACGCGGCGCCCAGCGATGCGGCGATCGACAGCGGGACGCCCACCACCACGAAGTACAAGGTGTGGCCCAACGCCGACCAGAACAGCGGCCGATGCAGTAGCTCCCAGTAGTTGGCCAGCGCGACGAAACGCAAGTTGCGCAGATCCGCCAGGGCGTAGAGATCGTAGTCGGTGAGGCTGAGCGCAAGCGCGGCAATCACCGGCAGCACGAAGAACAAGCCGAGCACGAGCAGGGCCGGTGCGAGGAACAGCCAGGCGGCACGTTGCGGATTCATGCACGTTCTCCGGCGATCATGGCGCGGCCTTGGCATGGTCCAGGACCCAGCGGCGCTTTTCCAGAATCAGGTCGGCTCGCCGATCGATCTCCGCGGCCGCCTGGTCGATGCTCAGGTCGCCATGCACGGCCTGGGCGGCCACCAGCTGCATCTCCGTGACGATGCGTTCCCATTCGGGAACCGGAGGCGTGGGGCGGACGCGTTCCAGCTGCTCGCGAAAAGCGCGGGCCTTCGGGTCGTCGAGCAAGGCGCCGCCCTCCCACGACGAGCGCCGCGGCGGCATATCGCCCAGGAGATCGTAGAAACGTTGCTGCACTTCGGGGCGCGATAGGTATTCGATCAACTGCCATGCTTCGTCTTTATGCGCCGCGCCGCGGAAAATCACCAGGCTGGAGCCGCCCGCATTGGATGCGCCCGGGCCATGCTCGCCCGGCAGCGGCGCGGTGTCCCAGTCGCCCTGCTGGGGCGGGGGAAGCCGCTTGCGGAACTCGCCGATGTTCCATGGGCCGGACAGATAGAACGCGTACACGCCACGGCCGAATTCCGTCCATGGATTGCCGGCTTCCACATTGGTGATCGCCGGTGCCTGACGCTGGCGGAACGTATCGACGTAAAACGCCAGCGCGCGCTTGAAGCCCGCGCTTCTGAAGTTGCCGTAGCGGCCGCCGTCGCGCAGCAGCGGCTCGTCCTGTTGCAGAGCGAGCACGAGCAGCTGCTCGAACTCGTTGGTCGGCAGCAGGATGCCGTAGGTGCCTTGCGCGGGATGGCTGAGCGCCGCGAGCATGCGGCGCCATTCGGCCCAGTCGCGCGGCGGCGCATCGAAGCCGGCTCGCTTGAGCAGGTCGCGACGATAGAACAGCAGGCGCGTGTCCACGTACCACGGCACGCCGTACAGCGCGTCACCGATGCGGTTGGTCGCCCAGATGTTGGCGAAGTAGTCGTCCGGCCGGATCACCTTCGAGGACGCCACGCGGGCTTGCAGCGGCTCCAACGCATCGAGGGCGGCGAGCTCCGGGATCCAGGTATTGCCCAGCTGCGTGAGATCCGGCGTCGACCCGCCGGCGATCGCGGTGAGCAATTTCTGGTGGGCGGCGGTGAGCGGTAGCTGCTGCACCTTCACATGCAGGCCGGGATGTTCGCGCTCGAAATCGGGCAGCAGCTTGGCGACCGCTTCGCCCTCGCGGCCGACGGTCCATAGATTGAGTACCTTTCCCTCATCGGCCGGTTGGCAACCCGAACTCAACGCAGCGGCGACACCGACGCAGGCCCAGGCGAACGCATGCCGCAGCACGCGCCGCACGCGCTGGGCCGAGCGGTGTGGCCGGCGACGACTCATGGCGTGGCGGGCGCCTGTTCCAGCCAGCCGCCGCTGAAGCCGGCGCGCTGGAGGCCCTTGCGGATGTAGGGGTTCTTTTTCATCACGCTCCATACGAAGCCGCTGCGCCAGTTCTCGGCCATCAGCAGGATCGGGCCCTGGTCGATGCCCAGATGCACGGTGTCCACCCAGCCAAGTTCGGGCACCAGCTTGCCGGTGCGCAGTTCGGTCTGGGTATGGAAGCTGGGATTGAAGGCGTCGACGAAGCCGTACTTGGTGTAGACGTATTTGCCGTACTTGCGCTTCATTTCTTCCAGAGCGGGCACCACGATGTCCGGCGCGAAGGCGATGGAACCGCCGGCCGCGGTGGGCACGATGGTGCCGTCGTCGCTGATGTAGTCCAGGCCGGCACCGCGCGCCGTGTAGCCCTGGAAAGTGCGTTCCGTATCGCCGCTCTTCACCACCAGGCCGCCTGGGCCGTTGCTCGCCGTGAGTCCCCAGACGTTCGCACCGTAGCCGGACCAGCCGCCGGGGTTGGCGATGGCATAGGCGCGCTGCGCGTAGGTGGCACGGCGGCTGTTCTCGAAGTAGTCGAGATCTTTCTCGCGGTTCCATGCATCGCGGATGCCGCGGAAATCCACCCATACATGGCTGTACTGGTGTCCGAACAGCGGCGCGAAGTTGAGGAAGGTCTGGCCGTGGAACTCGCCCCAGGTGCGCTCGTAGGTGGACGTCCACGCCTTCCACGCGTCCTCGCCCACCGCATGCGTGGGCGAGCCGAGCGCCAGGATGTAGACCAGCATGCCCTCGTTGTAGCCCTGCCAGTCGTGCGGGATGAACTTGCCGCCCGGCGTCCAACCCATGGTGATCAGTGGCTTGCGCGCCTGCACCCAGGTCCAGTCCACGCGGCGGTAGATGTCGTCGGCGAGCTGCCGTATTTCCTTCTCCTGCGGCGTGTCGCGGTCGTAGTACGACTGCGCGAACAGCACGCCGCCGAGCAGCAGCGTGGTGTCCACCGTGGAAAGCTCGACCCAGCGCGAGAAGCGTTTGCCCGATTCCATATCGAGGAAGTGATAGAAGAAGCCACGGTAGCCCGTGGCATCGTCCTCGCTGTCGTTCTGCGGCGCGTCGTGGAAGAAGCGCAGCGTGGCGAGCGTGCGCTCGATCGCCTGGTTGCGCGTGATGTAACCGCGCTCCGCGCCGACGCCGTAGGCGGTGAGGCCGAAGCCGACGGCGGCGATGCTGGCGAAGGACTTGGTGGGATAGTGATCCGGAACCAGGCCGTTCTGCGGATTGGCGCTGTCCCAGAACCAGTCGAAAGTGCGGCGCTCGAGGTCGTCCACCATGGCCGGCGTTTTCTCGTGAGCGGTCTTGGCCGTCGCCGGAACCGGGCGTTTGGCGACCTGCCCTGCCTGGGAGGCGGCCGGCGCGAGACAGGCCAGGAGCGCGGCAAGCGCCAGGGAGAGTCCGGTGCGTTTCTTCACGAGCATGCGTACAGCCTTCGTCGATGGGGAGTGTGCGGAAGCCGCGATGTCCTTTGAGACAAGTCGAGCCGGGAAGCAAGAGCGTAAACGTTTACGTCTTTGCCGTTTGAAAAGCCCGCCGTAGCGGGCTTTCGATGAAGTGGCGCTCCTCCCGTGAAGGAGGAGCGCGGGTCGGACCGTCAGAAGCTGTAGCGCGCGCCGATCTGGAAGCGGCGGGTGAGGTTCGGATCGGCCTGCGTCATCTTGCCGAATGTCGGGCTGTAGTAGTTCAGGTCGTAGCCGTTCATGGTGTCGACGTCGCGGTTGAAGACGTTCATCACGTCGAAGCGCAACTCCAGTGCCTGGTTGTCGCCCCAGCGGAATTCCTTGGCGATGGACAGGTCGAGGTTGACGTACTTCCTGCCGTATTCGGCCCAGTGATAGAAGCTGCAGTTGTAGTCGCACGTCGCCGAGGACTTGAACACGTCGAACGGCTGGCCGGAGCCATAGGTGAAGATGCCGGTGATGCGCGTATCCCACGGGCCCGACACGATGCCGTTGACCACCAGGTGATGCTTTTCGCCGACATGCCCGGCCGGGTAGCCGGAAGGCGTGACGTAGTCGAGCGAGTAGTTGTCGTTACCCTGCGTGCGGGCATTCTGGTAGGTGTAGGCGACACCCACGCCCCAGCCGGAAGCCTTGGTGTACGGCTTGTCCAGGCTGACCAATACGCTGCTGGACTGGGTCTTCTTGTAGGCGTTGTGCAGTACGACGTTATACGGGCTGCCCGGTGGCAGGTCGGTGACGAAGCCCGGCACGACCAGGCGGTTCCACACCCAGGTGAACTGGTCGTAGCCGAGCACGCGCGCGAGCGTCACCGAGCCGGTCCAGTCACCCATCACCTGGCGCACGCCGAGGCTGAACTGGTCGGTATGCGGCGGGCGAGTGTTGTTCTTGACCACGTCGATTTCGGTGCCGAGGCCGGCGACGCCGCTGGCGAGCAGCGAGTCGAGACCGGCCTTGGACAGATAGGCCGGGTTCCAGGCGATCGTGTTGGGCAGCGTCGGGTTGCCGTTCGCGTCGGCGGGGCTGAAGCGGAAGGTGTAATTGGGCACCGCCGAGTGCAGCGCTTCCTGGGAGATCCAATCGAACGGCGTGCGGTCGTAGTAACGGCCCGCGCCGCCGAAGATGGTGGTGCTCTGATCGCCGTCTTTGCTCACGTCCAGCGAGAAACCCACGCGCGGCTGGATGGCGCCCTTGAAGCCCGAGCGCTCGCGGCCCGTGCTGATGTAGTCCTGCAGGCCGAGGTACTGCAGCGTGGGATACTGCTGCAGCGGCGTGACGTAGTCCTTGTTGAGCGCGTTGGTCTCGTAATCCCAGCGGATGCCCAGATTCAACTGCAGACGCTGCGTGACGTCCCAGTCGTCCTGGATGTAGGTACCGAACTGGTTGGTGTGCAGGTTCGCGTTCGCGCCGAGCGGCGAGTACACCGCGCGATAAGGCACAGTGAAACCGCCCGGATAGTTGACGCCTTCCTGGTAGACAAAGGACGGCACCGCGTTGTTGTTCTGCTCCACGGTGATGCCATAGGCGGCGTACTTCACACCCATCTTCACGGTGTGATCGCCATGCCACGAGAGGCCGGTAAGCGTAAGGTCGTCACGGATGGTGCGCTGGTCCTGCCCCTTGTTCTGCAGGTTCACGCCGCCGCCGAGAATGGCGACATTGTTTTCGTAGGTCTGGTTGATGGTGTCGGGTTCGGCCGCGCTCGGGTTCCATTTCGCGCTGCCGGCATCGAGCATCAGGTCGTTGGTCCAGTTGTCGCCGCGCGACTGCCACTTCAGCAGCAGGTCCTGCACGTTGTTCTTGCGGTTGCTTCGCGCGCTGTACGCGGTGGCGCCGCCGAAGCCGATGACTTCGTTGTCGCGGCGCGTGGTCAGGCTGAGGTCGACGTTGTTGTCCTGGTTGACCTGCCAGCTCAGCTTGCCGAAGAAAGTCTTCTCGTGGAACGGCGCGGAGAAGGTGCCGTTGTATTGGGCGAAGCGCGGGTCGAGGATCTTGACCGTCTGGTTGCCCACGTCCTTGCGCTCGTCATAGTTGACGAAGAAGGTGAGCGTGTCCTTCAGGATCGGGCCGCCGAGGGAGAAGCCGCGCTGCTGGCGTTGATAGTCGGGCTTCTTGATGTGGTCCTTCTTGTCGAAGGAGTTCTGCGAAATCATCGCCTTGTTCTGGAAGTAGTCGTACACCGAGCCGTGGAACTCGTTGGTGCCCGACTTGGTGACGGCGGTGATGATCGCCGTGCCAGCCTGTTCGTACTCCGCTTTGTAGTTCTGCGTGAGCACGCGGAATTCCTGCACGGCTTCCTGCGAGAACGGATTGCCGCGCGTGGAATCCTGGCCCGCGATACCGCCCTTGAGCACATTGTTCTTCAGGCTGGCGCCATCGATGAAAACGTTTACATTTTCGGCTGATTGACCGCCCGCCGAGAAGGTTTTGGTGTTCGGGTCGCGCGATACCGTCACGCCCGGCACCAGCTTGGCGAAGTCGAGGAAGTTGCGCTCGTTCTGCGGCAGCGTGTTGATCTGCGCCTGCGTGATGTTGGTGCCCACTTCCGACGTGCGCGTCTCGATCAGCGATGCGGCGGTGACAGTCACGCCCTGCAGGTTCTGTGCGTTGGCGGCGCTGACGGCAGCGGCGGCATCGAGATTCAGCGTGAGCGACTGGCCGACCTGCACGGTGACGTCCTGGCTGGCGCTGGCGCCGTTGCCCTTCGCCTCAATGCGATAGCTGCCGGGTGCCACGCTGGGGAGTGTGTAGTTGCCGGCCGCATTGACCGGCGCGCGCACGGTGAATCCGTTCTTCAGGTTGGTGGCGACGACCTCGGTCGGCACCTGGCCCTGCGGCGCGTTGACGTGGCCGCGCACCGTGGCTGTGCTGTTCTGCGCGAGACCGATGGCCGGCATCAGCGCGGCGGTGGTGAGCAGGCCCGCGAGGGCTAGCGAAATCTGTCGGGACAATGCGTGTTTGCGTGCCATGGTTTGGTCACCCTCCCTCAAGGGTTCGTT
>JBCNOA010000114.1:0-13003 GCA_039594095.1 Dyella sp.
CGGGCCGCGCCGTCGGTGGCGGAGATATCGAAACGAAGGGAAGTCATGCGCGGGATTATCGCCGGTTTGCCCGTCCGTCGCTCGGCTGACCCGGCCGTTGACGGGGCACGGGCCGGAAAAGCGCCCAGCCGCCGTCAGGCGTGCGGCAGGATCATCATGGCGTCGCCGTAGGAGAAGAAGCGGTACCGCTGCTCCACCGCATGGCGATAGGCCTCCAGCACGAACTCGCGGCCCGCCAGCGCGGACACCAGCATCAGCAGCGTCGACTGCGGCAGATGGAAATTGGTGATGAGGCCGTCGATGCTGCTGAAGCGGTACCCCGGAAAGATGAAAATCTGCGTCTCTCCAGCGAACGGCATCAGCTGTCCGTCGCGGCTGGCGCTCTCCAGCGCACGCACCACGGTGGTGCCCACCGCGATCACGCGGCCGCCGCGCGCACGCGTCTTGCGCACCTGCTCCACCAGCCCCGCCCCGACATTCAGCCACTCGCGGTGCATCTGGTGGTCCTTGATGTCCTCCGAACGCACCGGCTGGAACGTGCCTGCGCCCACGTGCAGCGTGACATAACCGAACTCCACGCCCTGCGCTCGCAGCGTCGCCAGCGTGGCCTCGTCGAAATGCAGGCCGGCCGTCGGCGCCGCGACCGCACCCGGCTCGCGGGCATAGACGGTCTGGTAGCGCTCCATGTCGGCCGCATCCGCGTGCCGCTCGATATAAGGCGGCAGCGGCATTTCACCGAGCCGCCGCAGCAAGCGCTCCAGCGGCTCGGTCGACTCGAAGCGCAGCCGGAAGAAAGGCCCGTCGCGCCCCAGTACCACCGCGTGGCTGCCGTCGGCCAGCTCGATGCGGCCGCCCTCTTTCGGCTTCTTGCTCACGCCGAGCTGCGCGATCGCCTCATGCGCGCCGGTGACGCGCTCGAGCAGGATCTCCACCGCACCGCCGCTTTCCTTGCGCCCGTACAAGCGCGCGGGCAGCACGCGGGTGTCGTTGAAGATCAGCAGATCGCCCGCGCGCAACAGCCCGGGCAGGTCTCGGAACAGGCGATCCTGGAGGGTCTGGCGTTCCACATCCAGCAGCAGCAGGCGGCTGGCCGAACGCTCCGGCAGCGGCGCCTGCGCGATCAATTCGGGCGGCAGGTGGAAATCGAAATCGGACTTCTTCAACGGTCGGCTCGGCTGGCGCCCGTGGGCGGCGGGTAACGGCGCATTATCCCGCAGCCCGGCCGCCCCGGCACGCCCCGGCTGGCGTCAGGCCGCCTTGTCCTTCCGCCTGCGACGGCGCAGGAACCAGAAACCGATCGCCCCGGCCAGCAATGCGGCACCGGCAGCGATCCAGACCAGGTGATGGCGAACCGCCCGCTTGGCCTTCACCACATATTGATGGCGCTGCAGAGCGCGGGCGCCCGCGAAGTCAGGCTCCTCACAATCGCGGCCGAAGTTCTCCGCCCAAGTTACGTACGGCCCCTGCTTCACGTAGCGGTCGTACAGCGCCTGCGCCCGGCGCAGGCGTTCGGGTACGCCGGTTGGCGTCGCGTCCCCGTAACCCTGGTAGTTGTCTTCGTAATCGGGCGGCCCTTCCAGCATCCAGCCGGTCGCCTGGCACAGCACCGCGGCGAATGCCTGCGAGCGGGGCGGCAGCAGGTCAGCCGCGCTCGCCGCACGGTCGGCAGCGAGATAGCGGTAATGGAAGCGGCGATACGGCTTGGCGACGCTGTCGGCGAAGCGCTGGCGCTCGCCGTCGGTGACCAGCGATTGCTTGAGGTCCTCCGCGGAGTGCCCGCTGCCGCCCTGGAAGTCGCCGCCCTCGCTCAGGTAGTCGGGCCCCTGTTCGTAGCCGAACAGTTCCATGCCCTGTTCGCGCTGGATCACTGCCGCCGTGTACCGAGCCTCAGCCTTGCCGATGTCGGTCCAGGCGTGGTCCGCGTCGCGCACCGCCTTGGCGTACTCGCGGGCTTTCGCGCGCAGATCTTCCTTGCCGAAGCGCGGATCGCCGCTCACCGGGAAATACGTCTGCGCCTCGTCGTAGCGGCCGGCACGCATCAAGCGCCGGGCGAGCAGCCAGCGGAGATTGTCCGCCAGCGGCGCCCCGCCCCAATAAGACGACGGCTCCGCCGAACCGGCCTTGGCAGGTGTCGGCGCCGGCGTGGCCGGAACGCGCGCATCCACGAAGCTCTTCAACTCATCCACAGTCAGCACGCGCTCGGCGAGATACGACACGTCGTTGCCGTAGCCGATGCCGCTCGTCTCGTCGTCGGCATTAAATTCGTTGCCGCTGCCGCCCACCGCGCTGGCGACGTCGTACAAACGCCCCATGGCTTCCACGTACTCGCCTCGCGCAAGCGCCAGCACACCTTGCTCGCCTATCAGCAGATGGGTGTTTTCCGGCTCCATGCTGGCCTTCGGATCGTCGGCCTTCGGAAAGGCTTTGGCCGCCTCGGCATACGCGGCCGCCGCAGCGGCGAGGTCGCCCTTCTGCAGGGCCAGCTTGGCCCGTACCCAGCTCGACAGCGGACCGGGCGCCTTGTCGGCCAGCTTGGCGGCCAGGTCATAGCGACCCACGCGATAGGCCAACGCAGCGAGGCGATCGGCGCCTTCCACGTGGTCCAACCCGCGCTGCTCGATCGCCGACACCAACGCCGCCAGACTGGGGTTGGGCTTACTGGTGGTGACCTTGCCGTCCGCCGCTTCGCTGACCGAGTCGTCCACGCGCGCCAAGGCATAGGCAACCAGCAGGCGCTGCGCGACCGGCTGGTCGATCAGCGCCGCGGCCAATTGATCGTCTCGCAGCGCGGTATGGGCCAGGATCGCCAGCGATTGCACCGCGCCGCCCGAACCGTGGCCGGCTTGAGCGGCGTACAGCGTAATGGCGCGCTTGAGATCTTCAGGTGCCAGCCTCAGGCCGCAGTCGTTGTCTGGACCGGCGATTTCGTCCCATCCGCAGGGTTGCCCATCGACATACAAATGCAGGCGCGCTTCCTCGCCGAAGCTGGACAGCGCCAAGCCCTGCGTGTCGCTGGCGCCGCCCAAGGCGCGCGTGCGAGCGAGCTGGAAGGCCTTGGCCGCGGCTTCGCTTTCGCGCTTGAACCCTGCCGAATCGCCGGACAGGTCGCGGGCCCCCTGGGCATGGATACGACCGAGCATGTACGCCGCCCAGACTGAGCGCAACCTGGCCTGTTCGGGGGGTAATGCCAGCAGCTTTTCGAAGCTGACCGCGGCACGTTCCATACCACGCTTGTATGCCGCATCGCATTCCGCGCGTGCAGCACCGTCCTCGCCTTCGTCCACGCCCTCGCAGGTGTTGCGCGCGAAGTCGTAATCCACGGCGCCGGCGGTGTAGAGACGCAGATCCTCCGGCAGGCCTTTGCCCTTCTCGTAAGCCTCGTTGCCGCTCCCTAGTTCGCGCAGGGGTTCGACCTGCCGCCACTGCTCGACGGTCAGGCCCAGCGACTTGGCCACCGTCGCGGGATCGTCCGGCTTGGACTCGCCGCCGGTGTCGCCGCCGGGCAAGTCGTCGGTCGCCGGCAGCAGCTGGGCCACTTCGAACTCGAAGCTATTCTGCGGCGTGGCCTTGAGCGTGGCCTCCCGCCTGTCCAGCAATTGACTGGGAAAGTCCGGCCCGCAGGCCCAGACGGCGGCACCCGCGACACCGGCGAGCAGGCCGGCCGCGATCCATTGGCGCTTGTACATCGGAAATCCTTCCCTTCGGGAGACGCTTGGCGCCGCGCATGATGCGGGCAAAACCGCCCAAGCGGAATAGCCCTGCGAGCATCAGGAACGAGGAACCGGCTCCCCGGCCGCGCCGCCGCAGCGTACCCACCCTACGGCGCGCTGATAGTGCGCGCGCAGCCAACCATCGCGATCGCGCCGCAGGAACGCACGCCCCTGCGCGTAGGCCAGCGCGTAGCCGTTCACGCCGTCGGCGATCGCGCAACCGGTCGGCAGTTCGATGCGTGCGGGCAGGCGCGCATCCAACTCGCCATCGTTGCGCAGGACGACGTCCATGGCGCCCGGCACCGAGCCGGGCTGGAAAAACGCGACAAGCGCTTCCTTGAGAGGGGACCCGGCCATCACCGCACGCCAGGTCGGCATGCTCCACGCACGAGTGTCCTGCGTCGTCGGCAAGCGGAACCATACGATACCCGCCAATCCATTCGGCGGATCCTCGCGCAGGCCGGCGAGCAGCTTCGCCACCTCGGCCGGCGCGGCAATCAGCTCGCTCGCCTCCGTTCCGCCGGCAAGCGAGGGGGTTTCGCTTTCCACGGCCACGACGCGTCCGTCGCCGTCCCATGAAACGCGCGAGCCGTACGTCGGCAAGGCGACGCGAAATGGCTTGTCTACGCGCGCGGCGAAACGGTCGATCCACGTCCGCGCCAGCGATGGTTCGAACAGGCCCGCGCGCGGCGATTGCACGGCATGCACCTGCAGCACCACTTCATCGGCCTGTGCCGCGACGCGTTCCAATTCGCCCGAGGACAGCCATGCGGGCAAAGCCGTGATGGACAGTGGCGTCGCACCGAGCTCGTGCTTGAGCCTCGCCAGAAAATCGGCATAAGCCGGCAGGCGCGCGGTCCCGCAGTCGTGGTCGATCTCGATGCCGGCGAGAGGCACGCCTCGCCACGCATCGCGCAACCCGACCACCTGGGCGAGCAACGCGTCCGCGTCCCATTGCGGAAGCTGTCCGTCGATGCGCACGACCAGCACCACCGACCGGCGTGTGGCCGCCAGCGCGGCGCGATCGATGGACACGGATTGCAGCCGGCCATGCGCGTCGGTCTGCGCGGCCAGCACGCGCCATGCGCGGATCGTGTCCGCCGATTGCGACAACGCCGCCGTAACGGCGGCATTCCATTGTCGCTGCCATACATAGGCGTCGTGCGTCAGCGGCGCAGAAGGATGACGCTGGCAAGCGGCAACGACGGCGCACGCCATCCACACGGCCAGCCATCGCATTGCGCTTGTCCATGCGTCACGCGCCACTCCGCCCTCCAGCCCCGCCTCGAAAACGCACATTCTAGCCGCGCGTAAAGAAAACGCCGCCCGGAGGCGGCGTCGAAAAGTGCGGCACGATCGGGCTTACCCCTTCACGCACAGCACTTGGCGCAACGTGTGGACCACTTCCACCAGATCGGTCTGCGCGGCCATCACCGCATCGATCGACTTGTAGGCGGCCGGCGACTCGTCGAGCACACCCGCATCCTTGCGGCACTCGACGTGAGCGGTGGCCTCGCGGTGCTGGGCCAGCGTGATGTTTTGCTTGGCCATGCCGCGGCTCATCACGCGGCCGGCGCCGTGGCTGCAGCTATGGAAGCTGTCCGCGTTACCCTTGCCGCGCACGATGTAGCTCTTCGTACCCATGCTGCCGGGAATGATGCCGAGCTCGCCCTCGCGAGCGCTCACGGCACCCTTACGGGTGACGAGCAACGACTCGCCGAAATGGGTTTCGCGCTGCACATAGTTGTGGTGGCAGTTCACCGCTACCTTGTCCAGCTGGAACTTCGGCAAGCGGTGGCGCATCTCGTTAAGCACCCGGGCCATCATCGCTTCGCGGTTATGGCGCGCATAGTCCTGCGCCCATGACACGGCCTCCACGTAATCGTCGAACAGCGGCTCGCCTTCCATGAAAAATGCCAGGTCCTTGTCCGGCAGGTGGAAGCCCAGAACGCGGTGCGCCAGTTGCTCGCGCGCCCGCTCGATGAAGTAGGTGCCGATCAGGTTGCCCGTGCCGCGTGAACCCGAGTGCAGCATCACCCAGACACGATCTTCCTCGTCGAGGCAGATCTCGATGAAGTGATTGCCGCCGCCGAGCGTACCCAGTTGCTGCCCGAACTTGTCCGTTCGGATCTTGCGATGCTTGGCCTTGATCGCTTCCAGCCGCTGCGCCAACCCGGACTCCGCCAGACGCGTGCCGATGCCGTCCGGCATGCGGCGATGCTCGCCGCCGGCGCCGTTGCCCACCGGCACGCCGCGCTCGATGCTCGAACGCAGCATCGCGAGGCTGTCCGGCAGATCGGCTGCGCGCAGCGTGGTCCGCACCGCGGCCATGCCGCAGCCGATGTCCACACCGACCGCGGCCGGGATGATCGCCCCGCGGGTCGGCACCACCGAGCCCACGGTGGCGCCCTTGCCCAGATGCACGTCCGGCATCACCGCGACCCACGGACCGACGAACGGCAGCGCCGCGATGTTCTGCAACTGCGCGTGCGCCTGCGCTTCCAGCGGCACGCCGTTCACCCAGCCCTTGATCGGCTTGGCGCCCTCGGCATGCAACAGTTGATACGACGTTTCAGTACTCATGATGTTCTTCTCCATGGGGCCGGGCGCGGCGATTCCCTCCGCCGCGCCGGCTCGTTTCATTCCTTGATGGTCACCAGCTGCTTCAGCACGCCATCCAGGCCGCCGAACACGGTCAGCTTGTCGATCTTCTCGGTGACCTTCTCCAGTGCTTCCAGTTCCTTCAGACGCATCAGCACGGGGCTCTCCTCGATCAGCTTCGCCGTGTTGAGCAGCGAGCGCGTGGCGTTTGCTTCCTCGCGGCGGCGGATCACGTTGGCCTGCGCCGCCTTCTCCGCCTGCACCACGCTATTGAGGATGTCCTTCATCTCGCCCGGCAGAATCACATCCTTCACGCCCACGCCGAGCACCTCCAGGCCCAGCTCGGTCACGCGTCCGCGCACATGGGCGAAGATGTCGGCGTCCAGCGACGCCTTGTCGCCCAACAGCTCGTCCAGCGTCTTGGCCGAGACCGCCTTGCGCAGGCCGTACTGCAGTTCGCGGTAGACGTAATCGCCGTATTTGGCCACCTTCGTGCGCGCGGCGACCGGGTCGGTCACACGCACGCTGGCGGCCAGATTGACACGCAGGCTCACCCTGTCGCGGGTCAGCAGTTCCTGGCCGGAGACTTCCAGCGACTGCACGCGCAGATCGATCATCTCGGCAGCCACGTTCTTGCGGAAGTTCCAGAACGCATAGGTGCCCAGGGCCAGCGTACGCACCAGCTTGCCATCCACGAACAGCAGTCCGGCCGATTCGGACGGCACGTCGAGCGTGACAGCGAACTTGGCCAGCACGCCGAGCTGGCGCAGACGATGAGCGACGTCGGACTGCATCTCCAGCGAGCCGGCGAGGGAGGCCAGGCGCAACTCGACCGGCACCAGTTCCTTCCAGTACAGCTTGCGGGTACCCGGCGCGAGCACGTCCTCCAGCTTACCGTTCTTCAGCACCAGGCCGACCTGATCCACGCCCACGTCGGCGAGCAGGAAATGCTCGCCCAGCTTCGCATCCATCCGCGCCATCAGCACGTCGGCATCGGTGCCGGCATATTCGGCGCGGGCGGCATTGTGCACCGCCACGGCGATACGGCCGAAGGGATCGAGCCAGCGATAAACGCCCGGCGCGAGCACGCGCTGCAGTCGACGGTTGCGATACAGCAAACCGCGCTCGCCGTCGCCGACCACGATTTGCTTGACCCAGAACATGGCAATACTCCTTTAATTCCTTGGCGATGCCGGCTTCCATAATGCTTTCGTCCGCCCCGGCCATAGCGAACGAAAATGATCCTTGCCATTAATAGGCGTAAATCGCCCTCCCTCTCGGGATAATCCACGACGAAAATCGGATCAACCGATATTCGGCTCATAAGATGGAAGCGCCCCTGGCGTCGGCGACGCGGGACCGCCGCGCCTCCATCGGGGAGATCGATGCCGCCCGCGGTACGGCGAACCGTCCGCGTGCCGGCGATCGTCCGCCCGATATCGGGGCGATGGCCTGGCGAGGCTTCCGCTGCGGTGGTCAAAGCTCGTCGGTCCCTGACGATTCTTCGGCACCGCGCGGGGCGCTTCCTGTTGAGGGAGCTTGCGCTCCCGGGTTCTGGAGCGGGAGTCGAACCCGCGACACTCGACGTATCAGGTCGATGCTCTACCCTTCTGAGCTATCCAAAAAGGCGACGTGCCGGATTCGAACCGGCGCCCAATGGCATCCGAAGCCACTGCTCTACCCGACTGAGCTAACGTCTTGAGAAACACCGAACGTGCAGGCTCGGCATACGCTGCCGGCAATGCCGCGCGCACCGGGCGGGACGTGGAGCCCGCGCCGCTGGAGCCTGTCGTGGCGATGCTTCATATGCCCGGCTGTCGCCAACCGGCCATCCGTGCGGGCGCAAGCGCCCGAATTCCTGTCGATGCAGCCGATCACCCGCCGCCCGTGCCGAAGCATCAAGGCACAGCGCATCCATGCGCCTCTCGCGGTCGCCCCTGCCTCGGCCGGGGCGCGGCCGGATGCTTCAGGGCGGAAGTCGCCTTCCGGTGATGGGTTCTGCCATCGCATTTCGATGCATGACTATCCCCGCGAACGCCTAAAACGAAACGCCCCCGGGTGAAGAACCCGAGGGCGTTCGCATGGCCTCGGGAGATCGGGGTGACCGATCTCCGCGTGGCGAGGATCAGTCGTTGGAGTGGAGGCGGCCGCCTTTCGCCGGCCGTACGCCGCGCACGCACGGCAGCGCGTCGCGACCATCGCGCGAAGGCTTCGTGACGTGAATGACGAATAACGACATGGCTGTGTCCTGACCTTTTCCGTAAATGATTTTCGCCGGGACCGGCGAGGCCGCGAACATTACGCGAGAGCGATTATCGACGCAAGCATTTTTTAATCGGCTACGAATAATTCTTACAGCCAACCTTTTTGCCTTGCCAATCGATAAGCCTCGATGCGGTTGGCGACACCCAATTTGCCGATCGCCTCGGAAAGATAATTGCGCACGGTCCCGTGCGATAGATTCAATTGCGCGGCGATTTCCGTCGCCGACTGACCTTCACCCGCCAGACGCAGTACCTGGCGCTCGCGATCGTTGAGCGGATCGGCCTCGGACCACGCTTCCAGCGCCAGCTGCGGATCGATCGCCCTGCCGCCGCGATGAACCATGCGCAATGCCTCAGCGAGATTCTCGGCCGGCGCATCCTTGAGCAGATAGCCGGACACGCCCGCATCCAGTGCGCGCCGCAGGAAGCCAGGGCGCGCGAACGTGGTCACGATGATCACCTTCATCGGCAATTCGTGACGCTGGATGCGCTGCGCCAGTTCGAGACCGGTGAGGCCCGGCATTTCGATGTCGGTCACCAGTACGTCCGGCTTCAGACGCTGCACCTCCCGCCACGCGGCCTCGCCGTCCGCCGCGGAGCCGAGCACCTCGATATCCGACTCGAGATTCAACAGCGCGGAGAGCGCGCCTCGCACCATCGCCTGGTCTTCGGCCAGCAGCACGCGGATCATGCGGCGCCCTCCCGTAACGACGCCATGGCGGCGTTCGATACCTTGGTCAGCGGCACGCTCACGCGCAGACGAGTGCCCTGCCGGCGCGGCGATTCGATCTCCAGGCTGCCGCCCATCGCGCGCACGCGTTCGCGCATCCCGTTGACGCCATTGCCGTGCGCTGCGAGTCCGCCGCATCCGTCGTCGCTGATCTGCATGTCGAACCTTGTCCTCTCGGGGAAGAAGCGCACGCTGGCCGCGGTGGCTCGCGCGTGGCGGTGGATATTGGTGACGGCTTCGCGCAACACAAGCGCGAGCGCAGCCTCGATAGGGGGAGGCAAAGCCAGCCCTTCCGGCAGCTCGCCTTCGAACGATACGCCCGATGCCTCCAGCATCAGTCGTGCGGAGATGATTTCCGAGGCCAGATCGCTGCGGCGCATGCCGGTCACTGCGGCGCGCACCTCGGCCAGCGCATGACGCGCCACGCGCTCCACTTCGCCCATTTCACGCTGTGCGCGCGGCGGATCTTCCAGCGCGAGCCGTCGCGCCAGCTCGGACTTGATCGCCACGAGCGACAGCGTATGACCGAGCAGGTCGTGCAGGTCGCGGCCGATGCGCTCGCGCTCGGCGAGCATGGCCAGGCGCCGCACCTCCATCTGCGACAGGCGCAGGTCGGCGTCCTTGCGCAAGTTGTTGATGTAGAGAAAGTTACCCGAACCGCCGACGAGGCCGCCGAGAAATACGACGAACATCACCCACAAAGGCACGCCCATCCATAGCGCCGCCACCGCCAGCGACACCAGCGACAGCACGACGGTGCCGCACAGCCAGGCACGGAACGCCGGCGTCACCGACAGCGTCGTGCACGCGGTGACCACGTAGCCGATCGCGACCGGGTTGACCGGCCACAGGACCCAGCCCATGACGGCCATGCCTGCCACATACCAGCCCAGGCGACGCGGCGTACCGAAATACACCTGCATGTGCAGGTACATGAAAACCAGCATGCTCAGCAAGGTGGGCGCGAACCACGACCACGCGAAGCCGCGCGCGCTCAGCGGCACGACAATCAGCGTCACGATCCACAACACTTGACCGAACGCCGCACGCAGCACGAAACCCGGCGAACGCAGCTGGCTGTACAGAGAATCCGGCGTGGGCTTGAACGGCAGGCGCATCACAGGCTCGTCAGTGAACGCGCGCCAGCGTCATCCGTCGCGAAAGCCGTCGGACGGGACGGCGACAGCGGCACGGTAACCAGTAGCACGGTGCCGCGTCCGCGCGGCGAGTCGATGCTCAAGTGCCCGCCCAGGGCGCGCACGCGCTCGCGCATGCCGCACAATCCGTTGCCGTCACTGGCGATGCCACCGCGGCCGTCATCGACGATTCGCAGGCGCAGCGTGTTCGCGTCACGTTCGACGTCGATGCGCGCGCGACTCGCCTGCGCATGCCGAGCGATATTGGTCGCCGCTTCGCGAAGCACCAGGGACAAACCGCGCTCGACATCGACGGGCAATCCGTCCGGCGGCGCAACGTAGTCCAGATGCACACCGGAGGATTCCAGCAGCAATCGCGCCGAGGCCAGTTCCGCAGCTATATCGGTAGCGCGTATGCCCGTCACCGCCGAACGCACTTCCGCCAGCGCATGCCGCGCGACCCGCTCCGCTTCGGATACCTCTCGCCGCGCCGCCTCGGTATCGCGATCGAACAGCTTGCGCGACAGCTCCAGCTTCAATGTGATGAGCGAAAGCGTATGACCCAGCAGATCGTGCAGATCGCGACCAATGCGTTCGCGCTCGGCGGTGGCGGCCAGACGACGCACCTCCTCCTGCGAGAGCTTCAGCGCCACGTCCTTGTCATGTTCCATCCGCTCTACGTGGCTGATGGTGGCGATGATCATGGTCATGCAAGGCACGGCCACCAACACCTGCCACGGATAACCGACGAGCATCGCCACGACGACCAGTAGGGCATTGAGCGCCGTCAGCTGCAACATCAATGGCCCGAATCGGCGGGCATTGATCATCACGGTGGTGACGCAACCGTAGATGAAGTACGTGATGCCGCTCGGATACCACGGCGCCAGCGCGATGCTCATCAGGGCCTGCAGCAAGGCGTAGCGCATCGCCGTGCGCCGCGGCGCGAGCATCGACTTGGCGAATAGCAGCAAGAACAACGGATAGGAAATCAGCGTGATCAGGACCCAGCGCAAGGTGAACTGCCGGTCGAATACCGGCGTGATGAACACCCAGGCGGACCACAGCAGATGGACCGATTGCACCCACGGCGACTTGCCCTGCCGCTGGATCGCGGCCACGCGCGAGTCCGGCGCCGGCGTAAGCCAGGAGCGAAGCAGGCTGAGCATGGCGTGACCCCTCCCCGAAGGCCGCGTGACGGCAGCTGGCGTGACAGCCGGCATGCTACTTCAACCGTGACGACGCAGGCGGCGGACAGCCACCGCCAGGAACAGGACGGTGAGAGCCGCCAACGCCGCCATGTGCGGCCAAACCGCGCCCTGCCCCAGGCCCACCGCGTTCAGCGCCAGCTGATTGAGATGGTAGGCCGGCCACACCGGCGCCCATTGCTGCACGATCTTCGGCATCAGCGATAGCGGGAACCACAGTCCTGACATGAACGCCATCGGCAGGTAGATCAGGTTCACCACGCCCGGCGCGCCGGTGCCCTTGATCAGCATGCCCAGCATCAGCCCCATCGCGCAGAACGGCAGCGTGCCGAACAGATCGGTGGCGAACAGCGCCAGCTTCTGCAGCGGCGTCATCGCCACGTGCGCCAGCAAGGACGCCATCGCGAGCAGCGCGCAGGACACCACGGCAGCCGCCAGCATGGCCATGGCCATCTTGCCGATCAGGTAAGCGCCGGGCGGCATCGGCAAGGCACGCTTCAGTGTCAGCAGGCCGTTGTCGCGCTCCATCGACAGCGCCACGCCGAAGCCGAACAGGCCTGGAGCCATCACGCCGAACGTGCCATACGCGGCCAAGAGATAGCGCGGTGCATCCGGTCCATTGGCATGCCCGAGGAAGATGCCGAACATCAAATAGAACGCGAGTGGCAAAAACAGGGTGGGAACCAGGAAACCAGGGTTGCGCAGATAGCGGAGGATCTCCGCACGCGTTTCCTGCAGATAGGCGCCCAGGACGCGGCCCGGCGTCATGCCCTGGACAGGTGCGTCGGCGGAAAGTATGGCGTTCATCAGGCGGCCTCGCGTGTGTCGGTGGGCGCCTCAGCGGCGCGGGTCAATTCGGTGAAGGCTTCGGCGAGTCCGGCTCGCTGGACTTCTAGCTGCACCAGCTGCGCATCGGCGGCGAGCAGGCGGCGCACGACGGCCTCCGCGCTGCCGGTCGACAGCCAGAGATGCTCGCCCTCGTCGCGCGCTTCGGCCACCTCCGGCCAGGACGCCACGTCGGCGGCGCGTAGATGGGTGATGCAGCGCACTCGCTTGAGCGCCACGCGCGCGCGCAAGTCGTCCACGCTGCCCTCGCTGATCACCCGGCCTCGCGCCATCACGCACACGCGGTGCGCGAGCGCTTCGGCTTCCTCCAGATAATGCGTGGTCAGCACGACACCGCAGCCTTCGGCGACCAGATGGCGAATCGCGATCCAGAGCTTCTGGCGAGCTTCGAGATCCATGCCGACCGTGGGCTCGTCGAGGAACAACAACTCCGGCCGGCCGCACAGCGCCAGCGCGAACTGCACGCGCCGTTGCTGCCCGCCCGACAGCGCGCCGTAAGGACGACGCA
>JBCNOA010000115.1:0-12989 GCA_039594095.1 Dyella sp.
GGTATAGCCGCGCGAACGCGCTTCCGGCACCTGCGCGAACAGTTCGCGCAGCGGCGTGAACAGGCCGGTGTAGGTGGCGGGATTCGAGCGCGGCGTGCGACCGATCGGCGACTGGTCGATGTCCACCACCTTGTCGAACAGCTCCAGTCCCTCCAC
This sequence comes from Dyella sp., assembly GCA_039594095.1. Taxonomy (GTDB): domain Bacteria; phylum Pseudomonadota; class Gammaproteobacteria; order Xanthomonadales; family Rhodanobacteraceae; genus Dyella_D. Next base: position 157 of record JBCNOA010000115.1, read on the forward strand.
CGATTTGTAGGGCGCCGGCTGTTCGCTGGCACCGTTGAGCTCCGCAGCGGCGATACGGAATAGCGTGTCGTTGATCAGCGTGGACTTGCCGGAGCCGGACACGCCCGTGACGCAGGTAAACAGGCCAGCGGGAATCGCCAGATCCACGTTCTTGAGATTGTTGCCGTTGGCGCCGCGCAGATGCAGCCAGGAATCCTTGTCCTGCTGCTCGCGGCGTTCCGCCGGCACCTCGATGGCGCGTGTGCCGGAGAGGTACTGGCCGGTGAGCGAGCGCTTGGATGCCAGGACATCCTTCAGCGTGCCCTGCGCCACCACCTCGCCGCCGTGCACGCCGGCGCCGGGTCCGATGTCCAGCACATGGTCGGCCAGGCGGATGGCGTCCTCGTCGTGCTCCACCACGATGACGGTGTTGCCCAGATCGCGCAGGCGGGTGAGGGTGCCGAGGAGGCGTTCGTTGTCGCGCTGATGCAGGCCGATCGAGGGTTCGTCCAGTACGTACATCACGCCGACCAGGCCAGCACCGATCTGCGAGGCGAGACGGATACGCTGTGCTTCGCCGCCGGAGAGCGAATCGGCCTGGCGGTCGAGCGTGAGATAATTCAGGCCGACGTCGTTGAGGAAGGTCAGGCGCTCGCGGATTTCCTTGACGATCTTCACCGCGATCTCGCCGCGCCAGCCGGTGAGCGCGAGCTTCTCGAAGAAGGCCAGGGCGTCGTCGATCGAGCGCGACGTGAGCGATGGCAGCGCGTGATCGGCCACGAACACATTGCGCGCCGAGCGGTTCAGGCGCTGGCCATGGCAGTCCGGACAGGGCTGGTCGGCGATGTACTTGGCGAGCTCTTCGCGCACTGCCGCCGATTCGGTTTCCTTATAACGGCGTTCCAGATTCGGCAGGATGCCCTCGAAGGCATGCTCGCGCGTGACCTTGCCGCCACGCTCCGTGAGATAGCGGAACTGGATCTTCTCATTGCCGCTGCCGTAGAGAATGGCCTTCTGCACCGACGCCGGCAGCTTCTGCCAAGGGGCGTCGACGTCGAAGCCGTAGTGGTTGGCGAGCGACAGAATCAGTTGGAAGTAGTGTGCGTTGCGGCGATCCCAGCCGCGCACCGCGCCGCCGGACAGCGGCAGTTCCGGATGGCCGACCACGCGCGAAGCGTCGAACACCTGGGTCACGCCCAGGCCGTCACAGGTGGGGCACGCGCCGATCGGCGAGTTGAAGGAGAACAGGCGCGGCTCGAGTTCCGGCAGCGAGTAATCGCACACGGGGCAGGAGTAGCGCGAGGAGAGCAATTGCTCGGGTGCCTTCGGGTCGTCCATATCCGCCAGGATCGCCAGGCCGTCGCCCAAGCGCAGCGCGGTCTCGAAGGATTCGGCCAGGCGCTGCTTGATGTCGTCGCGCGGGCGGAAGCGGTCGATCACCACTTCGATAGTGTGCTTCTGGCGCAACGTCAGCGGCGGCACGGCGTCGAGTTCATAGACGGTGCCGTCCACGCGCGCGCGCACGAAGCCCTGCGCGCGCAGCTGCTCGAATACCTGTACGTGTTCGCCCTTGCGCTCGCGGATCACCGGGGCCAGCAGCATGAAGCGCTTTTCCGGGTCCATGGCGAGAGTGGCGTCCACCATCTGGCTGACCGTCTGGGCTTCCAGCGGAATGCCGTGATCCGGGCAGCGCGGCGTGCCGACGCGGGCGTAAAGAAGGCGCAGGTAGTCGTATACCTCGGTGATCGTGCCCACCGTGGAGCGCGGGTTGTGCGAGGTGGACTTCTGCTCGATCGAGATCGCCGGGGACAGGCCCTCGATATGGTCGACGTCCGGCTTCTCCATCATGGAGAGGAACTGCCTGGCGTAAGCGGAAAGAGATTCGACGTACCGCCGCTGGCCTTCCGCATAGATGGTGTCGAAGGCCAGCGAGGATTTGCCCGATCCGGACAGGCCCGTGATCACGATCAGCTTGTCGCGGGGCAGATCCAGGTCGATGTTCTTGAGATTGTGCGTGCGCGCGCCGCGGATGCGGATGGTGTCCATTGAACGCCGAGGGGGTAAGGAGGTGGGGAAAAACTGCACTATATCAAACTACCCAGGTCAGTTATTGCGCTCTGGGAAGGGTACGGGAGACCCCTAAAAGTGGGTCTCCATCAAAGTGTTAACAAGGGGATTGGCTTAATACGCGTTTTTGGCCGCGAGGCCGATGCAGCGAGACCAGTACACATGCGCAAGTGGAAAGGATGGGGGCTCTCACTGGCGCTGGCGACATGGATGGGCACGGCCGCGGCCGCGTCCCAGCCCAGCGAAGAGCAAGTGCGCCAGCTGATGGAAGTCGTGGGGGTGGGCAAGATGCTCAGCCAGATGAACAACCAGGCGGTGACCGTGATGCAGCAGTCCCTGCCGTGCGTTCCGTCCAGCTATTGGCAGGGCTACATGGACGCCAACGGTACCCAGCAGTTCATCGGGCGCCTGGTACCTATCTATCAGCGCCATTTCACGGCCGATGAGATCGAGGGGATGCTCAAGTTCTATCGTTCCCCGCTCGGCCAGAAAGTGATCACCGAAATGCCGACCACCATGGGCGAGGCCAACCAGGCAGGCCTGCAGTGGAGCAAGGAGCGCAGCGACCAGATGATTGCCGAGCTCAAGCAGAAGGGAAGCCTGGACGCCAACGGGCGCTGCCCGGCGGCGCATGGGGCGGCTACAGGTGCGGTAGCGGGCGCCGCCGCCGCGAACCTGGCCTCCTCTACTGGCGGGGCCGACGACGAGGACGACGCGCCGCAGGATGAGGCGCCCGCCAAGCCGGCCGCGAAGAAGGCTGCGACGACAGGTAAGACCAAGGCCAGCTCCAAATCGAAGACTTCGACCAAGTCCAAGTCCAAGGCGCCGGCCAAGAAAACGCCCGCCAAGGCGCCGGCGAAAGCTCCCGCCAAGCAGGATAGCCAGGCGAAGACGCAGGCCAAGCCGGCGGGCGATGCCAAGGCTTCATCCTCCGGGCAGTGATCGAACAGCCCGCCGGGGGCCGGACATGGCCACGGCGGGCAATGGCTTGATTTGATAGGCAACGCTGCCGCTCCCGCGCTGGTGCCTTGACTATGCGGGCTGGCTTCGAGGCCGGGAGGGGCGGCCTGGGGACCTCTCGGTCGACAGGCCGGGTTCAAGCGCACTCAGCGCGGCGGCACGGATGGCCGATTCCTATCGGATTGATCCTTGGGATTTTTTTGGTTATGATCGCCGGCTCGCGCAAGCGAGAACACCCAAGAGAATAACGACAGAAGGGATATTCCCATGAGTTATGCAGTCATCAAGACCGGCGGCAAGCAGTACCGCGTCCAGCAGGGCGACGTCCTGCGCGTGGAGCTGCTGAGCGCCGAAGAAGGCTCCAGCGTGAAGTTCGACCAGGTGCTGCTGGTCGGCTCGGGCGAGACCATCACCGTCGGCGCGCCGACCGTGGCTGGCGCCATCGTCACCGCTACCGTGCGCAAGCATGGCCGTGCCGATAAGGTTCGCATCATCAAGTTCCGCCGCCGCAAGCACCACAAGAAGCAGCAGGGACATCGTCAGCATTTCACCGAAGTCGAGATCACGGGCATCAACGCCTGATCCGCCAATTCTGGAGTAATCAGTCATGGCACATAAAAAAGGCGTAGGTTCGTCCCGCAACGGTCGCGACTCCAACCCGAAGTACCTCGGCGTGAAGGTGTACGGCGGCCAGGCCATCGAGGCCGGCAACATCATCGTGCGTCAGCGCGGCACCAAGTTCCATGCCGGTACCGGCGTGGGCCTGGGTCGTGACCACACTCTGTTCGCGTTGGTCGACGGCACGGTCGAGTTCAAGACCCGTGGCGTGAACAACCGCAAGTACGTCAGCGTCGTCCAGGGCTGAGCCCGGGCCGTCACGCTGCAAGGGCCCCGCTTCGGCGGGGCTTTTGTTTTTTGGCGGGGCAGGGACCGGACAGAGCGTCGGCCCCTACTCATCTACAATTCCCGCCGTCGCCGCCTCGGCGATTTCCCGTTTCCTTCATTCCCGGCAGCCAGCCATGAAATTTGTCGACGAAGCCATCATCAAGGTCCAGGCCGGTGACGGCGGCAACGGATGCATCAGCTTCCGTCGCGAAAAATTCATTCCTTTCGGTGGTCCGGACGGCGGTGACGGCGGCCATGGTGGTTCCGTGTGGCTGGTGGCCGACGAAGGCCTCAATACGCTCGTCGACTTTCGCCACCAGCGCATGTTCAAGGCTCAGCGCGGCCAGAACGGCATGGGCAGCGACATGTACGGCAAGGGTGGCGAGGACACGGTGATCCGCGTGCCCGTTGGCACGGTGGTGACCAATGTCGATACCGACGAGACCATCGGCGATCTCACCGCGCACGGCCAGCGCCTGCTGGTGGCTCAGGGTGGCAAGGGCGGTCTGGGCAATATCCACTTCAAGAGTTCGGTGAACCGTGCGCCGCGCAAAGCGACGCCTGGTACGCCAGGCGAGGTGCGCGAGCTCAAGCTGGAACTGAAGCTGTTGGCGGACGTGGGTCTGCTGGGCTTCCCGAATGCGGGCAAGTCCACCTTCATCCGTGCAGTCTCGGCGGCGACGCCGCGCGTAGCGGACTATCCGTTCACCACGTTGCACCCGAACCTGGGCGTGGTCAGCCTCGGCCCTGAGCAGAGTTTCGTGATCGCAGACATTCCCGGCCTGATCGAAGGCGCCGCGGAAGGCGCGGGCCTGGGCATTCAGTTCCTGCGCCATCTGTCGCGCACCCGCCTGCTGCTGCATTTGGTGGACGTTGCGCCGATCGACGGCTCTGACGTTGTGGAACAGGTGCACGCCATCGAACACGAGCTCGAGAAGTTCGACCCGGACCTGCTCCATCGCCCGCGTTGGCTGGTGTTGAACAAGGCCGACGTGTTGCCGGAGGACGAGCGCCAGGCCGTGGCCGAGGACATCGTCAAGCGCCTGGGCTGGACCCAGCCATGGTTCCTCGTCTCTGCGATCGCACGTGAAAACACCTTGCCGGTGTGCCAGCAGATCCAGCGATTCTTCGAATCTCAACGGATGAGCGCGCAGTTGCGTACAGATATGCTGCCGGGCGACGTACGCCTGCGCGGAGAGCCATAAGGCCGCTGGGCTCAAGTTCGATCCGGAACAGCGCGACCTAGTGGGTGTTCCCCACGCCTGAAGGTTTCGATGTCTGGCGAAGGAGGCTGGACCATGAAGCTGCAAGCTCGTATCGCGGGATATCGACGTCTGCGCGAGCAGCCGTTATGGCGCCTCATTGCGGCAGATCATGCCCCCGAGGTGATTGGCCTGTTGCAGACCTTGCTGCAGGACGGCGAACGGACGCTGTCCGCATCCATCCTGCACGAGCGCCTGCAGCATCAGCTCGATGCGCTCAATGCCTCCGACCTGCCGCATGAGCTTCCCCGCACGGCTCAGGCCTACGTGGCCGATTGGCTCGCCAAGGGATTCCTCGAGCGTCGCCTGCCGGAAGGGGCCAGTGAAGAAGAGTACGAGCTGTCAGCGCAGGCCGCGCAGGCCATCCGTTTCATTGCGGGCATCGAGGCGCCGCGTCACGCCGCGACCGAGAGCCGACTATCGCTGGTGATCCAGCAGCTGGCCCAACTGGCCGAGCAGACCGAGACAGACCCGGCGACGCGGCTGGTCGCGCTATATGCCGAGCGCGACCGGGTGGAGGCCGAGATCGCCCGGGCCAGCGCCGGCAAGGTAGCGGCACTGGACGGGAAGCGTGCGCTGGAGCGTGCACGCGAGATCATCCGCCTCGCGGACGATTTGACCGAGGACTTCCGCCGCGTGCGCGACGACTTCGAGCAGCTCAATCGCGAATTCCGCGAGCGCATCATCGACGATGAAGGCGAGCGCGGCGACGTACTCGATCGGCTGTTCGAAGGCGTGGACGTCATCGGCGAGAGCGAGGCGGGGCGTAGCTTCAATGCATTCTGGAAATTGCTCAATGACATCGAGCAGAGCGCACAACTGGACGCTGCGCTGGAAGCAGTGCTGTCACGTGGTTTCGCCAAGCGCCTGCAGCGGCACGAGCGCCAGTTTCTACGTGGATTGACCGGCGTGATGCTCGAGCGGGGCGGCCATGTGCACGACGTACTGCAGCATTTCGCCCGCAGCCTGCGCGGCTTCGTGCAGAGCCGCAGCTATCTGGAGCAGCGGCGCCTGAATCAGCTGTTGAAGCAGGCACAGGCCGAGGCCTTGCAGCTGCGTGATTCGGTCAAGGCGCGCCAGCAGACCCCGTATACCTTGCAGCTGACTACGAGCCGGCCGCGCTCGCTATCGCAATGGCGGTTGCACGATCCGCGCAACGGTGTCGTCGACGGCCGTATCCAAGCCAGCGGTGGCGCCGGCATTTCCCTCGACAGCGTGAGCGATCTGGTGGCGCAGTCGGAGATCAATTTCCGTGGCCTGCGACGCGATCTGTACGACCTGCTTTCCGAGCACGATCAGCTGAGCATCGGCCAGGTGCTAGAACGGCGTCCGGCCGAGCAGGGGTTAGGCAGCGTGATCGGCTACCTGTCCCTGGCCACGCGCCATGGCGTGGTCGCCGAGGAGCAGCATGAAGCGGTGACCTGGCTGGGCGGCGATGGCCGTTGGCGCTACGCGCGCGTGCCCTTGGTGTGGTTCCTGAAAGAGAAGCGCAATGAATTCGCTTGAGCACGAGTACGAAGAGGCGACTGCCGCATCGATTGTCGTCCAGGACGAGTCGACCGGCCTGTTCGAGGGCGATACCGGCACGCTGCCGCTGGACGCGCGTCGTGTGTTCTGCCAGTTGCTGCTTGGTCCCAGCGTTGACCGAGGACGGTACGGTCAGCTTTGGCCGGTATTGCTGCGTCACGAAAAGGCGTTGCGTTCGCGTCTGTGCGAGCTCTTCCTGGAACTAGTGATCGATCGCGATGCCGGTGTGGCCTTCACACGGCAGGCCGATACGGGTGAGCTGGAAACGCCGGTGTTGCTGCGTACGTCGGCGCTGACGTTCATCGATTCGGTGCTGCTGCTCTATCTGCGCCAGCAGCTTGCCGAAGCCGATGCGCAAGGGCATCGTGCCGTGGTGGAAGAAGGGCAAATGATCGATGCGATGTCGGTGTACGAGAAGAATTTCTCCACGGACCGAGCCGGCTTCGCCAAGAAGATCGCGGCATCGATCGTCAAGATGAAGGACAGTCACGTGCTGGAAAAGCTGCGCGGCAGCGAGGACCGCTATGAAGTCTCGCCTGCCTTGAAGCTGCTGTTCTCGGCAGAGCATGTGCAGGCGCTGGTCAAGGTCTATCGGGATCTGCGCGAAGCAGGCGGCGAGGGTGACGATGAGCGCTAAGTCCAAGAACGCCAACCGGGCCGCCGAGGCGAGCCTGTTCCTGTCCGATCTGCCCGATCCCCGCGACGAGCAATTCCGCCTGCGTCGGCTACAGGTGTTCAACTGGGGCACCTTCAGCGGCCTGGTGGACGTGCCCATCGCCGAGCGCGGCTTTCTGTTCGTCGGCCGCTCCGGCTCGGGCAAATCCACCTTGCTGGACGCGATGTCGGCCTTGCTGGTGCCACCCAACCTGGTCGACTTCAACGCCGCAGCGCGCGAGGCCGAGCGCAGCGGCCGCGACCGCAGCCTGGCTTCCTACGTGCGCGGCGCTTGGGCCGATCAGCATGACAGCGAATCCGGCGAGATCGCCACGCAATACCTGCGCAAGGGCACGACCTGGTCGGCGTTGGCCTTGGAATACCGCAACCGGCTGGGTCAGACGGTCAGCCTGATCCGGCTGTTCTGGATCACCGGAACCAGCTCGGCGTCCGGCGACGTGAAAAAGCACTACATGGTGTGCGAGCGCCCGTTCGACATCGCCGGGGAGTTGGAGGGGTTCGATCTGGACCTGCGCCGCCTTAAGGCTCGCCTGGGCGATAGCGTGCATCATTACGACACCTTCGCTGGCTACGCCGAGCGATTTCGGCGCCTGCTGGGCATCGAGAACGAGATGGCGCTCAAGCTGCTGCACAAGACGCAGTCGGCGAAGAACCTGGGTGATCTGAACCACTTCCTGCGCGGCTTCATGCTGGATGAGCCGGAGACCTTCTCGGCCGCCGAGCGGCTGGTCGCCGATTTCGGAGAACTCGACGCCGCACACCAGGCCGTTGTGATCGCGCGCGAGCAGGTCGATACCCTGACGCCGGCGCGGCAGCTGCATGGCGACTTGCAGGGCCTGCGCCGCGACGCCAGCGTCTTGAAGGAACTGCATACCTGTGTGGATGCCTTCGGCGAGCAGCGCCGGCTGGTACTGCAGGAGCAGGCGCTGGCCGAACTCGATGTGCAGATCATGGCTCTTCAGGGCGAAGTGGCGCAGCGCCGCGAACGGGTGGAAAACCATGCACGGCGCATCGAAGACCTGGAGCGCCGGCGCCGGGACGAGGGCGGAGACGCCATCGATCAGCTCGAACGCGAACAGGCGACCGTGGCACGCGAGCGCGACGAACGCCTCAGCCGACGTACCCGCGCGGAGCAGGCTTGCCGTCAGCTGGACTGGCCCATGCCCGGCACGGCGCAGGGATTCGCCGAGTTAGTGGGGCGCGCAAGGGAGCTGCAGGAGGGGGCTCGCGATCGGGCCGCGGGTTTCGAGGATCGGATGGACGTGCTCAAGCGCGAGCGCGACGAGGCCGCCGGCCGCTTCGCCGCCGTCCGCGCCGAAATCGAAGCTCTGAAGCGCACGCCGTCGAGCATTCCCGCACCGGTACAGGCAATGCGCGCGCGCTTGTGCAGCGAGCTGGGCTGGTCGGAACATGCCCTGCCGTTCGTCGGCGAACTCCTGCAGGTGAAACCTGAATACGCGGCCTGGCAAGGAGCTATCGAGCGCGTGCTGCACGGCTTCGCGCTGTCGCTGCTGGTGGACGAGCAGCGTTACGGCGAGGTGGCTGCCTGGGTTAATCAGACCCACCTAGGTGCCAAGCTGGTGTACTACCGCGTCGGGCGGCCGCAGGCGATCGGCGGTCGTGTGCTGGATGCGCGCTCCCTGGTGCACCGGCTGGACATCCGCGACCACGCACACCGCGAATGGTTGTCTGCCGAACTGGCCCGCCGCTTCGATTACAGCTGCGTGGATTCGGCGGCTGCTCTGCGCCATGCCGAGCGCGGAATTACCCGCGAAGGACAGGTCAAGCATCCCGGCGATCGCTACGAGAAGGACGACCGCCGTGCGGTAGGCGATCGCCGGCACTGGGTACTCGGCTTCGACAACCGGGACAAGCTGGCGCTCTTCGAAGACGAAGGGCGCGAGCTGGCCCAGGCCATTGCGCAGAAAACCCAGGCGCTGGACATCCTGCGTGCCGAGCGCGATGGCGACGCGGATCGGCGCTTGCACGCCAATGCCCTCGTCAACTTGGCCTGGGAGGATATCGACGTGGCGTCCAAGCTTGCGCGCCTGGGCGACATCGAGAACCAGCTGCATGCCATGCGCGCCGGCGATGGGTCGCTGCAGGAAGTCATGCGCGAGCTCGAACTCGAAAGGGGGATGCTCAAGCGCGCCGTGGACTCGCGCGAGGATGCGGCGGCCGAGCATCTGTCCAAGGCGCGCGATCGCGAGCGGCTGGCCCAGCAGCGCCAGCAGTGTGCGGCCCGGGCCGCCGACATGGCGCTGTCGCCGGCGCAGGCCGACGGCCTGAGCGCGCGCCTGCCCGAGCGAGCGCTCACCCTGGACAACATCGATCGCACCATGGGCGACGTCAAAGACGGACTCAGCAAGGAGCTGGGTGTGATCGCCGGCCGCGAGCAGGAGGTGATCGCGAGTATCGTCAAATGCTTCGAGAGCTATTGCCGCAAATGGCCTCAGGACAGCGGCGATTTCACGCCGGACATGCATTCGCTCGACGGCTTCATGGCGCGCCTGCGCCGCCTCGAACTCGATGGCCTGCCCAAGCACGAGGCGCGCTTTTACGAATTGCTGCAGACGCAGAGCAAGCAGAACCTGCTGGTGCTGCAGAAACACATGATCGAAGCGCGCAAGTCGATCGGCCAGCGCATGGACGAGGTGAACGAGAGCCTCGAGCGGGTTCCTTTCAATCGCGGCACGATTCTGCAGATCGACCTATCCGATCGCGGCCTTGCGGAAGTGCGTGATTTCCAGCAGCAGCTTCGCGATGTGCTGTCGCACCATCAGACCGAAGACCGCGACCGCGCGGAGGCCCAGTTCGCGGTGCTGCGTCAGCTGGTCGCAAAGCTGTCGGCCGACGATCCCGAGCATAAGCGCTGGCGCGAGCAGGTGCTCGACGTGCGCCAGCATGTCGAGTTCGTCGGCGTGGAGAAGGAAGAAGGGACGGGGCGGCAGGTCGAGGTCTACCGCAGCGGTGCCGGCAAATCCGGCGGCCAGCGTCAGAAGCTGGCTACCACCTGCCTGGCAGCAGCGCTGCGCTACCAGCTTGGTGGCGACGATGGGCACCTGCCGCGCTATGCGCCGGTAGTGCTGGACGAGGCTTTCGACAAGGCGGACAACGAATTCACCGCGCTGGCAATGAACATCTTCGAGAACTTCGGTTTCCAGATGGTCGTGGCTACGCCGCTGAAGTCGGTGATGACGCTGGAGCCGTTCATCGGCGGAGCCTGTTTCGTCGACATCAGCGGCCGGCACGATTCCGGGGTGCTGCTGATCGAGTATGACGACGCCAACAAGCGGTTGGCGTTACCGGAGAAAGCGCGCGAGGCGCAGGCCGATGAAGTCGCCTGACAGCCTGCGCAAGCAACTGCGCGGCAAATGGTCCAAACACCGGCATGCCTGGCTCGCCGATAGCGGCACATGGCCGTTGCCCCTGTCGATCGGTGGCGAGTCGTTGAAGGTCGACTCAGTCGTGGAACACTGGTCTGCGTTCGATGCGTGGCTCGGCGCGTGGAAGCGGCATAAGGCGCAGGGTTCATTCGGACACATCGTGCCGAAATTGCGGTTCCGTAACAGCCCGATCGGCGAGCAGGAGGTTCCTTGCTACTGGATGTTCGACACGCCGGACGCCGTGGCCGCGGAGCTGGGCGAAGCTGCTCGCTGGCAGCGGGCGAAACAGCGTTTCGATCGCTTGGCGAGCTGGTTGCCGGTCGAGCCGGAGGAGCGACCGTCGACACCCAGGCTCCTGAGCCTGTGGCGTCGCGTGGTAGCGCGGCGGTTCGATCTTTTGGCCGACGTGGAGGAGGGCGAGTTCGAGTTGCTCCTGCGGGTCGTCCACTGGCTGTGGAAGCACCCCGACTCAGGAGTCTATCTACGGCAACTGCCCGTGGCGGGGATCGACACCAAGTGGGTGGAGCGTCGTCGCAGGGTGATCACCGCCTGGGTCTGGGTATTGCGCGGTGGTACGACTGGATCGCACAACTTCCATAGAGTGACCGGGCTACGTGCTCCGATGGACCGGTTGCGCCTGCGTCTGCTCGATGTCGGGCTGCGCGCGCGACTTGGTGGCTTGTCCGATATCGAGGCGCCGGCTGCTGACGTTATGCGATTAAGCCTGCCGGTGCAGCGGGTGTTGATCGTGGAGAATCTGGTCACCGGTCTTGCCTGCGAAGATCTGCCCGGTACCGTGGTGTTCATGGGGCGGGGCTACGCGATCGAGGCGTTGGCGAACTTGCCCTGGCTGGCGTCAGTGCCAGTCCATTACTGGGGCGATATCGACACGCATGGCCTAGCCATCCTCGGCCGGCTGCGGCGCAGATTGCCCCACGTCCGGTCATTGCTTATGGATCAGGACACCCTACAGGAGCATCGAGCCCTGGCGGGGCGCGAATCGCAACCGCATCCGGCGCAGGTGTTGGCCGGCCTGACGATGGCGGAACTCCAATTATTCATGGCGTTGCGCGGCAACGGCGAGCGCCTGGAGCAGGAGCGCATCCCATGGGCTTGGGCATGGCCACGCGTCAAGGCGTCGATGCTGGAAGCGAATGGGTAACGGCCTGTTACGTGTGCGCGCCGGCCAAAGGACTTTTGCCGGCTTAGTTTCCGGCAAACAAAAAGGCCGGCTTGCGCCGGCCCTTTCGCCAACCCGAATCGCGTAGAGGCCGGCTTACGCCAGCTCGTGGATCTTCGCGTTGAGGCGGCTCTTGTGGCGAGCAGCCTTGTTCTTGTGGATCAGGCCGCGGGCGGCGTAACGATCCATCACCGGCTGGGCGGCGGCGAAAGCTTCGACGGCGGCAGCCTTGTCCTTGGCCTCAATGGCCTTGACGACCTTCTTGAGGGCGGTGCGCACCATGGAACGGGCGCTGACGTTGCGCAGGCGGCGCTGCTCGGACTGGCGCGCGCGCTTCTTCGCGGACTTGATGTTGGCCAAGGTAGAACTCCGGAATCGCTTGGGTTGGTTGGAAAAAGGCGGTGATTATGCGGCTAATGGGCCGTTGCGTCAACAGGTTAGGCGTGGCTGGGCTGTTTTGGCGCACCCCGCAGGGGCGGTCGGACCACGATCGGCGTGAACGAAGCTGGCATTTTGCCACCTTCGCGCTGTCATACCGCCCGCACCGGCTGTCAAACTATGCGCTTTGCCGGCGTCCTCATTGGGGAGTGGGGCCGGCCAGGTGCATCCCATAACAAGAAGGTCCCGGCGAGCGCATGAAGTCTCCCAGCATGTTCCGAGGGCTGCTGTCGTTCAGCGGCATGACCATGATCTCGCGCGTCCTGGGCCTGGTCCGGGACATGTCGATCAATGCGGCCTTCGGCGCCAACGCCGCCACCGATGCGTTCTGGGTGGCGTTCCGCATCCCCAATTTCATGCGCCGGCTGTTCGCGGAAGGCTCGTTTTCCACGGCCTTCGTGCCGGTCTTCACCGAGGTGAAGGAGAAACGCAGCCACGAGGATCTGAAAGCCCTGATGTCGCGGGTCTCAGGCA
>JBCNOA010000116.1:0-12855 GCA_039594095.1 Dyella sp.
AGCGGCCCAGGTTGCCGAACAGCTTTGTGGTGCCGTCGCCCTTGATGTCCCAGGAGAAGCCGAAGCGCGGCGCCCACATGTTCTTCATCTTGATGTAGCTGGTGCCGTCGGCGGCCTTGTTGTCGAAACCGTCGTTGCGGATGCCGGCGTTCAGCAGGAACGTAGGCGTGATCTGCCAGTTGTCCTCCAGGTAGTACGCCGAGTTGGTGGTCTCGAAGGTGCCGGCGATCTCGTAGCGGCGGGCGCGCACATAAGCGGTGTAGCCGGCCGGCAGCACGCCGCCGGTGTTGTTGATGGTCGATCCGGGCGTGGCGTAGTAGACGTTGTAGTAGAGCGCCCCGGGGCCGGTGTAATGGCGCTGGTAGATCGAGGTGTCCTTCTCGTGGTCGTAACCGAAGCGCACCAGATGGTCGCCGAGCTTCCATTCGAAGTCGGCGCGCGCCTCCTTGCGGGTATCGTCGCGCTTCTCGACCGTGGAATTGGTGGTGCAACCCAGCGGCACGTTGCCGGGCACGGGCACCGCGTTGGTGACCTTGGTCTCCGCCACCACGCGATTGCATTCGATGTCGCTGAGCGAGCGGGTGAAGGCGTTGCGCTTGTTGCTGCCGTACAGCAGCTTCATCGACAGGTCGTCGGTGAGGTAGTTGGTGTAGGTCAGCGCCCAGTTCTTGCCGCCGGTGTCGGTGAAGATCTGATTGGTCTTGGCACCGAGCGTGCGTGTGGCGAAGGTGTAGTCGTAGACGTCGCCGGTGTTCTTGTTCTTGTCGGAGAAGGCCATCAGCGACAGCAGGTTGCTGTCGTTGATGTGCCAGTCGATCGTGGTGCCCCAGAAACCGTTGTGGGCGCCGTTGCTGGTGAAGGTGGTGCCGTCGTCGCTGGTGTTGCGAGGCGAGCTGCCACGCGCCTCGTACATGGCGAAGAAGAACAGCTTGTCCTTCACGATCGGGCCGGACGCGTAGACGTTCGTCTTCATCAGCGAATCGCGGTCCTCGCTGGAGGCGAGGTAGCGGTTGCCTTCGGCGTCGTAACGGTTCTTCGGCTTGGCGTGCCAGGCGCCGGGCTCCATGGTCAGTTCGGTGCCCCACTTGAACTGGTTGCTGCCTGAGCGCGCCACGGCGTTGATTACGCCGCCGGTGGTGCGGCCGAACTCGACGGAGTAGCCGCCGGTCTTGACCTGGAACTCCTGGTAGAAGGCGAACGGCGCTTCGGAATAGCCGTTGCGGTTGTAGAAGTCGGTGACATTGAGGCCGTTGACGTAGATCGCGTTCTCCGCGACCGACGAGCCGCCGAAGGTGAGGCCGCCGAAGCTGGCATTGCCCTGGTTGACGCCGGGAGCGAGCAGGGCGACCGAAGCGATGTTCTGGTCCACCGGCAAGCGGCGCAGATCCTCGCGGCTGATGTTGGTTGCCGACTCGGTGGACGTGACATCCACGGCGGTGATCACGCTGGTGGCGCTGACGCTCACGCCTTCCAGTTCCTTGACGCCCAGGTTCACCGTGGTGGCATTGCCCAGGGTGATGGTCACTTCCGCCGGCTGGGTGGTGAGGTTGCCATCCTTGCGGCTCTCCAGCACGTATTTGCCCACCGGCAGGAACGGGATGCGGTAGTTGCCTTTCTCGTCCGCCGTGGTGGTGCGCGTCAGGCCGGTGGCCGGATCGCGGATCGTCACGACGGCGCCCGGCTGCGTGCGGCCCACGACCGTTCCATCATTATTGGCTGCGTGCGCCTGCCAGGCCGGCAGCGCGAAGGCCATGCCCAGGCTCAGGCAAAGCGCGGTCTTGCGCAGATATCGACTGCTCATCTCCCCCATCTCCCCGTCTCCCCAACGTGATGTCGATGCGTGTGCGAAAAAAGCCTGCTAGCTGCCGGCGCGCCCCCGCGCATCCGGCAGCAGTTGCCACTGAAAGTGGTAGTCCCACTGGTCGAAATAGAGATTGCCGCCCTTCCACTCGACCTCACCGCGCTGCGAGTCGACGTTGTCGGAACGGAACTGCTGCTTGGGTGGCGTGAAGGGCTGGCCGAAGTCGCTGTTGAAGGCGATGCGCCAGGCGTCGAGTCCGCCCAGGTAGAACCATTGCAGCGGTGCATCCGACGCCGTGGCCGGATGCAACTGGCCGGTAGTGACGTCCATCGGCACCCAGCCGTAGGGCGCGAGATACACCTGGCCCCAGTCGTGGATGTTGTCGTAGCCGTTCTCGGCGAACACCATGCCGGACTGCCAGCGCGCGGGAATGCCGTTGAGGCGTAGCAGCGTGATCAGCAGCAGCGTCTGCTGTCCGCAGTCGCCGTGGCCGGCGTGCAGGGTGTAGTCGCTGATGTTGCTGATGGTCGAGTACTCGCGCGCGCCGGCCCACGGAATGCGGTCCACTGCGGCGAAGAGCTTCTGCACGATGCGGTAGGGGTTCTTTTCGTCGCCCACCACGTCCCTGGAAAACCTGCGCAGGTCGTCGGTGAATACGACGTGCGGCGGACGCTCGGCGACATAAGGTGCCAGCTCTGGCGTGATGCGCGCGGCGGTGACCTTGGCCGGGTCGATCTCGCGGTACTGGGCGGAAAGCGTGAGTTCGTAGGTCACCGAAAACACGGTCTTCTCGCCCGCCTTCGCGGCCGGCTGTTCCAGGTACACGGTGCGCATCGGCGCGGAAGCCGGCGCGATCTCGTGCTTCGCCGGCACGCTGGCGACATAACGTATGTCGTCTTGCTGGCCGGGCAGCTCCTGCGGATAGGGAATCCATGCGCGTACCGTTTCGCCCGGCGGAACTGCGCCGGCATCGACGGTGACGGTCTGGGTCATGCGCACGCGATGCGGCAGCACGCTGGTCTTGTGTTCGGCGAGCGCGGCGGCGCGCACCTGGCGGTGATAGTCGTTGAGCGACTCCATCGGGCCGTCGGCGAGCGGTGTCTTGTCCGCACGGCGATCGCGCGCCTCGGCGCTCAGGCGGAACAGATTGGCCGGCGAGCGCTTGAAGTACAGAGTGCGGCCGTCGATGGTCTGATGCTCGAACAGGCCGGCGGCGTCCCAGCGCGCGAACTCGGCGTCGGTCAGGTCGGGAATCTGCTTGCGGACGCGCGTTTTGACCGCGTCGGCGTCCAGGGTGAAGTCGAGCAGGATGCGGCGCATCCGTTCGCGCTGGAACAGCAGGTCCTGACGAGACTGCGGGGCGATGCCGGGCTGCGCGAGGGCGTGCTCGATCGCCGCGTCGGCGTCCTTGAAATGGCCTTGGTCGATCAGCGCGACGGCGTGGCGAAGTTCGGGCGAAGCGGCGGTTTCGGCCATGGCCGGCACAAGGCCGGTCAGGCACAGTGCCAGGGCGAAGGCGGTCCGGCGGAAGCGCGGGGCGGTCGGAGCGACGGATGGCGAGCCTGCCGTTTTCACTACGAAAACTCCCCGCAAGAAGTTGTTGAAAGCGCTGTGTAGCATGCTTGCAATCCCTGGTCAATAATTTATGCTTCAATTGAAATTGTCAGGAATTAGCTATTCCAAGCAGGCCGGTTCGCCATTGCGCGGTCCGGCAAGTGCCGGGGCCTGGGGAGGCTGCGGCGGCGCGGGCTTACGAGAGGGGATTCGATGATCCAGACGGTCTGGCCTTACCTGGCACTGATGCTGTTGGCGGCCGGCGCATTCCCGGCGCTGGAAAGGCAATTCGGCTGGCGGATCTTCAACGTGCTGCCGCCCATCGTGCTCACTTACCTGCTGGTGACCGCGCTGGCCGTGTCCGGCCTGTGGCGGAACACCGAGGCGATCCAGGCGGCGCAGGCCACGCTGGTGGAGCGGATGGTGCCGGCGCTGGTATTCCTGTTGATGATCAACTGCGACCTGCGCGCGATCTTCGGGCTGGGGCCGCGCGTGCTGGCGGTGTTCGCCTGCACGTCGGTGAGCCTGTTCACCGCCTTCGTGCTCACCTATCTGATGTTCCGCCATTGGCTGCCGGGCGACGCCTGGCATCCGCTGGCCGCGCTCAGCGGCAGCTGGATGGGCGGCACGGCGAACATGATCGCGGTGAAACAGGCCATCGGCATGTCGGACACGCATCTGGCGATGAGCCTGCTCACCGACGCGCTGTGCTATTCGATGTGGGTGGTGGTGCTGTTCTCGGTGGCGAGGCTCGCGCCGGCCTTCAATCGCTGGACCCGCGCCACCTCCAGCGCCGAGCTGGTGGTGGCCGAAACCCGAGCGGGCAGTGCGCCGACCCAGGACAGCGTGCTGCTGTGGCTGGGCCTGGCCTTGCTGATCGCCGCGGGATCCGCCTGGCTGGGCGATCGGCTGCCCGCCTCCGGCATGGTCAGCCCCACCACCTGGACGATCCTGCTTGCCACGGGCTTCGGCCTGGTCGCTGCGCATACGCCGCTGGCGCGGCTGCCGGGCGCGAGCAAGATTTCCAGCACGCTGCTGATCGCGGTGGTAGCGGTGCTGGCATCGCAAAGCAACTTCGAAGGCATGGGCCGCGCGCCGATCTACCTGATATGCGGCGTGACCATCATCGCGATCCAGGCCGTGCTGCTGACGCTGTTCGCCAAGCTGTTCCGCTTCGATCTCTATCTGTGCGGCATCTCTTCGCTGGCGCATATCGGCGGCGTCGCCGCTACGCCGGTGCTGGCTGCCACCTACGCGCGGCCGCTGGTGCCGGTGGGCATCCTGCTGGCGTTGCTGGGCTATATCCTCGGCACCGGCTTCGGGCTGCTGGTGGCGTCGGTGCTGTCCATGCTGGCTTCGTGAGCGCCCGCTCTGACTGGAAAACGAATCATGCGCCATCCGCTCGCCGCCGCCTGTCTGCTTCTTCTGCTTCCTTGCGGTGCCGTGCTGCATGCGCGCGAGCCGCTGGCGGTACCGCCCTCGGGCGTCATGGGCGTCGAGCAGGCGCAGCTCGATCCGGCATTCTGGGTGCGGCAGGCGCCGAACGCCGATGCGGTGATCCTGGACTCGCAGACCGTCGCCGCGCGCAATGCCCGGCTGCAGCAGGTCGATCCCACCATGCACGATCTGCGCGCGTTGCCGGAGAACGTCGACCGCGCGCAGGTGCTCACATGGATCGGCGACGTCTCCCAGCGGCCGTCGCACGCGCTTTATGACGAAGCCGGCCGGCCGGTGCCCGCCGCCACGCTCGATGCGCTGATGTCGGCCCTGGCTCTGGACAAGATTCCTGCGACGCAGAAGACGCGCTACGGCCTGGTGGTGCATCGCGCGGCGCTGCGTTCGTTCCCGACCACGCTACGCGTGTTCAGCCATGCGGACGATACCGACATCGACCGCTTCCAGGAGACCGCCGAGTTTCCCGGCACGCCGGTCGCCATCGTGCATACGAGCGCGGACGGCCACTGGCTGTTCGTCGTCAGCCCACGCTACGCGGCCTGGGTGGAGCGCGAAGCCGTGGCCGAAGGCCGCCGCGGGCAGGTGCTGGACTACGCTGCGGAATCGCCCTATCGCGTCGTCACCGGCGCGGTCGAACGGACGGTGTACACGCATGAGCAGCCCGCCGTGTCCCAGCTGGCGCTGGACATGGGCACGCGCGTGCCGTTGGAACAGGGGGTAGCGCCGGATCAACCGGTGAACGGCCAGCATGCCTACAGTTCGTATGTGCTCAAGCTGCCGATCCGGCAAGCCGACGGCTCGCTCGCTTTCAGCCCCGCATTGCTGCAGAAAAACACCGATACGGCGGCCGACTACCTGCCGCTGACCCGCGCCAACCTGATCCGCCAGGCCTTCAAGTTCCTGGGCGAGCGCTATGGCTGGGGACATTCGTACGACGCACGCGATTGCAGCGGTTTCGTGTCCGACGTCTACCGCAGCCTGGGCGTGCAGATGCCGCGCAACACCAGCGCGCAGGCGATGAGTCCCGGCCTGGACCACACCCTGTTCACCGAAAAGGACGGTCGCGCGATCCGCGAGCGCGCCGTCGAACAGTTGCAGATCGGCGACCTCATCTACATCCCCGGGCACGTCATGATGATGCTCGGCCGCATCGACGGCGAGCCGTACGTGATCCATGACACCAGCGGCATGAGCTACCGCGATGCCAGCGGCGCGATGCGCCGCATCAAGCTCAATGAAGTATCGGTGACGCCGCTGCGCCCACTGATGTTCAACGACAGTCAGAGCTACATCGATCGCATGACCAGCATCGTGCGCATTCGCTGAGAACAAGAAATACAACCACGGACAGACGGACCTTCATGAAAATCACCGACATCCGTTTCGGCATGCTGCGTGTGCCGCTGAAGACGCCCTTCAAGACGGCCCTGCGCACGGTCGAGCGCGTGGAAGACATCGTGGTGATGGTGCACACCGACACCGGCCACGTCGGCTTTGGCGAGGCGCCGGCCACTGCGGTGATCACCGGCGACACGCACGGTTCCATCGTCGATGCGATCCGCCACTACATCGCCCCGCGGCTGATCGGCCACGACATCGCCGATCTCAATCGGGTCACTCAGTCGATTCAGGCCTCGATGGAGAAGAACACTAGCGCGAAGGCCGCGGTGGAGATCGCGGTATACGACCTGTGGGGCCAGCTCTACGGCGCACCCTTGTACAAACTGCTGGGCGGTGGCGATCCGGTGATCACTACCGACATCACCATCAGCGTGGATTACATCGACAAGATGGTGGCCGATTCGATCAGCGCCGTGGAGCGCGGCTTCGAGTCGCTGAAGATCAAGGTGGGCAAGGACATCGGCGTCGACATCGAGCGCGTCAAGGCGATTTACGCCGCGGTCGAGGACCGCGCCTTGCTGCGCCTGGATGCCAACCAGGGCTGGACGGCGAAGCAGGCGGTTTATGCGCTGCAGACGCTGGAAGATGCCGGCGTGAAGCTGGAGCTGGTCGAGCAGCCGGTGAAGGCGCGCGACCTGGAAGGCATGCGCTATGTCACCGAGCGAGTGCATACGCCGGTGATGGCCGACGAGAGCGTATTCGGGCCGATGGAAGTGATCGAGCTGATCCGCTTGCGCGCGGCGGACATCATCAACATCAAGCTGATGAAGACCGGTGGCATTTCCAATGCCATCCGCATTGCGGACATCGCCGCGCTGCACGGCATCGAGTGCATGATCGGCTGCATGCTGGAGACCAGCATCAGCGTCGCCGCGGCGGTGCACGTGGCGGTGGCCAAGGCTGATGTGATCACCAAGGTGGATCTCGATGGCCCGTCACTGTGCCAGTACAACCCGGTGGACGGCGGGGTGATCTTCAACGAATCGGAGATCTCGGTGACCGATGCCGCCGGACTGGGCATCCGCGAGATCCGCGGCCTGGAACCGCTGGGGAGCTGACATGTCGCCGCTGGTCAAGATCCGATCCGAGCGCGACCAGATGTCCGCGGTGGAGCGGCGCATCGCCGACTTCATCCTGGAGAACGCGCAGCTGTTGCGCGACTACTCTTCGCAGCAGCTGGCCAATGCGCTGGGCATCAGCCAGTCCAGCGTGGTCAAGTTCACCCAGAAGCTGGGTTTCAAGGGTTATCCGGACCTGAAGTACTCCGTGGGCGAGGCGATCGCGCGCGCCGACAATGGCGAGACGGCCGTGGCCGCGCGCGAAGTCGTCGGGCGCGAGCAGGAATCTCTCGCCACCAGCCTCTGGCGGCGCAAGTCGGAGGCGGAGGAGGCCACCCGGCTGATCAATCCGCCGGAGGTGCTGGGCGCTGCCGTCGATGCGCTGGCGGCGGCGGGCAAGGTGTTCGTGATCGGCGTGGGCGAGGACGACATCTACTCGCGCGGCTTCGCGCTGAAGCTGTCGATGTTGGGTATCGCGACGGTGCAGAGCTTCGATGTCGCGCGGATGATGGCCAGCATTTCCTCGGGCGGGAAAGGTGACGTGCTGCTGATCTTCTCCGAGCACGGCAATCACCCCGCGCTATGCAAGATGGGCCGCCTGTTCCGCGACCAGCGCGGCCGCCTGCTCACGGTAACCAGGCATACCTCCAACCCGTTGCGCGCGCTCGCCGACCTGGCGTTGCTGGTGTCGGCCCACGACGAGCAGCCTTACGTGCAGTCCATCGTCTACCAGTCCGCCCTGCAGCATCTGCTCGACGGCCTGTTCATCCAGCTGTGCGAAGGCGACGAGCGCCGGCACGCGCAGTTGCTCGCCAATCTGGAACGGCTCCAGCTGTTGCTGGAACCCTGACCGGCCTCTATCCGCACAGGTCCGCATGATCCACGCCTTCCGATCCTTGCTTCCGCGTTCGATCTCCGGCTTGTGGCTGGTGGGCCTGCTCAGCGGCTGCGCTCTGACGCCTTCCATGCCCACGGAGGAGGCGTCCGCCTGGCGCAATGCGCGCCAGCTCGTTCTGGTGGTGACCGACGACTGGAATGCCGACCACGGGCGCCTGCGCGCCTACGAGCGCGAGAGCGATGCCTGGCGGCCGGTGGCCGATGCGGTGCCGGTGACGATAGGGCGCACGGGTGCGGCCTGGGGCGTGGGTTTGCAGGCGGCCAGGACCGACGGCCCGATAAAGCGGGAAGGCGACGGGCGCAGCGCGGCGGGCGTGTTTCGCATCGGGCAGGCCTTCGGCTATGCGGAACGCTCGCCGACATCGCTCCCGTACCGTGCGCTGCAGGTGTCCGACTATTGCATCGACGTGGACGGCTCGCCGCTTTACAACCGCATCGTCGATGCTCGCGACGTGGGCGAGCAGGCGGTGGCCGGCTCGACCGAGCCGATGCGGCGCGATCTGCATGCGAACGGCGATCAACGCTACAAGCTGGGTTTCGTGATCGAGCACAACCCCGACGGCAAGCCCGGCGCGGGTTCCTGCATCTTCGCGCACCTGTGGAGTTCGCCCACCGACACCACGGCCGGTTGCACCGCGATGGACGAAGCGGCGATGCGCCGGCTGCTCGGATGGATGAAGCCGGAGGAGCGCCCGGTGTTTGCATTGCTCCCGCGCGAGGCCTATGTGCGGCTGCGCGATGCCTGGCATCTGCCCGCTCAGGACGTGGCGCCGTGAGTCCGACCGCGCGCGTGCTCGCCGGCTTGGCCGCGGGTGCGCTGCTCGGCCTGGCGTTGGACGCGGTCAACCCGGACGTGGCGGTGCGTGTCGCCGACGTGGCGCAACCGCTGGGGCGGCTGTGGCTCAATGCCTTGCAGATGACCGTGGTGCCCCTGGTGCTGGCGCTGATCGTGGTGGGCGTGAATACCGCGTCCGACGCCGCTGCGTCGGGGCGGGTGGCCCGCCGTGCCATCGGCGTGTTCATCGTGATCCTGGTTGCCGGAGCGCTGCTGGCGGCCTTTGCCGCACCGGCGATCTTCGCGCTGTTTCCGCGCAGTCCGGCGCTGGCGGCGGCGCTGGGCAAGACCGTGGCGGGTCCGGCCCCCGTCGTGGCGACGGTGGGTTGGGCCGACTGGTTCAATGGCATCGTGCCGAGCAACGCGATCATGGCGGCGGCGCAGAGCGCCATGCTGCCGCTGGTGGTGTTCGCGCTGTTCTTCGGCTTCGCGCTTACGCGTATCGAGGCGGAGCGCCGTACATTGGTGGTGAATTTCTTCCAGGCGATCGCCGACGCGATGATCGTGGTGGTGCGCTGGGTGCTGTGGGCGGCGCCGGCGGGCGTGTTCGCGCTGATCCTCGCGGTGTGCGCGCGGGCGGGCCTGCACATGCTCGGCGCGCTGGGCATCTACGTGCTGGTCGAATGTCTTCTGTATCTGGCGGTGACGGTGCTGATGTTGCCGGTTGCCGTGTTGTGGGGCGGCGAGCGCGCGCGGCGTTTCGTCGCCGCGCTGGCACCGCCGCAAGTGGTCGCGCTGAGCACGCAGTCGTCGCTGGCATCGATGCCGGCCATGCTCGAGAGCGCGGGCGCGCGGCTGGGCTATCCCACGCATGTCAATGCGCTGGTGCTGCCGATGGCGGGCAGCCTGTTCCGGCTGACCAGCCCGGTGCAGTACGTGACATCCGCATGTTTCATCGCCTGGGCTTTCGGCATGGATCTGGGCGTAGCCCAACTGGTGCTCGGCGCGCTGCTGGCGGTGGTGATCAGCCTGGGCTCGGTGGGGTTGCCGGGGCAGGTGAGCTTCATGGCGACCAATCTGCCTGTGGCGCAGGCCATGGGCGTGCCGGTGGGGCCGCTGGGCTTGATGCTGGCGGTGGATACGCTGCCCGATGCCCTGGCGACGCTGGGCAATGTCACCGCCGATCTCACGGCCACCAGCGTGGTGGCGAAGCAGTCGATGGCGGACGTGGCGGCGGGGGAGGCATGAGTGCCGTGGTGGATGTGGATGCGATAGTGATCGGCGCGGGCATGGCGGGGGCGTCCGTCGCCTATTTCCTCGCGCCGCATGCGCGCGTGGTGGTGCTGGAGCGCGAGACGCACGCAGGCATGCATGCGACGGGGCGCTCGGCGGCGCTGTTTTCGGAGACCTACGGCTCGGCCCAGGTGCGCGCGCTGACGAGGGCCACGCGGCCATTCCTGGAGCGGCCGCCGCAAGGTTTCGCCAACCATCCCATCCTCACCGCGCGCGGCACGTTGATCGTCGGCGACGAAGCGAAGACGGATGCCGTGCTGGCCATGCGCGACGCGATGCTGCCGCACACGCCGGACCTCGCTCTGTTGTCGGCGGAGCAGGCGCGCTCGATGGTTCCGGTGCTGCGTCCTGAGGCGGCCCGCATCGGCCTGTACGAACCCGGCGCGGCGGACATCGACGTCAACGAGTTGCATCAGGGTTTCCTGCGCGCGCTGCGTGCCCGCGGCGGGCAGCTGCGCACCGGTGTCGACATCGTCGCGATCGAGCGTGGGCCGGGACACTGGTACGTGGAAACCGCCGAGACGACCTATCGCGCGCCGGTGATCCTCAACGCCGCCGGCGCCTGGGTGGATCAAGTGGCGGCCCTGGCCGGCGTTGCGCCGCTGGGCATCGAGCCGCGGAGACGTTCGGCGTTCCTGTTCGAAGGGCCGGCAGGCGTGGATGCAGTGAAGTGGCCTTTCGTGATCGACGCGGACGAGAGCTTCTACTTCAAGCCCGATGCGGGCCTGCTGCTCGGCTCGGCCGCCAATGCCGATCCGGTGCCGCCGCATGACGTTCAGCCGGAAGAACTGGACATCGCCCTGGGCATCTACCGCATCGAAGAGGCAACCACGATGCAGATCCGCCGCCCCACGCGAACCTGGGCCGGCCTGCGCTCCTTCGTCGCCGACGGCGACCTAGTGGGCGGCTTCGCATCGGATGCGCAGGGCTTCTTCTGGGTCGCCGCGCAGGGCGGCTACGGCATCCAGACCAGTGCGGCGATGGGTGAAGCCTGCGCCAGCCTAGCGCTGGGCCGCGGGTTGCCTGGCCACCTGCAGGATGCAGGGCTGACGGCGGCGATGCTGGCGCCCCGGCCACGGAGGTGACGCCCGCCTGCGCGTTTGGCCGGCCATATCTGTTGTCTGGCGACGCATGATCGTTGGAATTCAGAGGCGCTACCCGGAAGAGGCATCCAGCGGTAGCGCCTAATCGATGTGCGCCCTCTGGAGCCCGTCTTCGCTGGTTCTTTCTTTTTAGCGGCCTGGCCACGGCAGGGAGATAGTTCGGGTCGGCAGGTTATTTCCGGTCATGCTGCGCCGCACGCTATCCTGTGGGCCGTCATTCCCGCCTCGGGTCCCGCGAGTGCGCTACGGAGCGCTCCGGGCCGGGGCGTACCTCGGATCGCCTTGCAAATCATGCGTTTGGGCCAGCCATGCTTCTGATGATCGACAACTACGACAGCTTTACCTTCAACCTCGTCCAGTACCTGGGCGAGCTGGGACAGGAGGTGAAGGTGGTGCGCAACGATGCGCTGGACGTGGCCGGCATCCGCGCGCTGCGGCCCTCGCACATCATGATCTCTCCCGGGCCGGGCACGCCGGACGATGCGGGCGTGTCGCTGGACGTTCTGCGCGAGCTGGCGGGAGAGATTCCCGTGTTCGGCGTGTGCCTGGGGCACCAGGCGATCGGGCAGGCTTTCGGCGGGAAGGTGATCCGCGCCAAGCAGATCATGCACGGCAAGACTTCGCCGGTACGCCATCGGGGGCAGGGCGTGTTCGCCGGTTTGCCGGACCCGTTCGAGGCCACGCGCTACCACTCGCTGGTGGTGGAGCAGTCCTCGCTGCCGGCTTGCCTGGAAGTGACGGCCTGGACCGAGCATCCGGACGGCTCTATCGACGAAATCATGGGCCTGCGCCATAAGACGCTGCCGATCGAGGGCGTGCAGTTCCATCCCGAGTCCATCCTGACCCAGCACGGCCACGACCTGTTGCGCAATTTCCTCGGGCTGCCGCTGAAGCTCGCCGCATGAACGGAGCCGTCCGCAGCATCACCATCACCCCGCAGGAAGCCCTGCAGCGGACGATCGAGCACCGCGAGATCTTTCACGACGAGATGATCGAGCTGATGCGGCAGATCATGCGCGGCGAGGTGAGTCCGCTGATGACTGCGGCGATCATCACCGGGCTGCGCGTGAAGAAAGAAACCATCGGCGAGATCACCGGCGCGGCGCGCGTCATGCGCGAGCTGTCCGCCAAGGTGGACGTGCCGGCGCATCCGCACTTCCTGGACATCGTGGGCACGGGCGGCGACGGGGCATCCAGCTTCAATATTTCCACCGCCTCCATGTTCGTCGCGGCGGCGGCGGGCGCGCGCGTGGCCAAGCACGGCGGGCGCAGCGTGTCGTCGAAGTCCGGCAGCGCGGACGTGCTGGAGGCGCTGGGCGCGTCGATCGACCTGCCGCCGGCGAAAGTGGCGCAGTGCATGGTCGAGACGGATATCGGCTTCATGTTCGCGCCCAACCATCACCCGGCCATGAAGGTGGTGGCGCCGGTGCGCAAGGAAATGGGCGTGCGTACGCTGTTCAACATCCTCGGGCCGCTGACCAATCCCGCCGGCGCGCCGAACATCCTGATGGGCGTGTT
>JBCNOA010000117.1:0-12842 GCA_039594095.1 Dyella sp.
CACCGGCACGACGCTTGCTGGTGCGGGATATGACGAGCCGGGGACTCAGCGAGCGCCGCGCGTTGACGGTACTGCGTATGAGCGCCAGTGCCCTGCGTTACATGCCGCGCGCGGACCGCAATGTGGAACTTCGACAGCGGATCGTGGCTTTGGCGAAGCGGCACAAGCGCTACGGCGTCGGCATGATCTACCTCAAGCTTAGACAAGAAGGGATGCTCGTGAATTACAAGCGCGTGGAGCGGCTGTATCAGGACGCAAAACTGCAGGTGCGTCGGCGCAGGCGCAAGAAGGTGCCCGCAGGCGAGCGGCAGCCCTTGTTCCGGCCCGTGGCGCCCAACGAGGTATGGTCGATGGACTTCATATTCGATCGCACTGCCGAGGGCCGCGTCATCAAGTGCCTGACGGTCGTCGATGACGCCACTCACGAGGCCGTCGTCATCGAGGTCGAACGAGCGATCTCCGGCATGGGTGTGACGCGCGTGATGGATCGCCTCGCGCTCACTCGCGGCCTTCCGAAGGTGATCCGTAGCGACAACGGCAAAGAGTTCTGTGGCAAGGCGATGGTCACCTGGGCCCACGAGCGTGGTGTACAACTGCGCCTGATCGAACCGGGCAAGCCGAACCAGAACGCCTACATCGAATCGTTCAACGGCCGCCTGCGCGACGAGTGCCTCAACGAACACTGGTTCCCGAGCTTGCTACACGCGCGTACTGAGATCGAAACCTGGCGCAGGGAGTACAACGAAGAGCGACCGAAGAAGGCGTTGGGCGGGCTGACACCCGCCGCCTACGCCGAGCAGTTAAAGTAACCCCGGACTCTAAATTGCCCTGCTACTGAAAGCGGGGGGACGTCGATGCAGCATTAGCTGCCGAAAGTCATGCCCATGACTTCCAGCGCATGAGCTATTCATAACTTAACACTAAGGTTCACTCACGGCTAAGTAGCCCAAAGGGTGAGCCAGGTGGAAGACGTCGCGGGCTTGTTGAAGAAATTCCAGAAAGAGCTCTCCGCCGGCACGGTGTCCCTGGTGCTGCTGGCGGTGCTTGGCCAGTCGAAGCAGCCGATGTACGGCTATCAGATCGCCAAGCGGCTGGAAGAGGTGGGGGAGGGGGTGCTCGCGGGGAAGCAGAGTGCGCTGTATCCGGTGCTGCGCAACCTCGAGGCCTACGGCCTGCTGGAGAGTGAAGTGGAGCCCTCGGTGAGTGGGCCGCCGCGCCGCTATTACCGCATCACGAAGCTGGGGCGCGAGGTGCTGCGTCAGTGGGTGGCTGCCTGGAACGCCACGCGCGATTCCGTCGATACCGTCTTGCAAGGAGGGGTGACATGAACACGCCGCGCACGATCGCGGAATACCTGGAACAGCTGCGTGCCGCGCTTCGCGGTGCCGATCCCGCGCTGATCCAGGACGCGCTTTACGACGCCGAGGAACACCTGCGCGCGGAGCTGCAGGAACATCCCGGCATGTCGCAGGAAGAGATGCTCGCGAAGGTCGTGGGCAGCTACGGCTCGCCTGAGGAAGTGGCGGAGATCTACCGCGACCAGGAGATCAAGATCCAGCGCGCGCTGCGCCCGCCGCAACCGCCGAAGCGGCATTCGCTGGCCGGGCGTTTCTTCGGCGTGGCGGCCGATCCGCGCACCTGGGGCGCGCTGTTCTACATGCTGCTGTCGCTCGCCACGGGTATCTTCTATTTCACTTGGACGGTGACGGGCGTGTCGTTGTCGGCGGGGTTGTCGGTGCTGATCGTGGGCATTCCCTTCATCGTGCTGTTCTTCGGCACGGTACGCGCGCTGTCGCTGGTGGAAGGGCGCGTGGTGGAGACCATGCTGGGCGTGCGCATGCCGCGCCGGCCGCCGTATCCGGTGGCGGGGCGCACGTTGATGAGCCGCATCGGCGCGATGTTCACCGATGCGCGTACCTGGACGACCATGCTGTACATGTTGCTGATGCTGCCGTTGGGCATCGTGTACTTCACCATCACCGTCACGCTCCTGGCGATCTCGGTCGGCTTCATCGGCGCGCCGCTGGCGTGGACCTTCGGCCCTGTCGACCATGACTTGACCATCAACTGGGGCTATGGCGCGCATGCGCCGACGCTGGGCGATGCACTGGTGCTGTTCGTGGCCGGCGTGTTGCTATTGTTCGCGATGCTTCACCTGGTGCGGGCGCTGGGCCGTATGCATGGCTTGATCGCCAAGCACCTGCTGGTGTCGCGCGACATCTCTTGAGCTGAGTCCACGTCCCGCCGGAGGTCCCATGCGTTACCCGCGTCCGTGTTCTGTGTTGGTGCTATGCCTGTCGTTCGCCGCCGCCTCGCACGCCGCCGAGCCGGTGCCCTTCGAACCCGCGCGGGCCAAGGCCTGGTTCGACGAGGCGCATCGCCAGTGCGAAGCCGACGGCGACATGCTGTGGGGCAAGACCTTGTGCGGGCCGACGATGTTCGTCGACCCGGCCACTCGCCGGGTGATCGCCAATCAGGCGGATGCGCAAGGTTTGCTCAAGGCCGAGCAGGGTGTGTTCGTCGGGCGCCTGCCCGACAACATCTCTTTCGCCAATACCGCCCTGGACTGGGCCGGCGTGCGCTGGTCGCAGCTGGTCTGGCCGATGCCGGAGGATGCCGGCCAGCGCCGCGTGGTGATGGCGCACGAAGCGTTCCACCGCATCCAGGCCCAGGTGGGGCTGGCACCGGCGCCCGACGCGCCGGTCGATGCGCTCGACACTTTGCAGGGCCGTTATCTCGTGCAGCTGGAATGGCGTGCCTTGGCCAAGGCCGTGGCGGCTGCCGACGATCGGGAGCGCCGTCGCCGCATCGACGACGCGCTGCTGTTCCGCGCCGCGCGCTACCGCCAGTTCCCCGAGGCTGCCGCCGCCGAACGCGCGCTGGAGCGCAACGAAGGCGTGGCCGAGTACACCGGCATCGCCGTCGGCGCGGTGTCGCCCGAGGAACGCAAGGCTCTGACCGAAGCGGATCTCACCTCGCACGTGTCCGCGCCGAGCTACATCCGCTCCTTCGAATACGCGACCGGCCCGGCATATGGCTGGCTGCTCGACCACTACGCGCCGTCGTGGCGGCAGCGGATTCGGGAACAGCCCGACGCCACGCTGTCCGATCTGCTGGCTGCCGCGTTGCATGCCAAGCCCGGCGACGCTACGGAGGCCGGCGTCGAACGCCGTGCCGCCGACTACGACGGCGCGACGCTGCTCGCCTCGGAAAAGGCGCGCGATCAGCGGCGCCAGCAGGAGATCGCGCACTACCGCGCGCAGCTGGTGGATGGCGCGCGTCTCGTGTTGCCGCTGCGCAAGCCGCAGATCATGTTCAATCCCAGCACACTGGTGTCGCTGGGCGATGTCGGCACGGTGTATCCGACCATTAAGGTCATCGCGGAATGGGGTTCGATCGAGGTGACCGAGGGCGCCTTGCTCGCGCCGGATTGGAAGAACTTGTACGTCGCCGTTCCGGGCAAGGATGCGGCGCGGACGGGGACGGTCGCCGGCCCCGGCTGGACGCTCAAGCTCGCCGATGGCTGGCGCTTGAAGGACGGCGAGCGGCAGGGCGACCTGAGCTTGAACCACGACAACCCGGGCGCACCCTGACGCCCAACACGCGAGGTGTTTTCGATGCGGGACACGCTGGAGTTTCTGATCGGCCGCTGGACGGGCGAGGAGCAGATCGCCACCACGCGATGGGGGCAGGGCGGACCGGCCACGGCCGAGGTGGAAGCGCGCCTCGACCTGGGCGGCAAGGCGGTGGTGATCGACTATCGCGAACAGCGCGACGGCCAGCCGGCGCTGCTGGCGCATGCGGTGATCGCGCCAGGGCCGGAGCACGATCAGTTCCAACTGTTCTGGTTCGACAGCTACGGCTTCGTACCTTCGTCGCCGGCGCCGGGCCATTGGGACGGCCAGCGGCTGACCTTCCTGCGCAGCTCGCCGCGCGGGCAGACGCGGCACGTCTACACGCCGCAAGCCGACGAGGGCTACGCGCTTACGTTGGAAAGCTCGTTCGACGGTGGTGTGCAGTGGGAGCCGGTCATGAGCGGGCGCTATCGACGGGCATAGACGCTGGTTGGGGTCAGCCAACGGCTAACCCCAACCTACGAACGTTGGTTACACCAACTGCAGATCCCGCGGCTTCGCGCCGGGAAACACGGACTGCAGCTGGCTCGGCGAAAGCCCCCACGTGCGCGCGAACAAGCCGCCCAGCATGTCGCGGTAGTTGTTGAGCACGGGGTAATCCCGGTTCTGCAAAAGATTCTGCGCGTTCACCGCCACCTGCTCGCCGGCGATGCGGCCGCCGCGCACGCGGCCGCCCAGCACCCAGTACACCGTGCCGTGGCCGTGGTCGGTGCCCTTGTTGCCGTTCTCGCGGAAGGTGCGGCCGAACTCGGAGACGACCACCACCACGGTGTTGTTCCATTCGTCGCCCAGCGCGTCGGCATAGGCGGCCAAGCCTTGGCCGAGATTGGTGAGGTTGTTGGCGAGCGCGCCATTGGCGCCGCCCTGGTTGACGTGGGTGTCCCAGCCGCCGACGTCGACGAAGCCCACGCGGTACTGGTCGCGCATCATGGTGGCGATGCGCTGCGTCTCGGCGGCGAAGTTCTTGGCCGTGGCGGCGCCGCGGTTGGCCTTCATCATCTCGTCTTCCAGATCCTTGGAGACCTTCTGGCGCAGCTCCAGGCCATCGGTCGCGGCGGCGGCCAGCGAGGTGCCCTTGTACATGCCGGCGAGGATCGCGGACTGCCGTTCGTCGAACGCGGGCTTGGCCACGCCGCGCAGCGAGATATTGGGGATGTCCTTGTTGCCGCCCTGGAAGCTCAGCGGCAACGCATCCGTGAAGGCGATGGAGGGCACATTGGCGAGCGAGCCGGACAGGCGCGCAAGGAAACCCGAACGGTAGTCCGTGCGCTGGCCGGTGGGTTCGCCGGATTCGATGTTGTCCTGCGTTTCGAAGTGGCTGCGCGACATGTCGTCGGTGCCGGCGAACGGCACGAAGGCGAGCTGCTTGCGCTGCCACAGCGGGTAGAGCGAATCGCGCAGCACCGGGTTGAGGCCCCACTGGCTGTCGAGCGCGATGGCGCTGTTGGGATTGGCGGCATCGGGGCGCGCGATGGCGATGGTCGGGCGCGATTCGTAATAGAAGTCGCTGCCGCATGGCACCAGCAGGTTGTTGCAGTCGTAGCCGCCGCGCAGGAACACCAGCAGGAAGCGCGGCGCGCTGGCCGGCGCGGCGAACAGGCGGCCGGAGTAGGAGAACAGCGGCGCCGTGGCGGCGGCCGCGGCGGCGAAGAGGAATTCACGGCGATTCATGCGTGCCACCTCAGCGGTAGTTGAAATCGGGTGATGACAACAGGAAGGTGTTCCATTCCTGCTGGGAGGCAGCCTTGCCGAGCGCGTCGCGCGTGGCTGCCGACAGATGGGGATCGATCGCGTCGTAGTACAAACGCGTGGTCAGCATCGGGAAGC
Organism: Dyella sp.; assembly: GCA_039594095.1. GTDB lineage: Bacteria > Pseudomonadota > Gammaproteobacteria > Xanthomonadales > Rhodanobacteraceae > Dyella_D. The sequence goes on from JBCNOA010000117.1 coordinate 5,463, forward strand.
CGGGCGCCACGCCGTTGCTGCCTTCGGGCACGAACAGGCGGTTGTTGCCGGTGCCGATGGCGCGGGCGATCTCGAAGCGTTTGGCCATCTGTCCGGAACTGGCCCAGCCGGCGGCGTCCAGCGGCCAGCCGTCCGGCGTCAGGCGGCCGTAGATCGGTTCGCCCAGCTGGTTGAGCCAGTTCAGCAGCGGCCGCGCGTTCACCACCGGGCGGCCATCGTAGGCCAGGCGTACCGAGGACACGACGAACTGCATCGGGTCCTTGAATTTCTTGCCTTCGTTCGCGGTGAATTCCTTGGACTCCAGCATCGTGCGCAACACCTTGGCGATGTCGCCGTCGGTGCGCTGGAAGGTGTGGGCCATCTTGTCCACCAGCGCAGGCGACGGCTCGTCGGCGACGAAGTAGCGCGCGAGCTTGGTCGACACGAACTTCGCGCAGGCCGGCTGGCGGGTGATCAGGTCCACCGCCTGTTCCACTTCGTCGAAGCCGCTGCCCCGGATGTGCTGGCCGAGCAGCACCTTGTCGCCGAAGTCGTGGCGCATCGGATTGAATTCGAACAGGCCGTCGCGCACATAAAGCGAAGCCATCTTCGGGTTGACACGCTGCTTGTCGGCGGGCGGGGCGATGCCCACGCCGGTGAGGATCAGCGCAAGCTGCTGCACGTCCTGCTGGGTGTAGCCGGAACCCACGCCGAGCGTATGCAGCTCCATCAGCTCGCGCGCGTAGTTCTCGTTGACGTGGCCTTTGGCATTCTGCGCGTTGTCCAGGTACTCCAGCATGGCTGGGCTGCGCAGCGTGGCCATCACCAGGTCCTTGAACTTGCCCAGCGCGTGCGGGCGGATGCTCTCGTCGGCATAGCGCGCGGCGACCCAGCGCACGCGGCCCTTGGGGCCATAGATGCTGAAGTGGTTCAGCCAGAACCACACCATCTGTTCCTTGAGCTGGTTGGAGCCGTACGCGGCCCGCAGCAATGCGGCCTGCTGGGCTTCCTGCAACAGGTCGTTGCCGTGCTGCTGCAGCGCCTTGCGCGCCTCGACTTTGGCGTCGCCGTCGGGCATGTCTTTGATGCGTTCCTGCTCGGCCTGGAAGGACGCGATCAGCTGGTCCGGCGGCGTGCTGACGACCTCGTAGCCGTGGATGAGCTGGGCGATGTCCGGCGGCAAGCCGTCGCCGTTACGGTCGTCGAGCTGCTCGTCGAGGTAACGGCCGCGGCCCAATTCGCGATAGCCGGCGACGCTGGCGCTGTCCAGGCCGAAGCCGTCGCGGCGTAGCCAGGCGACGTCGTCGGCGCTGAGCGCGTCGCGTCCGCGCGCGGCCATGGCGGGCGGCGCGCCGATGGCGCAAACGGTGGCGGCGAGAAGGAGGGCGGAGAGAATCCGGTGCGAGGTCCGGGGCCGGGGCGGTGTCGTGCGGCGCATGCGTCGTGGCTTCCTGGCGGTTGACGTCGGCGAAGGTGGCGTGGACTGACAACGCGGCACCTTGCCATGCGCCGACACGCTCCGTCCGTGGAGGGGGCCGCATTCGGCCGGGATTCATGCGGATCCGCCGCCGCATGAAATTGCGATGGGGCGCTCAGAACTCGTCGACGAACTCCACCACGATGCCCAGCTCGCGCGCGCCCAGCTCGGCGACGTCGTGCACGGTTTGCACTTTCTTCTCGGGCGCTTCGATTTCCACGCGGACGATGCCGCCCGGCGTATCGTCCACCAGTTCGCTGGAACTGGAATCGTCGCGCATCGTGTCCATCGATTCTTCGTCGACGTCCTCGACGTGCTCGATGCCTTCGATGCCGCGCAGGGTGCTGACCAGCGTATCGGCGCCGTCGCGATTGCCGAAAATGCGCATGCGGATCATGGGCATGGCGGGGTACTCCTGATGGTTCGGACCGCACGCATGCTGGCGCGGGCGGCGTATGCGGCGGGTGACGCGGCGGGCAAGGGCAGGCGAAGGCGCGGGCCGTCGCCGGCATGGTGCCGACTGTTGCGATAATCGCGTTCTCGTTCGCGCTTCCGGTGCTTTCGCCCGGCATGCGTCTTCACCGGATCAGGGACCGCTCATGCCCAAGACCTACGACCGCGCCTATTTCGACAAGTGGTATCGCGACCCGCGCCATTCGGTGGCCTCGGCACCCGAATTGCGGCGCAAGGTCGCCATGGCGGTGGCAGTGTCCGAGTACTACCTGGGGCGGCCCATCCGCAACGTGCTCGACGTGGGCTGCGGCGAGGCGCCATGGCGGGCGCACCTGCGCGCGCTGCGGCCGGGCATCGCCTACCGCGGCCTGGATGCCAGCCAATACGTGGTCGCGCGCTACGGACGCAGCCGCAACATCGGCTGGGCCCGCTTCGGGCAGTTGGCCGAGCTGCGCTTCGACGAGCGCTTCGACCTGATCGTGTGCACCGACGTGCTGCACTACCTCAAACCGGCGGAGATCCGCGCCGGCCTGACCGGGATCGTCGACATGCTGGAAGGCGTGGCCTTTCTCGAGGCCTACACCAGCAAGGACGACGTCGCCGGCGACCACGACGGTTTCGTGGCGCGGGCGCCCTCCTGGTACTTGCGCACCTTCCGCGAAGCCGGCCTGTTGCCTTGCGGTTCGCACTGTTATCTGGGGCCGCGCCTGGAACGGCGGATCGCCGCCCTGGAGCGGGCTCAGCTGAGTTGACGTTGCGACTCGCACGCTGTGCCGGGGGTGGCTAAAAATTCGCCACCGCTCCGGCTATGATCGGCAGGCGCTCGGAGGGGGCGCCTCTGTCCAACCTAGGGATAGCCATGTCAGACATCGGACGCGTCATCAGCCGCCATCGCAACAACGCGGCGCTTTCCATCGTGATTCTCGTCTTCGCCGCGCTGCTGCTGGCATGCGCGGGGCTGCTGTTCTCCATCCGCGGCCAGGCCCGGCCGGAGGGAGCGGCCATGATCAACGGCAGCATGATCGGCTGTGCCGTGATTGGCCTTGCCCTGATCGGCGGCGCCATGCTCATGCGCCGCACCTATTGGGTGCTGGGCGAGGAAGGCGTGGAGCGCCATGGTGGCCGCGGCACCGAGTCCTGGCGCTTCGACCGGATCGCCGAGACCTGCCAGTTCTACCGCGCCGGCTTGCCGGTGGGGCTGGCCTGGCGCGGCGAGGGAGAGGAGGCCTGGGGCGCGGTGAATGCCCACCTCAGCGGCTACCGCAAGTTCTACGACACGCTAGAACGCGCCTACATCACCTCGCGGTTGCCCAAGCTGATCGCGGAACTCGAACGCGGCCACACGGTGGAGTTCAAGGTGCTGACCCAGGCAGGGCAGTTCCAGCGCGATTTCGCCACGGGCATTCGCGCGTACCTGCGAGCCTCGACGGTCAAGGCGGTGCGCATCAGCCTGACCGCGGTGGTGCTGCAGGGCAGGGAGGTGCCGTTCGCGGATGTGGTGGAGATGGATGTCACCAGCTGGACGTCGCGGTTGCGTTTGCATCTGCGGGATGGGACGCGGGTGGAGATGGGGTATCAGGTGTTGTTTGATGCGACGTTGGTGATGGCCTTGATTGGGGCGTTGATTCCGGCTCGGCCGGTTAGGCAGGCGGCCTGAGGGGGCGCGTTGTTTCTTCGTGGGGTGGTGGTATCGCTTGGTTGTTGCGATGTGATCGCCAGTCTTGTCTCGCCTTATGGGCGAGGGTTTCGCTCTCCTGCCGGAGAGCGAGTTACTTTTTCTCTGCTTGCCCAGAGAAAAAGTAACCAAAAAGAGAGGGCACCCTGCGCGGCGCCCTCCGCGGCCTTCGCCGCTGCGGGTGCGTTGAGGACTGGCCGGGCTTTTCGATCGGGCATCCATGCCCGAATCGAAAAGGCGGGGACGTCCTGTCCCCGCCCGCCTTCGGCGGCCTGATCGTCCAGCCCTCACCGCCGCGAAGGGGACCCGGGAGATCAAGAGCTATTCGGAGCGTCGCTTCGCTCGCTCTTGTTTGTTTTTGCCTCGGTACCGCACTTCTCCTTCTCCCCTACGGAGAGAAAGCGGGATGAGGGGCGGGTGCTCGTGGGAACGCTTCTACGGCGGAAAAAAACATCGCTAGAAAAGTAACGCGGCGCCTTTCTCCTGCTGAAGAGAAAGGCGCCGCGCTTCTACGCCGAACGCACTGCCACCCCGATCAAGGCAGCCGATCCAAATCAATATCCGGTGGCGTCCCATTCGCCCCGCGCACAAACGTCTGTCCGGACGGTACCGACGGCGTAAAGAATCCATCGTTGCGCAGGTAGAACGCGTTGCCGCCGCTGAGTCCGCCGGCGAAGTCGAGGCGTTGTTTGTTGAGGCCGGTGGGGTCGGCGTCGTAGTAGGCCGAGGTCAGTTCGGTCCATGCGCCGCCCGCGGGCTTGGCCCACTCGTTGCCGTAGATCGCGCGGCGGCCGATGTAGCCGTGGTCGGGGTCGAAGGATTCGAGGAAGGAGTACAGGCCGCGCAGGTAGGTGGCGACGCCGGGGTATTTCCAGGTGGCGATCAGGTGCCAGTCGCAGTTGCCGTGGGACGTGTGCGCTTCGCACTGGCCTTGCGAGGCGGCGTCGGCGAACCATGACGTGAACAGCGTGTCTCCCTCGCCGTCGAGCTGGGCACGGGTGAGGAAGCGGTAGGTGTGGCCGGCGACCCAGTCGTAGCGCAGGTGGCTCTGGCCGCCGGTGCCTTCGCCGCCGAAGCCGTTGGTGATCACGCCGGGGCCTTTGCGCACGAGCGTGGTGCTGCCGCCGCCCGGCGGATCCCACACGGAGAACAGCACGCGGCGCTCGGTGGGCGAGTTCACCTGGATGCCGAAGTAGCCCACGTTGAAGCCGTTGGCCATGTAGTACGAGCCGACGGGATCCTCGCCGACGGGTACGGTGACTTCGCTGTAGAAGTACTCGGTGTTCGCCGGTGCCTTGAAGCCCAGGTGCACGGAAGGGCCGCGACGCGACCAGTAGAAGTTGGCCGGGTCGTTGGCGTACACGGTGCCGGCGGCCGTGGCGCTGCCGCCGACCTGCAGGCCGGTGATGTCGCCGTAGTAGCCGCCGTCGGTGGAGACGCCTTGCAGATCCACTTTCACGTAGCCCGGCTGGGCGATGCTGAAGTTGCCCGCATCGAACGGCGCCGAAGCGGTGCTGCTCAGATCGACAAGACGCGACTGGCCTCCTACCGTCACTTTCACGGTGCTGTGGCTGGCTCCGTTGAGCGCGCCGAGCAGCGCGACGTCGAGATCGCCGGCCTGCTTCACGTCGAAGTAAACGCTGATGATCGCCTTGCCCGAATCCCAGTTGTGCAGACCGTCGTCGGCGATGTTCTCGTTGGCGGTGGGCGAGGGCTGGGTGATGTAGGCATTGCCGCCCAGCGGTACGGTGACCGCCGCATTCTGCGCGGCGGCGGCGCCGGAAACGGCGAGGAGCAGGCCAAGGCTTCGATACGCAATCGTTCGCATGATTCCCTCCCGGGTGGATGGCACGGTGCATCCGGAGAGGCCGCGTCGGCGCTCTCCGGATATGGACGGCTGTCTTACGGCAGCGTGTTGAAGTCGATGTTCGGCGGCGTGCCGTTGGCCGCGCGTACGAAGGTCTGGCCGGAAGCGACCGGCGGAGTGAAGAAGCCGTCGTTGCGCAGATAGAACGCATTCGACCCGCTCAGGCCGCCAGCGAAATCGAGCCGCTGCTGATTGAGGCCGGTGGGGTCGGTGTCGTAGTACGCGGAAGTCAGCTCCGTCCACGTGCCGCCGGCGGGACGCGCCCACTCGTTGCCGTAGGTCGCGCGCCGGCCGATCCAGCCGCGCTCCGGGTCGAAGCATTCGAGGAACGAATACAGCCCGGTGAGATAGGCGCTGGTGCCCGGGTACTGCCAGGTGGCGATCAGATTCCACGTCGCGGGTGTCGCGGCGTCGGAAAACCAGGAGGTGTACTGCGTGTTGCCGTTGCCGTCGGGCTGCGCGCGCGTGAGGAAGCGATAGGTGTGGCCCGCCACCCACGGATAGACCAGATAACTCTGCCCGCCCGTGCCTTCGCCGCCGAAGCCGTTGGTGACGACGTTGGCGCCTTTGCGTACGAGCGTGGTGCTGCCGCCGCTGGGCGGGTCCCACACGGAGAACAGCACGCGGCGCTCGGTGGCGGAATTCACCTGCATGCCGAAGTAGCCGACGTTGAAGCCGTTGGCCATGAAGTACGAGCCGATGGGGTCCTGCCCGACCGGCACGTTGACCTCGCTGTAGAAGTACTCGGTACTGGCCGGCGCGGTGAAGCCCAGGTGCACGGAGGGCCCGCGGCGCGACCAGTAGTAGTTCGACGCGTCATTGGCGAACACCGTTCCGGCAGCCGTGGCGCTGCCGCCGATCTGCAGCCCGCTGATATCGCCGTAATACCCGCCGTTGGTGGTGACGCCCTGCAAATCCACTTTGACGTAGCCCGGCTGCGAGACGGTGAACGTCCCGGCGTCGAACGGCCCCGCGGACGTGCTGCTGAGGTTCACCAGATGCGATTGCCCGGCGACCGTGACCTTCACCGTGCTGCTACTCGCTCCGGCGAGCGAGCCGGCCAGGGCGAGCGACAGATTGCCGCCCTGTTTCACGTCGAAATAAACACTGATCACCGCCTGGCTGGAATTCCAGTTGTGCAGGCCGGTGTCATTGATCAGCTCGTTCGCGCTGGACGACGGCTGGGTAATGAACGCATTACCGCCCAGCGGCACGGTACTGGTCGCGGCCTGCGCGGCGCAGGTGCCGGAAACCGCGAGCAAGAGGACAAAGCTTCGGTACGCCATCGATCGCATGACTCCCTCCCAAGTGAATGACGTTCGGTTCGTCGGGCGGGCCGCTCCCCCGAGCGGTCCTGGAAAACGGGTCAGCAGTTGCAGGTCGCGTCGATGTACTTCCGTTTTCATTTTCGTTTTAAGCGAAAATGAAAGTTATTGATTCAAAACGGAAGTTAATAGACGGAAATCGGAGGATAGTGAAAGTTATCGGTAGCGCAAGTGCTGGGCGTCGCGAAATGCGAGGGGAGCAGCTGTGATTGCTCGAGGGGTTTGCGATGGCGGGGTAAGGGCTGGGGGCGGTGCGGTGCCATGCGTTTTTTCGTCTGCCATTTCTTTGGATGTGAGGCAGGACGGGCAGGGTGGTAGCAGTCGAGACGTTTTTTTTCTTTGAGCGTCTTGGCGAGCACCCGCCCCTCATCCCGCCTTCTCCCCGGAGGGGAGAAGGAGAAGTGAGGTAGTGCGGCAAGCAGCCAAAGAACGCTCAATTCCAATAGCCAGAGCAAGCGGCGTAGCCGCGACGCTCGGCACGAGCGCTTTTCGCTCTTGATCTTCGGGTCCCCTTCGCGGCGGTGAGGGCTGGACGATCAGGCCGCCGCAGGCGGGCGGGGACAGGACGTCCCCGCCTTTTCGATCAGGGCATGGATGCCCTGTC
>JBCNOA010000118.1:0-12744 GCA_039594095.1 Dyella sp.
AGCGGCAACAGCAGCAGCTGCGGCCCGAACTGCAGTGCCATGACGACGCCCACCGCGGTGGCGTTCTTCTGCGTCAGCTCGGTGAGGACCAGCCAGTCCTGCGCGGTACGCTGCATCCAGGTGCCGGCGTTGGAGACGAGACTGCCCGCCGCCCATACGCGGTAGTTGTAATTGCGCAGCGAGCGGAAAGCTCCTAGCACCGGAAGGCTCTCCTATGCGCGAAAACCGCACGGCTCATGCGCGCTCGTCGAGCCGTTCGATGATCTCTTGCACGGTGCCGATCTCGCCCAGGCGCGGAAAGATGCGAGTCACGCTGTTCTCGTGCGCGTCCGCGTGGGTATCCGTCATCGCATCGACCGCGAGCGTCACGTTGAAGCCGCCCTCGTATGCCTGGCGTGCGGTGGATTCCACGCCGATGCTGGTAGAAACGCCGCCGATCACCACCTGCGTCACGCCATGCTGACGCAGATGCTCGGCGAGGCCCGTGTTCGCGAACGCACCCCAGGTGTGCTTGCTCACGCGATGATCGCCCGGTTGCGCGTCGAGCTCCGGCACCAGCTCGGCCCAATCCGCCGGGCGCTCGCCGCCGGCTCGTTGCTGCTGGACCCGGCCCGGCGCGCCGCCGAGCACGTTCACCAGCACCACGGGCAAGCGATGGCGACGGAATGCACCGGCAAGCGCGCCCGCATGCTTCAGCACGCCCTCCACGGGGTGCACGGTTTTCTGGCCGACGATGCCCTTCTGCAGGTCGATCAGGATGAGAGCGGTCTTCTCGTCGATCGCGGTGATGCTCATGGCGGAACTCCGTTGGGAAACGGCGCGCCGCGCGGGCGCGCGGGGGAAGAAAACGGTCAGGGTACGCCCGGCTCCGTCGACGCATCGAGCAAGCGGCGTAGCAAAGGCATCGCGGCGGCCACTTGCGCCTGCTCGCGCTCGTCCAGCCGCTCGCGCAGCGCGCGATCCAGCCAGTCCTCGCGTGCGGCCCGGCTGGCCCGCACCAGCTCACGGCAGGCGGGGGTGAGTGCCCACAGCGTCTGGCGGCCATCGGCGGGATCCGGTGCGCCCGCCACCAGGCCCAGCGCCTCGAGCGAAGCCACGGTGGCGCCCATCGACTGTGGCCGCACGCCCTCGGCATGCGCGAGCGCAGTCACGGTGGCGGCGCCTGCCCGTTCGAGCTGGATCAATACGGACGTCTGCGCGGAAGTGAGCTGGTCGGTGCGCCCTTGCTTGCGCAGGCGCCGCGCCAGTTTGCCGAGCACTACGCGCATCTCTACCGCGAGGGCGTGGGTGGCATCGGTCCGGGACGGCGGTGTGGGCATGGGGCGGCATCGTAGCGTAAACGAAGGAAAACTGCAAAGATTATCTTCATATTTAGCCTATCCACGGCGCGGTGGCAGGGCTCCGGAAGCGCGACTTCGCCGCACGCGCATCGACGAGGGCGGTTTGTCGATTCCCCGCTCCCCCATTCGTCGCCAGAGAGTCCCTACCCACCAGGAGCCTCCATGGCCTTGCAGCTCTACGCCCATCCGTTCTCCTCCTACAGCCAGAAAGTGCTGGTCGCGCTCTACGAGAACGGCACGCCCTTCGAGTGGCGCGTGCTGTCGCCCGAACAGCCCGAGGCGATCCAGTCCTGGCTGGCGATGTGGCCGATCAAGCGCTTCCCCGTGCTGGTGGACGACGGACGCATGGTCGCGGAGGCCAGCACCATCATCGAGTACCTGGGCCTTTATCACCCCGGCCCGGTGCGCCTGCTGCCGGAAGATCCGCGCGAAGCGCTGGAAGTGCGCGCGATGGATCGCTTCTTCGACAACTACATCTCCACGCCGCAACAGAAAGTGGTGTTCGACGCGATCCGCCCGGAAGACAGCCGCGACGCGTACGGCGTGAAGGAAGCGCGCGAGATGCTCGAGGCCGCCTACCGCTGGCTCGACCGCACCATGGCCGACCGCGAATGGGCCGCGGGCGAGCGCTTCACGCTGGCCGACTGCGGCGCGGCGCCATTCCTGTTCTATGCCGACTGGACGCACCCGATCGATCCGGCGTTCGCCCATGTCACGGCCTATCGCAAGCGCCTGCTCGCGCGTCCTTCGTTCGCGCGTGCCGTGGATGAGGCGCGCCCCTACCGCCCGCTGTTTCCGCTCGGCGCTCCCGATCGCGACTGACCTATCCCCCCAGCAGGAGAACGACACGATGAGCTCCACGCCCCTGGTTCCCGCCGCCGAGCTGGCCGCTCGCGCCGGCGTCGCCAATGCCGGCGAAAGCGCCGAGTACCGCAAGGCGCGTACCGCACTGCTCGCCGAGGAAATCGAACTGCGCCGCCATATCGAGCGCGTGGCGGAACTCCACCGTGCACTGCCGCCGGGCGCGGCGATCACCGGCGACTACCGCTTCGAAGGCGAACGCGGCCCCATCGACTTCGCCGGCCTGTTCGGCGACAAGCAAACGCTGATCGTCTACGGCTACATGTTCGGCGCGAAGCGCGAGCGCCCCCGCCCCATGTGTACCTCGCTGCTGGGTACATGGGACAGCGAAACGCGCGACATCCAGCAACGGGTCGCGCTGGCCGTGGTCGCGGGCGCGCCGATCGAGCGCCTACTGGCCTTCAAGCGCGAACGCGGCTGGCGTGACCTGTCGCTTTACACCGACCTCAACGGCAACTACACACGCGACTTCCGCGGTATCGCCCCCGATGGCGGCGACATACCCTCGCTCAACGTGTTCACACGCCGCGACGGCACCATCCGGCATTTCTGGGGTGGAGAAATGACCATGCCCACCGCCGACCCCGGCCAGGACCCTCGCGGCGCACCCGACCTGATGCCGCTCTGGAACCTGCTGGACATGACACCCGAAGGCCGAGGAAGGGACTGGTATCCGAAGCTGCAATACGATTGATGCGGCTACGTACCAAGCCATATTGCCGGGTAGAGAACGTCACTCGGACGCCGGCAGGCGTCCGAAATACCCGCTGCATAAGCGGCCAGATCACCGAACCACCGCTCAGCCCCCCCAGAACCAGAAGCTGAGGAACACCCTGTAAGCCGATATGGACGTCCGAAACACTCAACACGCAAGCGGGCAAATTACGACGGCCCCTCCCACCCGAACACACTCCTCCCTCCATACTCACCCGACTTCCTGCGCTCCTCCCCCATGAACTCCTCCAGGGAAGGCCCGCCTACATGCCGCTCCAACCGGCGCGCCTGCGCATCCAGCCGCCGCAACGCGGCCAACTCCTCGTCCTTGCCGAGTTTCGCCTGCGACACCGCTGACTTCAGCACCTGGATCGTGTGGTCATAAACGCGCGTCGGCACGGGAAACGGGTGGCGGTCCTTGCCGCCATGCGCCATGGAGAACCGCGCAGGATCGCTGAAGCGGCAGGGCGTGCCGTGCAGCACCTCCGCCACCATGGCGAGCGCGCGCACCGTGCGTGCGCCGATGCCGGGAAGCTGCAACAGCTCGGTGAAGTCCTTGGGCCCGTTTTCCGCCGCGGCGGCCAGGCTGCCCTGCAGGCGGCGCAGCACCACGTCGCTGCCGCGCACGTCGTGATGATCGGGGAGCACCAAATGCGGCAGCAGACCGAGCTGCAACGGCGCCTGCATCTCTTCCGCCGTCGGCGCGGGCATCGCGGCGCGCTCCAGCTGACACCATTCGCGCACGATGCCGCCGGGACCGACCGTGCGCAGCAGATCCAGCTGTGCTTCGCGCGAAGCCTTCGCGCGGCGGTCGGCAAGGTTCACGATCCGGCCCTGCCCCGGACCATCCACCGCCGCGTGCGGGTCGTCGACGAAACTGCGCAAATCCTCGGACAGCCAGTGGTAACGCCGCGCCTGCCGCCGCTCCCCGTTCATGCCCTGCTGGACCACCACCCAATGACCCTCGTCGGTGACGACGAAACCGTGCAGGTAGAGATCGAAGCCATCCTGCACGGCCGCGCTGTCCACCTTCGCCACCAGCCGGCTCGCCTGCGCCAGCGCGGCGCCGTCGAAACCCACGCGATCGCCGATCGCCACCAATTCCGCGGGCGTGGCGCGCGAATGCCTGCCGCGGCCGCCGCAGACATGGATGCCGAGCTCGCGTTCGAGCGGCGCCAGGCCGCGCTTGAGCGCGCCGATCACGCTGGTGGTGATGCCGGAGGAATGCCAGTCCATGCCCATCACCGCGCCGAAAGACTGGAACCAGAACGGATGCGCAAGCCGGCGCAGCAGTTCGTCGCGCCCGTACTCCTGCACGATCGCCTGCGCCATCAGCGCGCCCAGCCGGGTCATGCGGTCGGCCAGCCAGCGCGGCACGCGCCCACCGTGCAGCGGCAGGTCGGCGCTTCCGGATCGTCGGGTCATGGTGGGGTACTCCGGATCATGCAGGTGCGATCCCGCCGCTTCGCGGCATGCGCATCCATGCGTTCGGAAGCGGCGAGCGCCGCGGGGACAGGGCCGCCGCACGGGATCGCAGGCGATTTTATAAGGCGCGGCGATCTCACCCGCTGAGACGAGCCGGCGTCCGGGCGACCTCCATTGCACGAAGCCCACCCCAGGCGCACACTCCGACGACTTCATGCCCAGGGAATGTGTATGAACGCGATCAAGGCAGGTCTCTTCGCCGTCCCCTTCGTCCTCCTCCTCACCGGCTGCGCCCAGCAGCGCCTGCGTCAGCAGATCGATGCCGACGTGCGCGTGGATACCGCGCTCGAACATGCCGGTCCGCCGGTCAGTTCGTTCCACCTCGACGAGCGCGACGCCTCCTGGGAAGCGCTGGGCAACGACCACCTGCTGGTACGCGATACCCAAGGCACCACCTGGCTGCTGCGCACCGAAACCTGCCCGGGGTTGCCGAACACGAAGCGCATCTTCCTCACCCGCTCGCGCGACAATCTCATCTATGTCGGCCAGGATCGGCTGGTGCGCGAAGCCGCCTCCTGCGAACTGCTGGAGGCACGCCCCGTGGCGGATGCCGAGGTACATGGCGCGCCGGGCCTGATCCAGACGATGCTGCGTCCGAAGCAGGACGACCTCGCCGGCTCCTTCTGATCTCCCGAAACGCAGACGCCCGGCAAAAGCCGGGCGTCGCGTCTTGGGAACTCCCTCATTTCAGAGCTTGTAGTTCAAGCCGAACATCACCGTGCGACCCCAGGTGGTGTAATCCAGCGGACGTCCCACTTCCACATTGTTGGGCAGCCCCGAGATCTGCTGGGTCTTCTGCGCGGAATTGGTGAGGTTGTTCACCTGCAGCAGGATCGACAGCCCGCTCCAGCGCGTCTGCTCGTCGAAGGCGTAACCGACCTGCAGATCGGTCTGCTTGTCGGCCAGCACCTTCACATAGCCCAGCTGGTCGAACAGGGGCACGGTCTCGCCGGTGAACGAGGAGCGGTAGCGCTCGGCCACGCGCACCGACCAGCCGTACTTCTCGTAGTACACCGCCAGATTGGCGACCTTGCGCGACAGGCCCGGCAACGTCTTCGGGCCGCCGGGGATGGAGGACACCGAGCTCTCCGGGATCGAACTATTGGTCAACGAGAAGTTGGCCTGTACGCCGAAGCCATCCAGCGCCGGCGCGACGAGCCCGCCTTCCAGCGCGCCGGACAGCTCCAGGCCCTGCATGCGGCCGCCCGTGCCGTTCTCCGGACGGGTGAACGAGCCGATGTTGCTGGTGGGCACCAGCGAGGGGGTGTCGTTCACGAAGCCGGCCTTGGCGAAATCGAAGTCCAGCACGGTCTTGTTGTAGATGTAGTTGAGCAGGTTCTTGTTGAACACCGCGACGGCCACATAGCTGGACTTGCCGAAGTACTTCTCCCACGAGAGATCCGTGCCCACCGCGATATACGGCTTCAACTGCGGGTTGCCGCCGCTGCCCGACCACAGCACCTGCCCCGCCGCCGGACCTTCGGTGACGCGCGCCACCGACGCGGAACTGGCGACCTTCTCGTCGTCGATGCGTCCGCGCGCCATGGTCTTGGCCAGGCCGAAGCGCAGGTATTGCCCGTCAGCGATCTGCGCCACCAGGTTCAGGCTGGGCAGGAACTTGTTGTACTTCACTCCGCCGGTGAGGCGGCCTACCAGCGCGTCGCCATTGGTCTGGAACGCGGTGGAGGACTGGTCGGTGCGCACGAACTGCACGCCGACGTTGCCGCGCAGCGGCACGTCGCCCAGGTGGGTGTCGATGTTGAACTTCGCGTACGCGACCGGGACCTTCTCCGTGATCGAGTAATTGCGGCTCCAATCCGACTGCCCGTTGCGCTGGGTCAGGTAGAACTGGCTGCCGAGAGCATCAAGCACGTTGTAGTTGACGATGCCAGGGATGCCGCCATAGCCCAGGTCCGTGGGGCCGCGCAGAAAGGCGGAGCCGATCGGCGCGCTGAACGTAGGATCGTAGGGGCCGCGACTGCCATCGTCGCCGTTGCCGTTGAGCCACGCGAAGAAGACATCGGCCTGCTTGGTTTTTTTGCGCTCCGAGTACGCGGCGCCGACGTCTACCGTGCTGAAGATCCAGCCCACCGGATGCGAGACCTGCAGGCGCGCGGCCTTGATCGTGTCCTTCTGTTTGTCGAACTCCTGGCGCCCGTTGTATCCGTAATCGTCCGGGTCGGTGAACACCACGCGCGACGGGTCGGCGAAGTCCACGCCCGGGCGGAAGTACGGATAGCCGTCGCCCGACGGCGTATGGAAGAACACGTCGGTGACCGGGCTGCCGGCGAGGCCGCCGAACAGATAGGCATCGCGCAAGTTCTTCTTCGCGCTGGAATACGACAGGTCGCCAGTGATCACCCAGCCGTTGCCGAAGTCGTACTGGTGGTTCCAGCCGGCGGAGAACAGCTTGTCGTGTTCCTTGATGTATTCGTTCTGGAAGATCGGCGCGATGTTGCTCATCGTGCCGGAGGTGACGATCGGATACGGCGCCGCCGGCGTCAGCCCGATATCGCTGTAGACGGGCACGCCGTTATGGTTGTACGGGCTGCTCGACCACTGCACGCCGTTCTTGTATTTGCGCTCGTTGAACGTCGAGTAATAAAGGTCAAGCATGGTGTGGTAATGGTCGCCGGGGGCCCATTCCAGCACCGTCATCAGGCCGTTGCGCAGTTGATTTTCCGACTGCCCGCGCAGCTGCATGCCTTCCTGCGAAAGCACGTTGTCCGGCAAGCCCGGCGTATGCGGACCGCCCCAGTTCTTCTCGATGCCCGCCGAGCCGTTGTCCACGCTCCACCACCACGCCTGGTACTGCTTTTCCTGGATGGGCGAATCCAGTTGCGCGAACCCGACCGCCACGCCCAGCGTGTGATCGAAGAACTGGTCGATGTAGGAAAAGCTGGCGCGGTGGCCCATGTCGCCCACGCCCGAACCCGGATTCAACTTGCCGTTGGTGGTGTGCTCGCCGCGCAGATTGACCGCGATGGCGCGCTTGGGAAGGTCAAGGGGCCTGATCGTGTGCAAGTCCACCGTGCCGGAAAGCCCCTGTCCCACCAGGCTGGCATCCGGCGTCTTGTATACCGCCGCGCCGCTGATCAGCTCCGACGGATACTGGTCGTATTCCACGCCGCGGTTCTCGCCGACCGTGGCCTGCTCGCGGCCGTTGAGCGTCGTGCCCGCGAAGTCCGGTGAAAGACCGCGGATCGAGATCACATTCGCGCGTCCATCCATGCGCTGCGTCGCCAGACCCGGCAGGCGCGCGAGGCTCTCGGCGATGCTCGCGTCCGGCAGCTTGCCGATGTCCTCGGCCGAGATGGCTTCGATGATGCTGTCGGAGTTCTGCTTGGCCCGGATGGAACTCTCGATGCTGCTGCGGATGCCGGTGACCACCACCTCCTGCAGGTTGCTCACCTGGCCTGGCGCGGGCTTCTTCTTGGCGTCGCCGTTCTGATTGCCTTGCGCTGGCGCTTGCTGTGCCGCATCCGCCGGCTTCGGCGCCGGTTGCGCGTCTTGCGCGGCGGCGGCGCCGGAGACCAGCAAAGCGGCGATGCATGCCGTCGCGAGCGGCCGCCGTGCGATAACGAATTCAAGCCGCTTCCGCGGCACGAAGCCCTGACTCATGACTCCCTTCCTCCCTCTCTTGGATGGCGTTCCCCTGAACACCGGCAGGCGGACACGCCGCCTCGGCAGGTCATCGCGAGATGCCCGCTTCTCTCTGGCGCGTGCCCGTGATTGGCGCGGAGGATGAGTGCACAGCCCTCACCGCGTCATTCCGCGGCGCAACAACTTGCTGTGGAAAGGTTCAGGAGGATGAAAACGGCGGGTAGAGAGCGTAAGAAAAAGAATCAGCCTGACGTGAAGCGCACGTCGTCCGCCGGCACCACCGCCATGCGCGTGCCGTACGTCTGTAGTCGGCTGAGCACCCAGTTGTGGTGCGCCGTGATCTGCGCGGCCGGCAGCACGTCGTTGTCCACCGTCGAGTGCGCATCGCCGGCCAGGGTGACGTGATACCCCAGCGCCAGCGCGCGGCGCACCGTGGTGTCGATACAGAAGTCGCTCTGCAGGCCGCAGACGATCAGGTGATCGATGCCGCGAAGCTGCAGCAATTGGCCCAACTCGGTCTCGTAGAAGGCATCCGGCGTCGTCTTGCGCACGCGCAGATCGTCGGATTGGGCGTGCAAGCCCTCGGCCAGTTGCCAGCCGGCGCTGTCGTGCACCAGGTCGCCTTCCTCCTCCTCGTGCTGGATCAGCACCACTGGCAGTCGCGCCGCACGCGCGCGGTCGATGAGCCCGTTGATCCGCGGCAGCACCCGTTCGATGTCATGCGCGGCCCAGGCACCGCTGCACAGGCCTTGCTGCATGTCGATCACAAGTAAGGCAGAAGTCATGGGAGGTCGACCGCGGGGAGTGGCAAGGATCATAGCCCCCGTCCAAGTGGTCCGGCGAACCTGCGCCAAATGGCTATTCCGCAGTCCATAGGCCCGGCGCATGGTGCGCCCACTTCCACCCTGCGAGGTGATGTATGCGCGAGATCGACTCCCACCGCCGCCAGGTCCTGCAATGGGCCACGGCCAGCTTGCCCGCCCTGCTCGCCCTGGGCGGCCTCGGCATGTCGCTGCCTGCCGCGGCGACCGCCCCAGGCGTACACGACTTCGATTTCTTCCTCGGAAACTGGCGCGTGCATCACCGGCGCCTGCGCAAGCGCCTGGCTGGCAGTCACGACTGGGACGAGTTCGAAGGCTCGTCCCGTTGCCAATCTCTGCTGGGCGGCGTGGTGAACGTCAACGAGAGCGAGTCGCACCGCGGCGGCCGGACCTACAACGGCCTGGGCATTCGCGGCTACGACGCCGCCAGCGGGCAGTGGGCCGACTGGTACCTGGACGGCGGCAAGCCCACCGCCATCGATGCACCCGGCATCGGGCGTTTCGCGCAAGGTGTCGGCACCTTTCTCTCCGACGAGACCTTCGAAGGAAGGCCGGTAAAAGTGCGCGGCATCTTCACGCCCATGACAGCCGATACCTGCCAATGGGAGCAGGCCTTTTCGGCCGACCAGGGCCAGACCTGGGAAACCAACTGGGTGATGCGCTACACGCGCGTCTGAGCGCGGTATCGCCCTCACTGACTCGCCCGCCGGCCCGCGTGGACGCCGGCGGGCCGCTTGCTAAAGATTTTGATAGTGCGGCCCGGTCCCTGTCGGGCCTACTGCTCGTGCCCTCCACACGAGTACAAACCCATGCAACGCACAGCTGCCATGCGGCTGCAGGCGCTGGCCTGCTTCGCCCTCAGTCTGACCTTCGGCAACGCGGCCCGGGCCTCGGACCACCTCGACACGCCTTCGGTGATCGGCGATCCGCGCGCCGACATCGGCGACCTCTACGCCTGGACGTCACCGGACGGCAAGCGCCTGAACCTGGTGATGGACATCGTCGGGCATACCTTCTCGGACAAGCTCGACTATGTCTTCCATATCGACAGCGGCAAGCGCTTCGGCCACACCACGGCCAGCACGACTGTCACCTGCCGGTTCCGATCGGGCACGGATGTGACCTGCACCGCCGGCGATACGGAAACCGCCAAGGGAGACGCGAGCGCTCCCGCCGGACTGGTCAGCGAACACGGTCGCTTCCGCGTCTTCGCCGGCCCGCGCGACGATCCGTTCTTCAACAACGTCAAAGGCACCCGCGCCGCCTACGGCAAGGCCAAGGCGGCACTGGACGCCGGCGCCCCCGTGGATGGCGCGGGTTGTCCGGCATTCGACGCCGCCACGGTGCGATCCATCGCGGACGAATGGCGCCATACCCAAGGCGGTCCCGCCACCAACCTGCTGGCCGGCTGGACGACGTCGGCCATCGTGGTGTCGGTGGACCTGAGTCTGGTCAACAAGGGCGGTCCGCTGCTTGCGGTGTGGTCCGCGACGCAAGGTTCCAAGCGGCAGATCGACCGCGCCGGACGCCCGCTTACCGGCAACGCGCTGCTCGGCACGCTGGCTCCCGAAGAGATTAGCGACGCCTTCAAGGAAACCTACAACATGACCACGCCGTCCGACGGCGCGAAGTTCGTCGACGAGATCGCTACCAACCTCGGCCTCTACGACGGCTTCGACGGACGTTGCGGCAATCAATGGCTGGCCGACGCGAAAGCACCGCCCAAGCATCGCTACCATGCCCTCGCCGCGCTGCTGGCGGACGACCGGCTATGGGTAAACGGTGCTTCCGCGACGTGCACGCAGTTCTTCGCGGTGGAACGCGCCGCGCTCGGCGGCGACCGCGAGCTGGCGAAGGATTGCGGCGGCCGTACGCCGAACTACAGCGCCGCCAATATCTACCGCTCGATGCTGGTCGACGGCACCACCGAAAGCGTCAGCGACGGCCTCGTACGGGACGAGCGCCAGCACTCGGACAACGAGTTTCCCTTCCTCGCGGCGCCGGATGCCTCGCCGGTGGCGACGGGGGCGTATCAGTGAACGCGACGCACGCCTCGGGCACGCGAGGCGCGGTGTCGGTCGTCGCGGCTCTCGCGCTGCTCGCGCCCGCGCTCCCTGCGCATGCGCATACGGGTACGGGCCTGGCCGGTGGCTTTCTCGCCGGTTTCGCTCACCCGCTGTCGGGTGCGGACCACCTGCTGGCGATGGTCTCGGTGGGCTTGTGGGGCGCCTTTCTCGGAAGGCCGCTGGTACACCTTCTACCGGTGGTGTTTCCCGCGATGATGGTGGGCGGCGCGATGCTCGGCATGTATGGCGCGGTGCTGCCTTCTGTCGAAGGCGGCATCGCGCTGTCGGTGCTGGTGCTGGGGTTGTGCATCGCCTTCGCGTGGAAAGCGCCGGCGTGGCTGGCGGTCTCCGTGGTCGCGTTCTTCGCGCTGTTCCATGGCTATGCGCACGGCCACGAGCTACCTGCCGCGGCGGATCCGCTGGGATACAGCACCGGCTTCGTCCTGGCCACCGGTTTGCTGCACGTGGCCGGCATCGCGCTGGGGCTCCTGCACGCACGGCCGCTGGGTGTGCTCGCGACACGCGGCCTCGGTGTCGCGATCGGGATGGCGGGACTGTATTTCCTCGCCGGAGCGGCGACATGAGGGGCGGCGTACTTGCGGCAGCGCTGGCGTGCGCGGCCCTCGGCCTGGCGCTCGCCTTCGCGCCCCGGCGTACATGGATGGCCTGTCTTCCGTTATTGGCCGCGTCCTCGCTAGCCGGCCTGGCAATCGCCGTGCCGCCGGCACGTGCGGATGTTCTCTACCCGGTGGTATGGATCAGCGTGATCGCGTGCGCCGCCGCCGTCCACCTGCCGCGCGGCGTTCCTGCGGCGCTGGGGTGCCTGTTGTCGATCGATGCCGGCTCGTGCGCCGGAGCGCTGGTGTCGCTGGAGGGCCACGGGCGCGACTTGCCGTTGGCACTGTGCGGTGCGTTAGCGCTGGTGCCCGCCGCGCTCGCGGTGCATTGGCGACTGCCAATCGCGGCGAAGGTCGCTTCCAGTTGGCTTATCGCCATCGCGGTGCTGGCGGCCGCGCTGCCCTATCTGCCCGTGACGCCGGGCTATCTGCCGGACCATCTCGAATGAAGACATGGGCACCCTTTGCGGCCGCGTTGCTCGCGCTCGCATCTTTCCGAGCGGCGGCGCACGACTTCTGGTTGCAGCCGTCCCCTTACTGGACCGACCCGACGGCAACCGTCGCCTTCACGCTGCAGGTCGGGCATGGACCTTATCGGCAACGCTCGCCCATCCCCGTACGGCGGATCGCGCGCTTCCAGGCCATTGCGCCGGACGGGGTGAGCACCGATCTCCATTCCCGCCTTCACCTGGGTACCGCCAGCGATGCCGACGCGGCCTTCGCCATGCAGGGCACGCATGTCCTGGTGCTGGAGACGGACAACCGCGCGTTGACGTCCCTCCCCGCCATTCGATTCAACGACTATCTGCGCGCGGAAGGGCTGACGCCCGCGCTGGACGAGCGCGAGCGCGCCCATCGCACCGACCGCGACGGCGCCGAGCGTTACGCCCGGCACGCCAAGGCTCTGGTGCAGGTCGGTCAGCCCGGCAACGCCAGCGACACGCCGGTCACCCGACCGCTGGGCATGCCGCTGGAGATCGTGCCCGAACGCAACCCCTACGCTCGTCCGCATGCGGACACGCTGCCCGTCCGCGTGCTGTACCAAGGCCACGCCTTGCCCGGCGCGCTGATCAAGCTGACCCGCCTGGAACACGACGAGGCACCGGTGGAGAGCCATCGCACCGATACCGCCGGCCGCGCCGTCTTCACCGTCCCCGCGCGGGGGAGTTGGCTGCTCAATGTCATCTGGACCCGCCCCCTGCCGGCCGGAGAGGACGTGGATTTCGAGACCGACTTC
>JBCNOA010000119.1:0-12721 GCA_039594095.1 Dyella sp.
GCCCGAGATGGTCACGATGATGTCGTTGCGCGTGCTGACGGCGCTGCCGGCGTTCTGCAGCGTCACCTTGTACTTGCCGATCGGCAGCGTCGAGAAGCGGTAGCGGCCGCTGTCGTCCACGTTGGCGGTGCGGCTGAAACCGGTTTCGGTGTTCTCCGCGACGACCGTGGTGCCCTGCTTGGCGGCCACCTGGCCGAAGATCGCGCCGGTGGTGTTGGACTGCGCGAGCGCGCCGGTGCCGGCGAACGCGAGACCCATGGCGAGCGCCAGAGCGGAATAGCGCATGGGACGCGGCGGCGTGAAGCTGATGATGGTCATTACAACGGTCTCCCCCAGGAGTTGTGCGAAGAACGCGGCGCGGGGCGGCCGCGCTGGTCGAAAGAAGAAACGGTCGGCGCTTGAAGACAGGCCGCAAGAACCTGTCCCGGTCCCTCCCCAGGAACCAGAGCCATGCGTCGGATCGCGTTTTCCCCTATAGCCGACAGTCGCCGGCCTGATGCGCTTCTAGCGAAGCGTTATGGGAGCGTCAACACATTCGTAATAAAAAACGCCTAGGCATTTTTCACATCGCTTTAGCTTCAAGAAGTTACGAATCGCTAAGAACGTGCGGAAATTTGCTTGCCGTCCACCGAAACTTGCGCGTGGCTTGCGTCTGACTTGCGCGAATGTGACGGTCAAGAAAAAAGCGACCCTGGCATGGGGTCGCTTGAGAAGAATTTAGACGTCTAAACCCGTCCGCCCTGAGCTTGCAGTTCGCCGGGTCACAGCAGGGGAATCAACAGGAGCGCCACGATGTTGATGATCTTGATCAGCGGATTGACGGCGGGGCCCGCGGTGTCCTTGTAGGGGTCGCCCACCGTGTCGCCGGTGACCGCCGCCTTGTGCGCGTCCGAACCCTTGCCGCCATGGTGGCCGTCTTCGATGTACTTCTTCGCGTTGTCCCAGGCGCCGCCACCGGTGGTCATCGAGATGGCTACGAACAGGCCGGTGACGATGGTGCCGATCAGTACGCCGCCCAGCGCCTGCGCTCCGGCTTCGGCGCCGCCCAGCCATTTGAAGCCGAACACCACCAGCACGGGCACCAGCACCGGCAGCAGCGACGGCACCAGCATCTCCTTGATCGCGGCCTTGGTGAGCATGTCCACCGCGCGCGAATAGTCGGGCTTGGTCGTGCCTTCCATGATGCCCTTGATCTCGCGGAACTGGCGGCGCACTTCTTCCACCACCGCGCCGGCGGCGCGACCCACGGCCTCCATGGCCATGGCGCCGAACAGATAGGGGATCAGGCCGCCGATCAGCAGGCCGATGATCACGTAGTGGTTCGACAGGTCGAAGCGGAAGTCGCTCACCGACAGGTGCTGGCTGAGGTTGTGCGTGTAATCGGCGAACAGCACCAGCGCCGCGAGGCCAGCCGAGCCGATCGCATAGCCCTTGGTCACCGCCTTGGTGGTATTGCCCACCGCGTCGAGCGGGTCGGTGACGCCGCGCACTTCGGGCGGAAGCTCGGCCATCTCCGCGATGCCGCCGGCGTTGTCGGTGATCGGGCCGTAGGCGTCGAGCGCGACCACCATGCCGGTCATGCTGAGCATCGCGGTGGCGGCGATGGCGATGCCGTACAGACCGGCCAGGGCGAATGCGCCCCAGATCGCGGCGCACACAGCGAGCACCGGTAGTGCGGTGGACTTCATCGACACGCCGATGCCCGCGATGATGTTGGTCGCATGGCCGGTGGTCGATGCCTGTGCGACATGCCGTACCGGGGCGTACTCGGTGGCGGTGTAGTACTCGGTGATCACCACCATCGCGCCGGTGAGCGCCAAGCCGATCAGCGCGCAGCCGTAGAGCTTGCCGACGCCGTAGGCCGATTCGGACATCAGCTGGCTGGTGATCGGCCAGAACGCGATCGCCGCGAGCACCGCGGAGACGGCCACGCCCGCGTAAAGGGCGTTCATGATCTTGCCGCCAGGCCGGGAGCGCACGAAGAACGTGCCGATGACCGAAGCGAGGATCGACGCGCCGCCCAGCAGCAGCGGAAAGAGCACGCCGTTGCTGCCGGTCTGTTCGGCCATCACGCCGCCCAGCAGCATGGTGGCGATCAGGGTCACGGCGTAGGTCTCGAACAGGTCTGCCGCCATGCCGGCGCAGTCGCCCACGTTGTCGCCCACGTTGTCGGCGATCACCGCGGGGTTGCGCGGGTCGTCCTCGGGAATGCCCGCTTCCACCTTGCCCACCAGATCGGCGCCGACGTCGGCGCCCTTGGTGAAGATGCCGCCGCCCAGGCGCGCGAAGATCGAGATCAGCGAGGAACCGAACGCCAGGCCGACCAGCGCGTGCAAGGCGTGCATGACTTCGTAGCCCATGCTGCGCAGCGCGGCGAAATAGGCCGCCACGCCCAGCAGCGCCAGGCCGACCACCAGCATGCCGGTGATCGCGCCGCCGCGGAACGCGACGTTGAGCGCCGCGGCCAGCCCACCGCGCGCGGCCTCGGCGGTGCGCACGTTCGCCTGCACCGAGACGTTCATGCCGATATAGCCGGTGGCTCCGGAGAGCACCGCGCCGATGGCGAAGCCGATGGCCGTGCCCCAGTCCAGCGCGAGACCGATGACGAGAAACAGCACCACCCCGACCATGGCGATGGTGGTGTACTGCCGGTTGAGGTAGGCCCGTGCACCTTGCTGGATCGCCGCGGCGATCTCCTGCATGCGCTCGTTGCCCGGTGACTTCGCCAAGATCCAGCGCACCGAGAGCGCGCCATACAGAACCGCCACGACCGCACACGCGAGCACGATCCACAAGCCATACTGCTGCAGCATCGGAGCCTCCCCATCGGTTGTAGTGGCCGCCTGTTGCAGGCGGTTCCGGCGAGTATAGGCAGAGGTCGGCGGGCGTTATGTTGTGCGACGCAACGGCGCGCAAAAAAGGCGGCGTCCGTAGACGCCGCCTTCACTGTTTCCTTCGCCGCCTCGATGGCCGCTCAGTTCAACACCATGTCCAGAATGATGCCGGTACCGATCGCGACGAGCAGGTAGCCGCCGTCGTCGCGCACCCAGTGATAGCCGTACGGCGGCGGGCGCAGGCGGTAGTAGCGGTAATCGTTCACCACGTACACCGGGCCGTAGTAGCGCTCGCCTCGGGCCCAGCGATGATGGGGCCGGTAGTGGCCGCCGTAGTAATAGCGGCGGTCGTCGTGCCAGCCGCGATCCGGGCCGCGCCAACGGTCGTGGCGGTCGCGGTCATGGCGGCCCCAGTCGCCGCGATCGCCATGACCGTGGCGATCGCCGTGACCATGCCCGCGGTCGTGGCCGTCGGCCAGCGCCATGCCGCTGCCGGTGAGCAGGGCGAGGGCGAGCCATAGTTTGCTGAGCATCTTCATAAGCGCTCCTTCGGCGGATCGTGGGAGGCATCGTAAAAAGATGCGTCTGAACGACAAGGCTCATCCGTCACCTATTTTTCATCTATCGGTCAGCTGGCGTAATCGGTGGGACATTTGGTCGTTATCGAATTGAAATATTTGATTTAAAAGGAAATTATTCCTAAAGCCGAGCTGCGCGCGGCCGATCCAGGAGACATCCCCGCTTCCCCAAGCAAGGTGTCCCATGCGCTTTCCCGCCGTCCTGGCTCGTTTCCGGTGGCCTTCCTCCACGGCGATTTCCCTTCGTATCCGCCTGATCCTGCGCCTGTGCGGTTTGATGCTGCTCCTGCTGGCGCTCGGCGGTGCGGCGGCGTGGTCGCAGGTCCACGCGGATCGCCGCATGAGTGCGCTAGTGGTCGATGCGCTCGATCCGATTTCCGACGTGGGGCGCATCCAGAATGACTACGCCGACAGCCTCAACGCGCTGACCCATGCGGGCCTGACTCGCTTGCCCTCGGCGCTGGACGAAGCCAAGACCCAGATCCAGTCCAACCGCCTGGATATCGAGCGGCGCTGGAAGCAACTGCTGGCCAGCGGTCTCGCGCGCGAGCAGGCGCAGCTGATCGCCGTGGCCGACGCGCATCGCAAGAGCGCCGAGCAGGCGATCGACGATGCGCTCAAGCAATTGGACGCCGAGCAGTACGACCTCGCCCAGTTGCAGATCGCCTCGGACGTCCAGCCTGCCTTCGTCCCTCTGCATGCCGACTTCGCGAACCTGTTCGCCAAGGCACTGCAGGCGGGCGAGGACGCGGCCGCCGCCGCGCATCGCGCCAGCCGGCTGGTATTGATCGCGCTGCTGGCGCTGCTGGCCGTCGGCATGACGGTGGCCGCTCTGCTGGACGGCCTGTTGATCCGCGCGCTGACACGACAGCTGCGGCATGCCGCTGAGGTGGCGCAGCGCATTGCGAACGGCGAACTCGGTCATGCGGTGGACATCGGCCGCGCCGACGAAATCGGCACGCTTCTGCGCACGTTGCAGCGGATGGACCAGCGTCTCGCCCAGGTGGTGCGCCAAGTCCAGCAAGGCGCGGCGAGCGTGATGAGGGCCGCCGACCGGCTGGGCCAGGGCAACGACACCTTGCGCGAGCGGACGCGCGCCCAGGCGGAGAGCCTGGCGCTCACCGCGACATCGATGGCCCGCATGACCGAGGCCGTGCGCGGCAATGCCGGCAGCGCCGCGCTGGCCGATCGCGTCGCGACGGCGGCGCGCGAACAGGCCGAAGCGGGCAGCGGGATCGTGGCCGAGACCGTGCGCTCGGTCGAGGCGATCGACGCGGCCAACCGGCGCGTGGGCGACATGCTGGCGTCGATCGACACGCTGGCCTTTCAGACGCGCTTGCTCGCGCTGAATGCGACGATCGAGGCGGCGCACGCCGGCGCGCATGGGCGAGGCTTCGCGGTGGTCGCCGACGAAGTTCGTCAGCTCGCACAGCGCAGCGCCGATGCCGCGCGCGACATTCGCGACGTGATCAGGGACAGCCGGGCCAAGGTCGATATGGGCGCCGAATTGGCGGGGCGGTCCGGAGAAGTGCTGCGGCGCATCGTCGACGGCGCCGTCGAAGTGTCGCGTGCGGTGGCGGCGATCACGGCCAATAGCCGGAGCCAATCCGAGCGGATCGACGATGTCGGTCTCGCGGTGCACGCCATGGACGACGCCACCCGTCGTAACGCGGCGCTGGTCGACGAAGTGGCGGGCGCCGGCGAAACCCTGCGCGAGGAAGCGGATGGCCTGACCCGGCTGGTCGGCTACTTCCGTTTCGCCGCAGCGGCGGACGCGAAAGCGTGATGCATCTCGCGCGTCTCCGCCGAAAGGCGTAGGGGTCGGCCAGGCTCCTTGTGTCAAGCTGCGGACCATGAGGCGAATGGCAACGGTGCGTGCAAGTCGATGGCTGGGCCGGCTCGGTTTGCTGTGCCTGGTGCTGCCTGCCTGGACCTTCGCCACGCCGGCAGGCCCGGAGCGTATCGAGTGGCACGGCAAGAGTTACGACTTGCTGGGCCAGCCGCTCGAGCAGCGCTACCCGGGCGGTCAGGGCCGGCCGCATTTCCAAGTGGAAGCGGCGAAGGGCACCGTGGTCAATCGCGGCTACATCGGTCGCTGGCGATTGGAGGACGACCGGCTCTATCTGGTCGACATCGATGCGTGGTTCTGCGGCGACGGCGCGGGCGATGCCTCATGCCGGCGCGCCACGCTGCCGCTTCTGTTCGGCGCTGCGCCGGGGCAGCCGGTGTTCGCCGACTGGTTCAACGGAGAGCTGGTGCTGTCCGAAGCCGCACCGCAGGACGTTGCGCGTGGCCGGACGATCCACGTTCTGCTCAAGGCCGGCAAGGTCGCGCACATCGAGAGCGTCGACGAGACCCGCCGCTCCGTGGTGGGGCGCTGAGGCGTGTTCTGGCGCACGATCGGTGTCATGGCCGCCCTCGCGGGACTCTTCTATCTGGCCAACATCGCAGTGCTCTATGTGAATCAGCGACAGATGCTCTATCACCCGGAGGCGACGTGGCGGGTAGCGCATGCGCCGGACATCGAGCTGAACCGCCAGGGCGTGACCTTGCGCGGCTGGGTGATGAATCCTGGGCGGCCGCGTGCCCTCCTTTACTTCGGCGGCAACGGCGAGCGCGTCGAGGATGCGCGCGAAGCGCTGGCGCGATGGTTCCCTGAGCGCACTATCTATCTGCTGCCTTATCGCGGCTACGCGGCGAGCGACGGCGAACCGGAAGAGCGTGCGTTGGTGGCCGACGCCTCGGCATGGTTCGATCGCGTGGCGGCCGCGCACACCTCCGTTGCCGTGATCGGCCGCAGTCTCGGCAGCGGCGTGGCGGTGCAGTTGGCGGCAGCCCGCCCGGTCGAGCGGTTGGCGCTGGTGACGCCGTTCGACAGCATGGTGCGCGTGGCGCAGGCCTTCCACCCATGGATGCCGGTCGACTGGCTGGCCCGGGAGCGCTTCGAGTCCTGGCGCTATGCGGCGAAGGTGCGCTGTCCCGTGCTGATCGTGCGCGCTGAGCAGGACGAGCTGGTCTCTGCGGAGCGCACGTCGGTGCTGGCCGCGAGTTTCACGTCGCACCCGCTGGAGCAGGTGATCGCCGACGCCGGCCACAACAGCATCCAGGACTATCCGGAGTACCGCCACGCTCTCGCGCGTTTCATGCCGTAGCGAGCGCGGAGGGTTCGATGCCGTGCAGCCATTCGCGCAGGGCTGCCAAGGCAGGGTCGCCCTCCGCGGCCGGCGGATAGACCAGTTGGTAGTGCAGCCCTTCCAGCGTCGGGCCGAACGGCGTCACCAGCGTCCCGCGCGCCAACGCGTCGGCGACGAGGGCGGTACTGAGCAGCCCCACGCCCTGGCCGGCGATGGCGGCATCGATCGCATGCGTCTCGTCGGTGAAGGTGATGCCGCGTCCCACATCCAGGTTGCCCAGACTGGCGGCGCGGCGCCATGCCGTCCAGTCGGGCGGCTCGCGGAAGGTGGGTTGCCACTGGAAATGCAGTAAGGGGTGGCGCGCCAGGTCCGCAGGTTTGCGCAACTTCAGTGCAGGGCTGCACATCGGAGCGAAGCCGGTGCGCAGGAGCGGTTCGTGACGCAAGCCGCGATAAGGGCCCTGGCCGTAGCGGATCGCCGCGTCGATCTGCTGCGTGGCGAAGTCCACCGGTTGCGTGGATGCGTGCAGACGCAGGTCGAGCTCGGGATGCGCGGCCTGGAACTCGGCCAGCCGCGGCACCAGCAGGCGCGCGACGAAGGCGGGTGTGGCGGACACGGTGAGGATGCGTCGGCGCTTGGGGCCCATGAGCGGCGCGAGGGCCGCGGTCATCAGGTCGAATCCCTCGCGCAACGCTGGAAACAGCAGGCGCCCTTCGGGAGTGAGCACAACGCTGCGCGCCTGCCGTTCGAACAGCGCGATGCCGAGCAGGCTTTCGAGCTGGCGGATCTGATGGCTCACCGCTGTCGGCGTGACCGACAGTTCCTCGGCGGCCAGCCGGAAGCTCAGGTGGCGCGCTGCAGCTTCGAAAGCGCGAAGAGCGGCCAGGGGAGGCAGCCGGCGTGTCATAGGTGAAATGGATTCATGCATGGGGTGAAAAGCAATCGTTTTTCATGCGGAAGACGCCTCCATAGCATGCGCGTTGTGTCCCATGACGTGAATGGTATTCATCCATGCAAGCTTCCGTCTTTCAGCTCCTGCATCTGGACGCCAGCGCGCGCGCCGGCCGTTCCGATCTGCACGCTCACGGCTCGCACACGCGCCGGCTAGGTGCGCGTTTCGTCTCGCGCTGGCAGGCCAAGCGTGGACGGGACGGCGTGCGTTACCGCGACATCGGCCAATGCCCACCGGGCCCGGTGGATGGCGATTGGATCCATGCCGCCTTCACGCCCGAAACGGCGCGCACGCCGTGGATGCGGTATCGCCTGGGCGAAAGCGATGCGCTCATCGACGAACTGGTGGCCGCCGATCTGATCGTGGCCGGCGTACCCATGTACAACTTCGGCGTGCCGAGCGGCTTCAAGGCCTATATCGACAATATCGTGCGCGTGGGCCGTACGTTCGGCTTCGATCGCACGCGAGAGGGCGCACCCTACTGGCCGCTGCTGGGAGAGAGACCGCGCACGCTGGTGTTGCTGGGCGCCCGCGGCGATTACGGCTACGGGGAGGGGGCGCGCATCGCATCGATGAATCATGTCGAGCCCGCCGTGCGCACCGCTTTCGGCTACATCGGCATCACCGACGTGCGTAGCGTCGCGGTGGAATACGACGAGTTCGGCGGCGAACGCCTGGCCGCCTCGCTGCGGGAAGCCGAGGCGGCCGTCGATGCGTTGGTGGATGCGCTTATCGCCGAGCGTACGGGAGCCGAGCGTGCCGAGCCCGTTACGGCTTGAAGGCGGGCAGCTTTCCGGGAACCGCCACGTTCTTCAGCTGCACGTACTTGGGCAAACCATCTTTGCCGTACGGCGGCGGCGCTTCGCCCTGAATGAGCGGGCCGAGATAGCGCCGTGCGGCCGCGGTGATGCCGAAGCCGTCGCGGGTGAGGAAGGAGGCCGGCATCTTCTTCTCGCGGTTGGCGATCTTTGCCAGCGGCGCGGATTCGATCTTCCAGCGATACGGCGCATCCGCCGTGCGCACGATCACCGGCATCACCGCGTTCTGACCGGCCAGCGCGTATTCCACCGCGGCCTTGCCTACGGCATAGGCCTGGTCGGCATCCGTCTTGGAAGCGAGATGGCGGGCCGAACGCTGCAGGTAGTCGGGCAGCGCCCAGTGATACTTGTAGCCGAGCTTTTCTTTCACCAGCGCGGCCAGCACCGGCGCGACGCCGCCGAGCTGTGCGTGGCCGAAGGCGTCGCGCGTGCCGGCTTCGGCCAGGAACTGGCCTTGCGCGTTGCGGATGCCTTCCGACGCCACCACGGTGCACCAGCCCACGCGCTCGACGGTCGCCTTCACCTTGGCGAGAAAGGCCTCTTCGTCGAAGACGCGCTCGGGGAACAGGATGAGGTGCGGCGGCGCGTCGCTGCCCTCGCCGGCCAGTCCCGCGGCGGCGGCGATCCAGCCGGCGTGACGGCCCATCACTTCCAGGATGAACACCTTGGTCGACGTGTCGGCCATCGACGCCACGTCGAGACTGGCCTCCAGGGTGGCGACGGCAGTGTACTTGGCTACGGAGCCGAAGCCCGGGCAGCAATCGGTGACGGCCAAGTCGTTGTCCACGGTCTTGGGTACGCCGATGCAACGGATGTCGTAGCCCATGGCCTTGCCCAGCTGCGATATCTTCAGCGCCGTGTCGGCGGAGTCGTTGCCGCCGTTGTAAAGGAACCAGCGGATGTCATGGGCGCGCAGCACCTCGATCAGCCGCTCGTATTCGGCGCGGCTGGCGTCCAGCGATTTGAGCTTGTAGCGGCAGGAGCCGAACGCGCCGCCCGGCGTGTGACGCAGGGCGGCGATCGCCGCCGCGGATTCCTTCGAGGTGTCGATCAATTCTTCGCGCAGCGCGCCGAGAATGCCGTTGCGCGCCGCGTACACCTGCACGCCCTTGGCGCGCGCGGCCTCGATCACGCCGGCGGCGGTGGCATTAATCACCGCGGTAACGCCGCCCGACTGGGCGTACAGCAGGCGGCCGGCGGGGGATCGGGACGAACGCTTCATGGGCTTCCTCCAAAGGTGATCGTGCGGTGCGGCAATCGTGCGCGGGTGGGAGAACGCTTTTGCAACAGTGACTTGGCGCAAGTGGGCGGCGTTTCTCGTTTGACGGCACCCCCCACAGACGTTAACGTGACTGTCAACTTTCTTCTGTCCGGCGGGCCGGCGGCAACGTGCCGCGGCGATCCGGAACTCGTGGAGCATTATGCGACTCGTCCTTCTCGGCCCGCCCGGTTCGGGCAAAGGTACCCAGGCTGCGCGCCTCAAGGTTGAACTCGGTGTCCCGCACATTTCCACCGGCGACATGCTGCGCGCGGCCGTGGCCGCCGGCACGCCGACCGGCCTGAAAGCCAAGGCGGTGATGGACGCGGGCAAGCTGGTGTCCGACGACATCCTGCTGGCCATGCTGGAGGAACGCCTGTCGCAGGACGACGTGAAGAACGGTTTCATCCTCGACGGTTATCCGCGCAACGTGGCCCAGGCCGAGGCGCTGGGACACCTGCTGGCCAAGATCGGCCAGCCGCTGGATGCCGTGGTGAAGCTGGACGTGCCGGACGAAGTGATCATCGGCCGCGTCGAGATCCGCTTCCAAGCCGAACACCGCAAGGACGACGATCCGGCCGTGGTGCGCGATCGCCTGAAGGTCTATGCCGAGCAGACGGCGCCGGTGGCGGATTTCTTCGCCAAGCGCGGCCAGCTGCAGGTGGTCGACGGCGTGGGCGAACTCGACGAAGTCACCGCGCGCGTGAAGCGGGCGCTGGCGCAGGAATCGGCCGCCGCCAACGGCTGATCCCACGGGCCGCCGCAGAGCGGCCCGTTTTCTTTCAGATATCCCTTTTTCGTGACGGCCACGCGCCGCGCCACGCGTCCGACAGGTTCTTCATGCGTCTGCACATCCTCGGCATCTGCGGCACCTTCATGGGCGGCGTCGCCGCTCTGGCGCGCGAGCTCGGCCTGCCCGTCGAGGGTTCCGACGCCAACGTCTACCCGCCGATGAGCGATCAGCTGCAGGCCCTGGGCATCACCCTGATGCAGGGCTACAAGGCCGAACACCTGCAGGCTTCGCCCGGGCACGACCGACCGGATCTCGTCGTGGTGGGCAATGCGATGACGCGCGGCAATCCCGCGGTCGAGTACATGCTCGACGAGCGGCTGCGCTACGTCTCTGGCCCACAGTGGCTGGGCGAGACGCTGCTGGCGGACCGCGAAGTGCTGGCCGTCGCCGGCACGCACGGCAAGACCACCACCACCAGCTTGCTGGCGCATTTGCTGGAAAGCGCGGGCCTGGATCCGGGTTTCCTGGTGGGAGGCGTGCCCGGCAACTTCGGTATTTCGGCGCGGCTGGGGCGCGGCAAGGCGTTCGTGATCGAGGCGGACGAATACGACAGCGCGTTCTTCGACAAGCGCTCCAAGTTCGTGCACTACCGGCCGCGCATCGCCATTCTCAACAATCTCGAATACGACCACGCGGACATTTTTCCCGACGTGGCGGCGATCCAGCGCCAGTTCCATCATCTGGTGCGCACCGTGCCCGGCAATGGACGATTGATCGTCAACGCGCACGACGAGCGTCTGGCCGAAGTGCTGGCGATGGGTTGCTGGACGCCCGTGGAGACGTTCGGCATCGGCCGGGGCGACTGGCAGGCGGAGTTGATCGAGGCCGACGGCTCGGCCTTCGCGGTGCACCGCGGTGGCGAACGCCTGGGCGAGATCCGCTGGTCTTTGCTGGGCAATCACAGCGTGATGAATGCGCTGGCCGCCTTGGCTGCCGCTGCCGCCGCGGGCGCCGACCCGCGCGCGCTGCTGCCGGCCTTCGCCGGCTTCGAGAGCGTCAAGCGGCGCATGGAGCTGGTGGGCGAGGTGGGTGGCGTGCGCGTTTACGACGATTTCGCCCACCACCCCACGGCCATCGCCACCACGCTCGCCGGATTGCGCGCCAAGGTGGGGGATGCGCGCATCCTCGTCGCGCTGGAACCGCGTTCCAACTCGATGCGTCTGGGCGCGCACGCCGAGGGACTGGCGCCCTCGCTGGCGGATGCGGACGCCGTCGTGTTCCTTCACAGGCCGGAATTGCCGTGGGACGCCAAGCGCGTGACCGATGCGCTGCAGGGGCGCGGGGCCACCGTGCCGACCGTGGATGCGCTGGTGTCTTCGCTGCGCGCGCAGGTGCGTGCCGGTGACCATGTCGTGTTCATGTCCAACGGCGGTTTCGAAAACGCACCGCGGCGGTTCGCCGAGGCGCTGCGCGGCTGATTCGACTCGAAGTTCCGCTCAGGCGAGCGGCGCGTCGAAGCTCGGCGGACGCCGCTGGTATTCCCGCTGCGCGGCGAACCACACGGCGCCACTGAAACTGAGCGTCACGCTGCCGAGCGCGAGCGTGCCCCAACCCAGGCCCAGCTTGCCGAGGGTCCAATACCCGGCCCAGTAAGCGGCCATGGCGCCGAAGATCAGCACGAGGTTGACGAGGGAACGACCGAAGCTGCCTTCGGGGCCGATCAGATGGATGGCGAGCCCCACCAGGCTGGCCGAGGTGGCGACGATCGCGGCGGTGAGCAGCATGCGTCCCGGCTCCTCCGCATGTGCGACCACGCTGCCCAGCAGCGTGTACGCCAAGGCAGTCAGCACGCTCACCGGTACCAGCAGCGTCAGCGCCTCGATCACGATCTGTTGGTACTCCGCGCGGGTGGACGGCGCGAGCGTGAGATACAGATCGGCCAGGTTCGGACGCATGCGCAGCATGCCGCGGCCGAGCTGCGGAAAGCGCGCCATGGTGAGCAGGATGGCGTAGGCGCCGATCACCGCGGCGTCGAAGTGCTGCCGGTGCATCACCGCCAGGAAATAGATCGCCACCATGCCCGCCACCAGCACCAGCCGCAGCGCGATCGCCCTGGGGTTGTCGTGCGGCAGCAGCAGGCGCCGCACCAGCGCCAGCCGGCCCGCACCGGTAGGACGCCGCCGGTAGGCGTGCAGCGCGTCCTCCATCGCGCGCTGGGCGGCGCTGTCGAACAGATCGGAGAGCCATCGCGCCAACTTTCCGCGCGAGGCCGCTGTTTCATCGGCGGCGGAGGAGGCGTTGCGGCCGAGGCTGGCGTTCTCCAGCGGCGAGGCCGGCGTGTCGCGGTCCTCGATGCGCAACAGCGGCGCCAAGGCGAAGCGCGCCAGGAGGATGGCGCCCGCCAGCAGCATGGG
>JBCNOA010000012.1:0-39654 GCA_039594095.1 Dyella sp.
GAAGACCCGCAGCAGATCCCCGACATGTATCCGAAGGGCAACCACCTGCTGCTGTTCGATCCCCTGGACGGCTCGTCCAACATCGACGTGAATATCTCGGTGGGCACGATCTTCTCGATCCTGCGCTGCCCCGACGGCATCACCGAGCCCAAGGCCGAGCACTTCCAGCAGCCGGGTACCGAGCAGCTGGCCGCCGGCTATGTGGTGTACGGACCGGCCACGCTGATGGTGCTGACCTTCGGCCACGGTACGCACGAGTTCACCCTGGACCGCGAGGTGGGCAGCTTCATCCTCAGCCGCCGCGACATCCGCATCCCGGAGGAGACCGCCGAGTTCGCCATCAACATGTCCAATCAGCGCCACTGGGAAGCGCCCATGCAGCGCTACGTCGGCGAGCTGCTGGCCGGCAAGGAAGGCCCGCGCGGCAAGGATTTCAACATGCGCTGGGTGGCCTCGATGGTGGCCGACGTGCACCGCATCGTGACCCGCGGCGGCGTGTTCTTCTACCCGCTGGACGCCAAGATCAAGTCCAAGGGCGGCAAGCTGCGCCTGATGTACGAAGCCAATCCGATGGCCTTCATCGTCGAGCAGGCCGGCGGCGCGGCCACCACCGGGCGCGAGCGCATCATGGAGCTGCAGCCCACGGGCCTGCACCAGCGCGTGCCGGTGTTCCTGGGTTCGAAGAAGGAAGTCGAAGTGGCCACGCATTACCACCTCGAAGCCGACGGCGCGCAGGGCTGACCCACGTCTGCCGGCGGGGCGAGGCGCTCCGCCGGCAGCATCCAGGGAGGACATGACGGACGATTTCATCGAGGTCTACCACGGCGCGCTGGCGCCGGAGCATTGCGCGGCGCTGATCGAGCGCTTCGAACGCAGCGGACACGCGGTGCCGGGCCAGGTCGGCGGCGGTGTGTATCCGGAACTCAAGCGCAGCAGCGACATCACCCTCAGCGGCCAAACGCAGTGGCGCGACGCGGAAACCGCGCTGAACCTGGCCATGCTCGGCGGCCTGGTGGCTTATCTGCGCCGCTATCCGTACACACTGATCGCGCCGCTCATGCTGCAGGTGCCCGATCCAGATACGGGCGAACCGCGTCGCCTCTGCGAAGCTGACATGGCCGCGATGGACGACGCGGCATTGGGTGCCCTGGCGCGACAGGTCTTCGTGCCCGGGGCGATCAACCTGCAGCGCTATCGGGCCGACAGCGGCGGCTATCCGTACTGGCACTGCGAGCTGTTCCCGCGCGACGCCACCGCGCAGACGCTGCACCGGCACCTGTTGTGGACCCTCTACTTGAACGACGGCTTCGCCGAGGGCGAGACCGAGTTCCTGCACCAGCGCCGCAAGATAGCGCCGCGCACCGGCAGCCTGCTGATCGCACCGGCCGCCTTCACCCATACCCACCGGGGCAACCGGCCGCGCGGCGGCGACAAGTACATTGCCACCAGCTGGGTGCTGTTCCAGCGCGCCGAGAAGCTATACGGCGGCTGACGCTTCCCCACGCCGGCCTCATCCGCGCCCCGCGCCGGCCCGATCCAGCCTTACACTCGGCCGCCATCTCACCCATCGCCGATCCCCATGCGCCGCCCCGCCCGTCTCGCCCTGCTGCTTTCCACCCTCGCCCTGGCCGCCTGCTTCGGCGGCGACAAGACCAAGCCCACGCAGGCCCCACCGGCGGCGGTGGTGATGCCCAAGCTGCGCATCGGCTTGGCTCTAGGCGGCGGTGCGGCCAAGGGATTCGCGCATATCGGCGTGATCAAGATGCTGGAGGCCAATGGCATCCGTGCCGATGTGGTCGCAGGGACCAGCGCCGGCAGCGTGGTGGGCGCGCTCTACGCCAGCGGCATGGACCCGTTCCAGATGCAGGAACAGGCCTTCGGCATGGACGAGGCCAAGATCCGCGACGTGCAGTTCTTCTCGCGAGGCCTGGTGCAAGGGCAGAAGCTTCAGGACTACGTGAACCAGTTGGTCGGCAATCGCCCGATCGAGAAGCTCAAGCTGCCGTTCGCCGCCGTGTCCACCCAGCTCGAAGACGGCCACCGCACGGTATTCGTGCGCGGCAACACCGGTCAGGCGGTACGCGCTTCCAGCAGCATCCCCGGTGTGTTCGAGCCGGTGACGATCGGCGGCAGGCATTACGTCGACGGCGGCGTAGTCAGCCCGGTGCCGGTGGACGCGGCGCGCCAGCTGGGCGCCGACATGGTGATCGCGGTGGATATCTCCACCAAGGCCGACGGCAGCAATCCGCAGGGCATGCTGGGTGTGGTCGGCCAGTCGATCAGCATCATGGGCCAGAAGCTCGGCGAGCAGGAGCTGGGCCGCGCCGACGTGGTGATCCGTCCGAAGGTCAATCAGATCGGCGCCACGGATTTCGAGCAGAAGAACCAGGCCATCCTCGAAGGCGAACGCGCCGCGCAGGCGGCGATGCCGGCGATCAAGGCGAAGCTGGCCACGCTCGAAGCCGCGCGCAAGGCACCGGCCGCGCCGGTGATAGCGACGCACTGACGACGCGGCGCGTCAGCGGCGGAAACGCACGTAGGCGCGCTTGGCCAGATACAGCAGGTGGCCGGTGAGGCCGGCGTCCTGCGCCTTGCGCAGCGCCGTGTTTTCCGCGTAGAGCATGCGGATGTGGGCATCGCGCTGTTCCAGCAGATGTCTGATCTCAGCCACGTCGCCGCGACTCAGCGTGCTGCCTTCGGCGATGCGCTCGGGCAGCTGTCGATTGACGTAGTACGTGGTGTGCCGGTCCGCCGTTTCCTCGACGGGTCGGTCTTTCGTATAGAAGTAGAGCGCGATCGAGCGGCGCGTCAGCGGCGCGCGATCCTCCGGCAGGCAGATGCGGTCAAAGGCATGCCACGAGCGCTCGGAGGTTTCGAAGATCACGCAGCGATTGAACACCGGCGCGACCGAACGCGAAGGCCGCGAGTCGGCCTGCGGATCGCGGAACAATTCCAGGCAGCCGCCCCAGCTCTGTTCCCACTCGGGATTGAGATAGACGATCAGATTCAGGCGACGGTGCCAGCGCTCGCTCGGATGGAAATTGAAATCGACGTGCGGGTCCAGGCTCATGCCGTCGCGGTTTTCGTGCGTGCCACCGCCCAGGTACCAGGGATCGTAGAGCAGCCCGTCGATGCCGGTAAAAGCGCCGACCGCGCGCAGGAATGCCTGGCTCTGGATCACGTCGTCCAGCCGGCGATAGGCCGCACCGACATCGCGAATTCTGGCCAGCGTGGACTTGCCGCCGAGCGCGCCATCGTCGCCGATCGCATTGCCTTTTTCGAACGCCGGAAACTGTTCCAGCAATGCCTGGATGAAGGCGCGATCCAGAAAGTCGTCGATGACGACATGCGGAAACGGCGACGCCGACAGGAACTCGTCGCGGATGCGTTCGGACGCTGCGACGACGTCGGGATTGAGGATCGAGAGGTCCGCTGCGGATTCCATGCGTGGCAGCCGATTAGGAAAGCGGCGGATTATAGCCAGCGTGCCGAACCGCGGGCATCGCCTTGCCACGACTGGTCCGGACCCGGGTCTGCTGCTAGCGTGACCGGCTTACTTAGCCATCCAAAGAATCCCATGCGTCACATGCTCCGCTGGCTTCCCGGCATCCTGGCCCTGGTCGTCGCGCCGCTGGCTTGGGCCGATCAAGCGGCTACGGATCCGCGCATCGAACGCCTGCTTGCCGATCTGGCCAAGACGCAGCAGATCAGCATGGCGAAGCTGTCACCGGACGGCCGCTGGCTGGCCTGGGTGGTGGCCCGCCAGGGCAAACCGCTGGTGGAAGTGGCCAGGGCCGACGGCAGCGACGCGCGCGCGGCCACCTCGGTCAAGCCGGGCAGCTGCAGCCAGACGGACATCGCCTGGGCGCCGGATTCGCGGCACCTGGCCTTCCTTTCCGATTGCGGCAACAACGACCGGCGCAAGGATCTCTATCTCGCCGACGCCGAGCAGCCGGCCGGCCTGAAAAAGCTGGCGGTGCTCAAGGGCCCGGCACAGGCGCTGAGCTGGGCGCCGGACGGCCACGCGCTCGGTTTTCTCTACGTCGAGAACGGCACGCGGCACTCCAGTGCGCTGGCGGCGGCCAAACCCGCGCTCGGCGAGATCGGCGTGGAAGGCATCGAGGTGCAGCGCATCGCCACGGTGGACGCCGCGGGCGGCGAGCCTCGTCTGCTCACCCCGGCGGAAAGCCACGTGTACGAGTTCGCCTGGTCGCCTGACGCCAAGCGGTTCGCCTATGTCGCCGCGCTTCCGCCGGGCGACAACAACTGGTGGATCGCCAAGCTGATCGTGCAAGACGCGCAGGCCGGGGCCGCGCCCCGTGTGGCGGTGGATCCGGCGATCACGCGCGGCAGCCTGCACGGCTTGCAGCTGGCCCTCCCCCGCTGGTCCCCGGACGGCCAGCGCCTGGCTTTCATCGGCGGGCTCATGAGCGACCAGGGTTCTACCGGCGGCGATATCTACAGCGTGCCGGCCGCAGGCGGCGAGCCGACGAACCTGACGCCGGGTATCCGTGTCACGCCGGTCTGGCTGGCATGGAAAGGAACGGACCGCATGGTGGTCAGCCAGATCGCCGGCGGCCAGAGCCAGGTCGCCGAATACGCGGTCGGCGCGACGACGGCCACGGCGGATAGCGAGCTGTTCACGCTTCCCGCTGGTATCGGCGACGGCAGTGCGGCCATGGCGCTGTCGCTCTCCGACGACCTTTCCCGCGTCGCTTTCGTGCAAAGCGCCTTCGATGCCGCGCCCGAAGTGCATGCCGGCCTGCTCGGTCGCTCGGCGCCGCCCGCCGTCACGCGCATCAATGCCGAGAGCCGGCCGGCCTGGGGCAAGGCCGAATCGATCGAATGGGAGAGCGAGGGCCGGCGCGTACAGGGCTGGCTGATCTATCCGGCGGGCTACGATCCCGGCAAGAGCTATCCCATGGTGGTGAACATCCACGGCGGCCCCGCCAGCGCGGTCGTGCCGCGTTGGCCCGACGTGGGCTACGGCGGCGTGCCGTTCGCGGCGCTGGGCTACTTCGTCTTCCTGCCCAACCCGCGCGGCAGCTTCGGCCAGGGCGAAGCCTTCGTGCAGGCCAACCGGAAGGATTTCGGCTACGGCGACCTGCACGACACGCTGGCCGGCATCGATGCAATCGAAAAGCGCCTGCCCATAGACGACAAGCGGCTCGGTCTCACCGGCTGGAGCTACGGCGGCTTCATGAGCATGTTCGCGCCCACCCAGACGCAGCGCTTCAAGGCCGTGGTGGCCGGCGCCGGCATCGGCAACTGGCAGAGCTACTACGGCCAGAATCTGATCGACCAGTGGATGCCGCCGTACTTCGGCGCCACGGTGTACGACGATCCAGCGGTGTACGCGAAGAGTTCCGCGGTGAACTTCATCAAGAAGACCACCGCACCGACGCTGGTCGTGGTCGGCGACCGCGACGCCGAGTGTCCAGCGGCGCAGTCGCTGGAGTTCTGGCACGCCTTGCGCGCGCAAGGCGTGGCCACCTCTCTGGTGATCTACCCGAACGAGGGCCATCGCTTCGTCGATCCGGCCCACCAGCGCGACGTGTTGCAGCGGGCGCTACGTTGGTTCCAGAACTATTTGCCGGCGTCGCCATAAGGCACCCACGGCGACGGCCATGACGGCCTCGGGGATGGACCAGCGCGAAGGCCGGTCCATGGCCCGTACTCAGGACAGATCGTTCTCGAACGCCGCGGCCGCGAGGCCGCCGATGGTAGTCGAGGAGTCGCTCAGGAAGAACTTCTCGAAGATATTGAGCGTGTTCCACTGATCGTCGATGCCCTTGTTCATGTACTCCTCCTGCAACTTGGAGTACTGCGAGACCGGGCCCGGGCCGTTCTGCGGAATCTCGCCTTTCTTCTTCTTGTCGAGGTACATCTCCACCTCGATGCCGGACACCTGGTTGTTGTACTTCTGCGTTTCCCAACGCGCGCGCAGGTAGTCGGCCGCGATCGCCAGGTTGGAGTCATAGAAGTAGGCGGGCTTCCAGCGCATGTCGCGCAGTTCCTCGAACGACTTCTGGATGTCGCCGCCGTTATGGTCCATGGCCTGCTTGATGTAGGCGTCCACCTTGCCGCGATCCTCGGGCGTCCACGACGTGGCCTGCTGGCGGTAATCGGCGAGGGCGCCTTCGAGCGCTTCCTTGGTGGTGGCCGGATCGCGCTCGTGGCGATCCAGGATGGTCTGTCCGTACTGGTCGACCAGCTGCGCGATGGTGGGCTCGCGTTCGGTCTTGCCACGGCCCGGCAGCAGCGCGATCTGATCTCCGATCTCGTTCTTCAGCGCCTCGGTGATGGCCTGCCGGTCCGAGTTGATGACGGCGGGATTCTCGTAGTTGTTGACGTCGGCGGTGTACTTGGCGATGGCTTGGTCGGTCAGCGAGCCATCGGTGGGGCCGTCGTCGTCGATCGGAATGCGATAGGCGACGCTGGACAGGGCATTGACGGAGGAAACCATGACGATGACCTCATGGTGGGGGACGGGACACCGAGCCTAGTCCTCCCCTTCGCGCGCGGCAGCTAGGGGTTGTACCAGGCTAGGGGCCACCCTAGGTCGGAGAAGGCGCCCCTTCGACGCTAGAACAGCATTCCCTGCGGCGACGGCTCGCGAGGCACCACGAAGCGGGACGTATCCAGCTTCAATTCCCACGCGCGACCGAGCCCATGCTTGCGGCAGGCCACGTCGAAGCGACGGCGCAACAGATCGGCGAACACGCCCTGGCCGCGCATGCGCGTGGCGAAGTCGCTGTCGTAGTCGCGGCCGCCGTTCATCTGCTGCACCAGGCTCATCACGTGCGCGGCGCGCTGCGGTGCGTGCAGCGCCAGCCATTCGCGGAACAAGGCCTTCAGCTCGTGAGGCAACCGCAGCACCGTGTAGCCCGCGCTGTTCGCGCCGGCATCCGCCGCCTGGTCGAGCACGGCTTCCATATCGCGGTCGTTGAGCGCGGGAATGATCGGCGCCACCAGGACGCCCACCGGCACACCGGCCTCGGCCAGGGCGCGCACCGCCTTGATGCGCCGATGGGGCGCGCTGGCGCGCGGCTCGAGCTTCGCGGCGAGCTGGTTGTCCAGCGAATTGACCGACATGAACACCTGCACCAGGCCCTCGCGTGCCATCGGCACGAGCAGGTCCAGGTCGCGCTCGACCAGTGCGTTCTTGGTGACGAGGGTGAAGGGATGGCGGCACTCGGCGAGCACTTCTAGCGCGGCGCGCGTGAGCCGCCAGCGCTTTTCGATCGGCTGATAAGCGTCGGTGTTGCTGCCGATATTGATGGGCTTGGGTACGTAACCGGGCTTGGCCAACTCCGCCCTCAGCACCTCGGCCAGATTGCTCTTGGCGCGCAGCTTCGTTTCGAAATCCAGGCCCGGCGAGAGGCTCAGATAGGCATGGCTCGGGCGGGCGAAGCAGTACACGCATCCGTGCTCGCAACCCCGGTAGGGGTTCATGGCCTGGTCGAAGCCGATGTCCGGAGAATCGTTGCGGGTGAGGATGCTGCGCGCGCGCTCTTCCGTCACCACCGTCTGCGGACGCGGCCGCTCTTCATCCAACACCGCCTGATGCCAACCGTCGTCCTCGGCCTGCCGACGGACGGTCTCGAAGCGCCCCTCCGGATTGGAGGCAGCGCCGCGGCCCTTGAAGGGGCGCGGTGGAAAGTCGGGGGGCACAGTCATCGGCGCAGTGTGCCCCGGGCAAGTCTCAGTCCGGGCGACACGTCGACATATCGATGGCGTGAATGTAACGCTCGCTCCCCGGAAGAGAGAACCCCTCGCCGCGCCCAAGCGACATCCCGACCTAAAACAGCTCGCCCTGCGGCGAAGCCATCCTAGGCGCCACGAACCGACTCGCATCCACCGGCGCCAGCCGCCGAAACCCGAGCCGCGCGTGAGCCTTGGCAAACCGCTGTTGAATCAGCTGGGCGAAGGGTCCCTCTCCGCGCATGCGCTTGCCGAACGTGCTGTCGTAATCCTTGCCGCCATGCATCTGGCGCATCAGGCTCATGACATGCTCCGCCCGTTCCGGGTAGTGCAGCTGCAACCACTCGCGCCAGATCGTCTTCAACTCATGCGGCAGGCGCAGCAGCACATAGCCGGCCGCCTGCGCGCCGTGCTCCCGCGCCGCTTCGAGGATCGCCTCCAGCTCCCGGTCGGTGATCATCGGGATCACCGGCGCCACCATCACGCCTACCGGCACGCCGGCTTCATGCAGCGCTTTCATCGCACGCAGGCGGGCATGCGGCGCGCTGGCCCTGGGTTCCATCCGAGCGGCCAAGCGGTTATCCAGCGTCGTCACCGAGAAGTACACGTTCACCAGCCGCTCGCGCGCCATCGAGGCCAGCAGGTCGAGGTCCCGTTCGATGAGCGCGTTCTTCGTGATGAAGCCGACCGGATGCCGCGTTTCCGCGAAAATCTCCAGGCATTGCCGCGTGATGCGATAGCGGCGCTCGATCGGCTGATAGGCGTCCGTATTGATGCCGAGCGCGATCGAGGA
Organism: Dyella sp.; assembly: GCA_039594095.1. Lineage (GTDB taxonomy): Bacteria > Pseudomonadota > Gammaproteobacteria > Xanthomonadales > Rhodanobacteraceae > Dyella_D. Next base: position 8,498 of record JBCNOA010000012.1, read on the forward strand.
ACACCGATAGCCTGGCTTGGCCAGTTCCTTGCGCAGCAGTTCGGCGGCATTGGTCTTCGCGAACAGCTTGGTCTCGAAGTCCAGGCCGGGCGACAGGTCCAGGTACGCGTGGCTCGGCCGGGCGAAGCAATACACGCAGCCGTGTTCGCAGCCCTTGTATGGATTGACCGACTGGGAAAACCCCACGTCCGGGGAGTCGTTGCGGCTGATGATGCTGCGCGCGATGTCCTCGCGCACCTCGGTAGGCAGGCGCGGCGCCTCGCCGTCCTCCTGGTACCAGCCGTCGTCCTCTGCCACGTAGGTCCGCTTGTCGAAGCGGCTGACGGTACGGGAGGACGAACCCCGGCCCTTGATGGCCTGGATGGGCTTGGCGATCGACGACATAGGGACGCAAGCCTACGCCCGCGCTGTCGCAGAGCCCGAGATTCGACCGCGGCGAGCGCCGGCCTCAGGGCGGCGACGAGAGCTGTGTCGCCAGAGCGTCGGCCATCGCGGCCAGCGGATAGTTGTGTCCGAGTTGCCGCCCCATCTCATCGAACACCGGCGCGGAAACGGTCCATCCCAGCGGGATCGGGTAGTCGCCGGGACACAGGCGGAAATGCCACAGCATGTCGCCATGCGCCGGATCCGCCGTGTCCCAGCGCAGGCTCGACAGCATCTGCGTCCTCGCGTATTCGCCACGCGCGGTTCGCGTATCCATCAGCGCCTTGAGCGGCGCGACCGCTTCGCCGCTCGGCGAGCTGCCCGCCCCACCGGTCTGCTCGCCGGGACAGGCGGTGGCGTACAGCGGCAGCGGATGCGCCGGATCGTGGCGGTCGACGAAATCCGCCATCTCCGGATCGTTGCTGATGTGCAGCACGATGAAGCGCAGCGATATGCCTCGTGCTTCCGCCACCGTGCGCAGGCGCCGCTTCACCTCGATGAGGGTCGTCGATCCGGAATTCTCGAAGTAGCCGCCGTCGACCAGCTGCAGCCGTCCGGGAACCGGCGGCGTGACGCCGGCTGGCGGCACCGCCTCCAGCGTGCCGGCCGGACTGACATAGGTGAAGCGCGCGCTATTGAGCACCGCCTCGCTCAGCGGCACGCGCGGATCGAGCCAGGCCGCGCCGTCGAAGGCGGCGGTCCACGGTTGCTGCTGCGGGGTCGCCATCGGTCGGAACGGATGCTGGATGAAGCGGCGCCCTTCGGCCACGGTGGTGCTGTTGAGGAACAGCGCCGGCGTACCAATGTCCGGCTGACCGCCGGACGTTTCGTAGAGCGCGCTGAAGGACTTGGCGAACGCGTCCACGCCCTGCTGCCGCGCCGCATGTTCCCAGGCGCGGGTCAACGCGCGGGAGCGGTCGTCGAACCAAGAGCCCGGCAGCCAGCGCTGGGTGAAGTCGACGAAGAACATGTTCGCCAGCGCGGGGGCGAGGAAATCGTGATCCAGCAGGCCACGCGCACGGCGCTCGAGCGTGTCCGGCCTTGCGCCGGCGGGCTGGCGCAGCAGCGACACGTACGTCGCCAGTCCCAGGCTCCCGCCCGATACCCCACTGCCCGCGAACAGGTACTGAGCCAGCAGCGGTTCGCCCGGTTGAGGCCGGCGCGCGTCCACCATCGCCGTCAACCGTGCCAGCACCATCGCCGTCCAGGCCGCGCCGCGGATACCGCCGCCTTCGGCGGTGACCAGCACGACCGGGCACGGCGACTTGCCCTCGCATCGCCGGTCCAGCCAGGCCTGGGCGTATTCGTCGAAGGCCGGCCGCGTTTCCGGCGGCGCGGCGACAGGATGCATGTGCGTGCTCATGCTCGGGTACTGGCGCACCCGGTGGTTGTCGTTCAGATGCAGGGCGTGCAGCGCCGCGCTGACCAGCAGCAGCGTGCTCAGCAGCGGAAAGCCGCGCCGGTCGGCGAGCATGCATAGCCAGCCGCCGTTGAGGCACAGGAAGGCCGCGGCGATCAGCAGGATCGCCAGCGGCCCCATGCCGTCCAGCAGTTCGGGCCGCGCGGCGATGAGCATGGTGGCGGCGACGTTGGCCGTCATCGACAGCGCATAGACCATCCGCGCCGCACGGCCCAGCCGGCCCACGCGCTCGACGCGCGCTTCCCCGGCGGGCGAGGCGGAGACCGGGGCGCCGCCGAGGCGCGGCAGTGCGTTCAGTACGCGACGGCGGGTCATGAAGAACACGATCAGCGCCAGCGATACCACCAGCAGTCCCACGGCGCGCCACATCCTTCCCTGGCAGTCGAGCGTGATGCCGCACGGCCCGTGCGGTACCCGCTGCAGGGCGAGCGCATAACCCAGCAGCACCAGCAATGGCACGGACGCGCCCATGATCCGGGGCAGCCAGCTGCGCAGTCTGGTGCCACGGCTGTCCTGCAGTGCCGGCCAGCGCAGATACACCAAGCGGTAGGCGTTGCGCGCGCCGTACCACACCGCCAGCCCGGCCAGCGCGCTGCTGCCGAGGAGGGCGAAGTAGCGCCACAGGCTCGGGTCGATCCACACGGCGATCAGGAAAAGCTCGGCCGCCTGGTCCACGCTGGTGGCCACGACCGTCGCGATGGCCAATACCCACAACGACACACGCAGCGGCTTGAGGTGATCCAGCAGCAGAGAAAAGGCGCTGCCGGCCCGGTCGAAGATGCGCTGCAACCGGCCTGGCCGTTCGGCGCCGATGGGATGGGACCCCGCCTCCTGCATGGCACTCCGCCTATCGGAAAACCGATCCGATGGTACGACGCGGATCGCTGCGGTTTGTGCACGCGGCGGCAAACCTCGAACCTTCGGCCTACTATGATCCGCGCCTGGGTCGGGGTAGCGTCGAAGCCGTTCCGGCGGCTGCCTTTTTTCCGAGAACCGAGGTCCCCATGCGCTGGCTCCTGCTGATCGGCACCGTGCTTTCCCTGGTCCTGAGCTTCACCCGCCACAGCGGCGGTGCCATGGGGCTCTGGCTGCTGCTGGCGATCGTCGGCGCCTTCGCCACCGCGCTCGCCTTCGCACAGTCCCGGATCAGCGCCAGCTCCCGCATGGAGACGCTCTCCGAGTACGACCTGCAGCGCCTGCGCGAAGGGAAATCGCCCTTCCATCACTGAGCCGGCTACTCGCCGCGTCTGCGTATTTCGTAGTGGTCCAATTGCCCCTTGGGGGCCTCCTGGCTGACGTTCCACTTCGCAACCGAAAGTTGCGAAAACGTCCAAAGGAGCAACTCATGATTGGCAAACTGGCGGGCATCGGCCTGCTCATGCTGGCGGCTCTCCCCGCCGCGGCAGCGGATCGCGTGAACCTGTATTTCTGCGACGGCTGCTCGGTGGAGCAGGAGCGGGAAATGGTGAAGGGACTGACCGGCGAGATGGGCACGTTCGACTTCTACATCGGCAACTTTCCCGCACAGACCATCCACAAGTATCAGCTGGCCAGAGGATGGTCGAAGCCGCCTTGCAGCCACCGGCCGGGCGATCCCAATTGCAACCAGGAAATGACCGTGCCAGGCCAGCTCACGGCTCAGCCGATGTCGCCGCGCGCGACGATCGAAACCTACGTCCACGACAAGGAGGTGGAACAACCCTATCTGGAGGCCTATCAATACCTGATCCAGTTCTATTACACGGAGCCGGTGGGTTTTAAGAAGTTCTATGAATTCCAGATCATCGATCCGGCACAGACGGCGTCTGCGCCTTATCAGGCGTTCTACAAGAACGGGAATTTCTTTCCGCGCAACATCGGCATTCTCAACAATCCGATCAATCCGGTGATCGATTATCCGGATCCGAATACGACGGTTTTCGATATTTCGCGAGCCGGCGCGAAGCGCGATCTCCTGCTGGAATCGGTGCGCAACAACATGCTGCAGCGAGTGAACATCGGCATGGACAATGTCGCCAAAGTGCTCTCTGCCCTGGGAGTCATCGATAACAGCAAATTGCCCGGCATCGACGTGATCGTGCACCTGGCCGACGGCGGCAAGGTGACGCTCCGGCTCAACAACAGCACCACCGTTCCGGTCTATGAAGTCGTGGAAGACTCGTTACGCGATTCGCACGGCAATACCGTGCCCATCCAACCGGACCAGCTGACGAAGCAGATCATGGATTTCGACTACACGGGCTCGGGCAAAGCCTATGACGTCGGCCTCATGCGCAACCAGCTCGAGTTTCTGGGCGCCGCCGTGCAGGAGATCCAGGTGGCGCCGCAATGGCAATGCGGCAGCGTCTTGAACAGCCAGGGCACGGTCACCGTGACTTGTCGCCCCCGATAAGCAAGAGAGGCGGTGGCCGCAGGGTCACCGCCTCGGTGCCATCGCGATGGCATGCCGCTTTAATGGCAACGGCGACCGCTCGGCCGCCGTTGCCATTTCCAATCTAGCTTTCCGTTTCAGTCGACGATATCTACATCCTTCGTCTCTTTGAGGAACAACAGGCCGATGAAGAACGTCGCCACCGCCACGATGATCGGATACCAGAGTCCGTAGTAGATATCGCCTTTCCAGGCCACCAGCATGAAGCCGATGGTGGGCACGAAGCCGCCGAACCAGCCGTTGCCGATGTGGTACGGAAGGCTCATCGATGTGTAGCGGATGCGCGTGGGGAACATCTCCACCAGCCATGCGGCGATCGGTCCGTAGACCATGGTCACGTAGATCACCAGGATCGCGAGCAGCACGACGAGCATGGGATAGTTCGTCTGCGCCGGATTGGCCTTCTCGGGGTAACCGGCCGCCTTGAGCGCTGCTCCCACGTCAGCGCCGAAAGCCTTGCTCTGGGCACCGAACGCGGCACTGTCCAGGCTGCCGCCTTCGAAGGAGCTGATCGTCTTGTCTCCGATCTTCACCTGCGCCACCGCGCCGGCAGGTACGCTCTCATTCCGATACGGGATGCCTTTCTTGGCCAGGAAGGTCTTGGCCACGTCGCAGGAGCTGGTGAATTTGCTCTTGCCCACCGGATCGAACTGGAAGCTGCACGCGTTCGGATCGGCCACCACGGTGACCGGCGCGCTCGCCGCAGCCGCTTCGATCGCCGGATTGCCGTAGTGCGTGAGTCCTTTGAAGATCGGGAAATACGTGAGCGCGGCCAGCAGGCAACCGGCGAGCACGATGCTTTTGCGCCCGATACGGTCAGACAGCCAGCCGAAGACCACGAAGAACGGCGTACCGATGATCAGTGCGCAGGCAATCAGCAGGTTGGCCGTGGTGCCCTCGATCTTCAGGCTCTGCGTGAGGAAGTAGAGCGCGTAGAACTGACCCGTGTACCACACCACTGCTTGGCCAGCCGTGGCGCCCAGCAGCGCGAGGATCACCAGTTTCAGGTTGCTCCACTGGCCGAAGGCTTCGGTCAGTGGCGCCTTGGAGTGCTTGCCTTCCGCCTTCATCTGGCGGAACACCGGCGACTCCTGCAACTGCAGGCGAATGTAGACCGACACGGCGACCAGCACGGAGGAAATCAGGAAAGGGATGCGCCAGCCCCAGTCCTCGAATGCCTTGTCGCCCAGACTCAGGCGCGTGCCGAGGATCACCAGCAGCGACAGGAACAACCCGAACGTCGCGGTGATCTGGATGAAGCTGGTGTACAGGCCTCGCTTGCCGTGCGGTGCGTGCTCGGCCACGTAGGTGGCGGCGCCGCCGTACTCGCCGCCGAGCGCCAGGCCCTGCAGGAGCCGCAAAGCAATCAGCAGCACCGGTGCGATGATGCCCACGGTGCCATAGCTGGGCAGCACGCCGACCAGGAAGGTCGACATACCCATGATGATGATGGTGATCAGGAACGTGTACTTGCGTCCCACCAGATCGCCGAGCCGGCCGAACACGATGGCGCCGAAGGGGCGCACCGCGAATCCGGCGGCGAACGCCAGCAAGGCGAAGATGAAGGCGCTGGTTTCGTTGAGGCCCGAGAAGAAATGCTTACCGATCAGCACGGCGAGCGAGCCGTACAGATAGAAGTCGTACCACTCGAAGACGGTGCCGAGGCTGGACGCCAGGATCACCCTGCGGTGACTGGTGTCGAGCGCCGCGTCTTCCATTGCTGTCGTAGCCATGTTGCTCCCCTACGGATGTGAGATGGCCGGCGCCGGTACGGGCCGGTGAAGGCGCGTCGGCCTCCGCGGTGACGTTGGGGCGGCGCACCCCCGTGCGCTGCCCCGCGGATCAGAACTTGTAGAGCGCGTTGAGGCTGAACTGGTTGCCGCCGAGCTTTTTGCGGTCCAGGCCGGTGGTGGTGTAATCGAGCTTGTCGTAGATCCATTCCGCGCCGAGCTCGTACGCGCCTGCCGCATATTGCAGGCTGAGCGCGGTCTGGCGATTGCGCAGGCGGCCGTTGGCGAAAGGCGCCTTGCCGGCCCAGCGGATCACGTCCTTGTCGTCCGGGTTGCTCTGCGCGTAGAAGGCGTTGACGCTCCAGTTCGGCGTGAAGTTGTAGCCGGCCTGCACGTAGCCGCCCTTGTCCTTGATATCGCCGAACTGCGAGAGATCGCCGAACACCTGGCCGATACCCTTGCCGGCATATACGAGGGCCTTGAAGTTCCAGGGGCCCGGTTTCCAATTGCCGCCCAGCTCGTAGGCGAGACTGGTGATCTTGTCCTTGATGGGTGCGGCGACGGTATCGCCTACGCCCTTGAGGTTGACCTGGCTGTAGTGCGCCACGAAAAACGCCAGCCAGTCCTTGTCCTGCACGTGCAAGCGTGCCTCCACCTGCGGGCGGAAGCCCGCGTTGCCGGCCGTCAGGTAGTTGACGTTGTCGCCCGGGCCGTTCCAGGTGCCTTCGAAGGCACCCACATCGAGCCGCCATTTCGGTCCGGACGAGGAGCCGTGGTTGAGATCCTGCATCCATACGACGCCAGGGAAGCGCCAGCCGATCAGGCCGGTGCCGAAGCCCAGCGGGAACGCGATGTGCGAGAGCGAGGTGGAGACCATGTCCAGCGGGAACAACAGCTCCCATTGCTGGCCGATGCGCACGGTGCTGCCCGTGTCCGGATTGGTCAGGTCCATGTAGGCCTGTCGCAGGCGCGGGACCGGCTGCTGTTCGCTGTAAGGACCGGTGCCGTTGAAGCCGCCGAAGAAATCCATCTCGATGCGGCCGCCGCCGGTCCAGTTGTCGGTGAACTTGGCTCCCTTGAAGTCGAGCCAGAAGCGCGTGTTGCGCACGTCCACGCCGCTGAGCGAGCCGGACGACGGCGCGGCGGCGGTCCTCGGAACGGGATACTCGGCGTTCTGGCCGTTGCCGAAGGAGAAGTTGCGGTTCTGGCTGAAGGCACTGGCGCTGATGAAGCCATGCAGGGCGACCGATACGCCGGGCGCCGTGGTGAAGGTTTCTTTCGGCGGCGGTGCCGCGGCCACCTTCTGCGCGGTGGCGTTGGCCTCGGCCGCCTGCTGTTGCGCCTGGACGACTTGCTGCTGTTGCTGCTGCTGCTGAGCCTGTTGCTGGCGCAGCATGTCCTTCAGTTCCGTCAGTTCCTGTTCGAGCTGGGACACGCGGGTCTCCAGCTGCTGCTCGCGCGTGGCGGTCTTGGGCTTGGCCTTGGCCGCGGGTTCGGCCTGCGCCCCCAAGGGCAGGCCCAACGCAACGGCGATCGCCAGCGCGACGGCGGTACGGCGACCGCCCGATCGTATGCACACCATGGTCTTGCCTCCCCGGGGCTATGGCGAGACCGAGCTTGGTGATGCTGCAATGCGTACGCCTATTCCCCATTGGTCGAACCTCGACCAAAGTCGAACCGAACCTGTCACGACCGCTTTGCCGGCCTTTCGCTACACTCGCCGAACCGCCGCCGGCAAAGGGTTTGTCGCGGCCATTCCACGTCCGCGGGCGCACATCCGCCCGGCCAGCAGGAGCCGTCTATGAGCAAGGTCTACCCCGTCAAGCCCGAGTTCGCCGCCAAGGCCCGCATCCGCAAGGAGGATTACGAGCGCCTTTATGAAGTATCGGTGCGCGACCCCGAGGGCTTCTGGGGCGAGATCGGCCAGCGCCTGGCATGGACGAAGGCGCCGACGCGCGTCAAGAACGTGTCCTACGATCCGAGCGACCTGCATATCCGCTGGTACGAAGACGGTGAACTCAACGTCTCCGCCAACTGCCTGGATCGCCACCTGGAGACGCGCGGCGACAAGACCGCAATCATCTTCGAGGGTGACGACCCGAACGAATCGCGCCATCTCACTTACCGCGAGCTGCACGCGGAAGTATGCAAGTTCGCCAATACGCTGAAGAACCTCGGCGTGGTCAAAGGCGATCGCGTGGCCATCTACATGCCGATGATCCCCGAGGCCGCTGTGGCCATGCTGGCGTGCGCGCGCATCGGCGCGATCCACTCGGTGGTGTTCGGCGGCTTTTCGCCGGACTCGCTGGCCGGACGCGTCGCCGACTCCACCGCCAAGGTGATCGTCACCGCCGACGAGGGCGTGCGCGGCGGCAAGAAGATCCCGCTCAAGACCAATGTCGATGCGGCGCTGGAGCGCCCCGGCACACAGAGCGTGGAGACCGTGATCGTGGTGCGCCGCACCGGCAGCGCCGTACCGATGCAGTCGCCGCGCGACCGCTATTACCACGTGCTGATGGAAGGCCAGTCCGCCGACTGCCCGCCCACGCCGGTGGAGGCGGAACACCCGCTGTTCATCCTTTACACCTCCGGCTCGACCGGCAAGCCCAAGGGCGTACTGCATACCTCCGGCGGCTACCTGGTGTATGCCAGCTACACGCACGAGATGGTGTTCGACCTGCGCGAGGACGACGTCTACTGGTGCACGGCCGACGTGGGCTGGGTCACCGGCCACAGCTACGTCGTTTACGGCCCGCTGGCCAACGGCGCGACCACGGTGATGTTCGACGGTGTGCCGAACTACCCGGACACCAGCCGGTTCTGGAACGTGGTGGACAAGCACAAGGTCACCCTGTTCTACACCGCGCCGACCGCGATCCGCGCGCTGATGCGCGAAGGCGAGGCGCCGGTGAAGAAAGCCTCGCGCGCCTCGCTTCGCCTGCTCGGCTCGGTGGGCGAACCGATCAATCCGGAAGCCTGGGAGTGGTACTACCGTGTGGTCGGCGACGAGCGCTGCCCGATCGTGGATACCTGGTGGCAGACCGAGACCGGCGGCATCCTGATCACGCCGCTGGCCGGCGCGATCGACGCCAAGCCCGGTTCGGCCACCAAGCCGTTCTTCGGCATCACCCCCGCGATCGTCGATGCCGGAGGCACCGTGCTGGAAGGCGCCACCGAGGGCAACCTGGTGATCACCGATTCGTGGCCGGGCCAGATGCGTACGGTGTACGGCGATCACCAGCGCTTCATCGAGACGTATTTCACCGCCTATCCCGGCAATTACTTCACCGGCGATGGCGTGCGCCGCGACGAGGACGGCTATTACTGGATCACCGGCCGCGTCGACGACGTGATCAACGTCAGCGGCCACCGCATCGGCACGGCCGAAGTGGAGAGCGCCCTGGTCGCGCACCCGAAAGTGGCCGAGGCCGCCGTGGTCGGCTGCCCGCACGAAATCAAGGGCCAGGGCATCTACGCCTACGTCACTTTGATCGCCGGCGAACAAGGCAGCGACGAGTTGCGCAAGGAGCTGATCGCCTGGGTCCGCAAGGAAATCGGGCCGATCGCTACGCCGGATTATCTGCAATGGGCGCCCGGCCTGCCGAAAACCCGTTCGGGCAAGATCATGCGCCGCATCCTGCGCAAGATCGGCGAGAACCAGCCCGACCAGCTCGGCGACATCTCCACGCTGGCGGACCCGAGCGTGGTGAAGAACCTTGTCGACGAGCGTCTGATCAAATGATGGGCGACAGGGCGACGGTGTCCGGTGACACTCGCGCATCCGCCGTTCCCTGACCGTTTCCTCACGCCATGCCTGACGTTCTGATTGCCGACGACCACCCGCTGTTCCGCGACGCGCTCCAGCGCGCGGTACTCGGCGCCATGCCCGAGGCCCACGTGCATTGCGCCGACAGCGTGCACAGCCTGCTGACGCTGGTCGAGCAGTATCCGGAAGCGGACCTGCTGCTGCTCGACCTGCACATGCCGGGCGCGCGCGGCTATTCGGCGCTCGCGCATATCCGCGGTCAGTTTCCCGGCTTGCCCACGATTGTGGTTTCCGGCCACGAAGAGGCCCAGGTCGCGCGGCGAGCGCTAGCCCACGGTGCCTCCGCCTACATTCCCAAGTCCAGTTCGGGCGAAGACATCGTGCAGGCGATTCGCACCGTACTCGACGGCGACGTGTGGCTGCCGCATGCGCTGCTGAGCGATGCCGGTTCGGCACTGAAGGACGACGAGGCGGAAATCGCCACTCGCGTCGCGTCGCTCACGCCGCAGCAGTTCCGCGTGCTCACGATGATTGCCGAAGGCCTGCTCAACAAGCAGATCGCTTACGACCTCGGCGTGTCCGAGGCCACGGTGAAGGCGCACATGACCGCGATCATGCGCAAGCTCGGCGTGAACAACCGTACCCAGGTTGCGCTCGCGGCGAGTCAGCTGGCGGTAGAACCTGGCGCTCTGCAGCCGCCGCTGCCCGGCGACGACGATTAGCTTCGTGGTCTAAACGGCGGCCTTGCGCACCCTTGCGCTCAGCAAGGCGCGCAAGGCCGCCGGTCGCACCGGCTTGTGCAGCAGCGGATAGCCCAGCAGCCGGGCGCGTTGCTTGAGCTCGCTGCTGCCGTCCGCGGTGATCATCGCCACAGGTGGCAGATCGCCGAGCACGCCGCGCAGATATTGCAGCGCCTGCAGACCGTTCATGTCGTCGGCGAGATGGTAGTCGGCGAGGATGATGTCGACGCCTCCCTGCCTCAACGCCTGCTCGGCCTGCTTCACGTCGAGGGCGACGCGACAATCCACACCCCAGCGCGTCAGCAAGGCTCTCATGCCATCGAGGATCGCCGGATCGTTGTCCAGGCAAAGCACCGTCAGCGGAAGGCGCTCGGCGACCGCCGCCGGTTGCGTGATCGCCCGGCGGCGCGGCGGTACCGCATCCACACGCGGAACGATGACCGCGAAGCGGCTGCCGCGGCCGACGCGCGAGGAGAGCTCCAGCCGGTGGTCCAGGATGTGCGCGATGCGATCGCAGATGGACAAACCCAGGCCCAGTCCTTTCTCGCCCCAGGGCGACGGCCGGTCCAGGCGCTGGAACTCGTCGAAGATGCGCGCACGCTGTTCCTCGGCGATGCCCGGCCCGGTGTCCCACACTTCGATGCGCACTTCCCTGCCGAGCCGGCGGGCGCCGACCAGAATGCCACCATGCCGCGTGTAGCGCAGCGCGTTGGAGACGAAGTTCTGAAGGATCCGGCGCAGTAATTGCGGGTCGCTGCGTACCGCCAACCGCGTGGGGACGAAGCGCAGCTGCAACCCCCGCTGTTCGGCCAGGACGGCGAACTGCGCCTTGAGAGAATCGAACAGGTCAGCCAGTGCGAAGCTGCCGACGTCTGGGCGATAGCTGCCGGCATCGAGCCGGGAGGTATCGAGCAGCGCATCCAGCAGATCCTCCGCCGCGCGGAACGAGGCGTCGATGCGCTCGGCGAGCTGGGCTGTCTCCTGATCGAGGCCCGGTTGTTGGCGCAGCGCTGACGTGAATAGCCGCGCGGCGTTCAGCGGCTGCAGCAGGTCATGGCTGGCGGCAGCCAGGAAGCGCGTCTTGGATGCATTGGCCGCTTCCGCCTCGCGCCGGGCGCGCGCGGTCGCGGCCAGCGCTTCGCTCAATTCGGCGGTGCGCTGGCCGACACGTTGCTCCAGCGTTTCGTTCGCCTCGATCAGCGCCTGCTCGGCGTGCTTGTAGGCGGTGACGTCGGTATAGGTAGTGACGTAGCCGCCGCCGGGCAACGCGCGCCCGCGCATCTCGATCACCGTGCCGTCGGGACGGATGCGCTGGAAGAGATGGGGCGATCCGGCACGCATATAGCCGATGCGCTTGGCCACGTGCTCCTCGACTTCGCCGGGCCCGCACTCGCCATGTTCCGCGTTCCAACGAATGAGATCGGCGACCGGGACCCCCACATAGACCATGCCGTCGGGGTAGTCGAAGAGCTCGAGATATCGGCGATTCCAGGCCACCAGGCGCATGCCCGCATCGACCACGCTGATGCCCTGCGAGACGTTCTCCAGCGTGGTGGACAGCAACTCGCGGTTGAAGCGAAGCTCCTGCGAGGCTTCGTCCATCAAGGCCATCGCCTCTGCTATGTCGAGACCGGAGCCCGATAACGCGCCCATCAGAATGCGTCGCGCGCTCGCGGCGCCTACCGCGGAGGCCAACAGGCGTTCGGTGTACTGGATGAGCGCGCGATCGGCCGATTCGCTGGCCGCCAGCGGGCGTCCCCGCCGTTCGCCATAGTCCTCGAACGCTCGCTGGCTGCTGCGTTCGCCAACGATGCGCTCGGCGATCGTGCGCAGGTCCGCGACGGCGACGCGGCCTCGCCAATCGCTCGCGCCGCCACGGTCCACCGCATAAGGCTCGATGAACATCGCCGCATGCAGGCGTTCCTCCAGACTCGGGCGGAATCGCAAGGAGATGAAGATCAGGAATCCCACGTTGATCAGCAGCGACCAGAACGTGCCGTGCATGACCGGATCCCAGCCACTGAGATGGAACAGTGCCTGAGGTTGCAGCCAGCTCAAGCCGAGCGGTCCTTCCTTCAACCAGGATGCCGTTGGATTGGCCGCCGGGATGAGCAAGGTGTAGATCCATACGCCAAAGCCTGCGAGCAGGCCGGTGGCGACGCCGCGACGGCTTGCTCCGCGCCAGTACAGTGCCGAGACGATGGCGGGCGCGAACTGCGCGACGGCGGCGAACGCCAGCAGGCCCGTCGCCGCGAGATCGGCGCTGTCCGCGACGGCCCGGTAGTAGATGTAGGCCATGCAGGCCAGCGCGACGATGGCGATGCGGCGTACCAGCAGCACCAGTTGCGAAAGATCGCTGCGCTGTTCGAGGCGCAATCGACGGATGCGCAGCAGTGCGGGCATGACCAAGTCGTTGCTGATCATGGTGGAGAGCGCCACCGACGATACGATCACCATGCCCGTGGCCGCTGAGAAGCCGCCGATGAACGCGAGCAGCGCCATGCCGCGGTCGCCGTTGGCCAACGGCAGATTGAGTACCCACGCGTCGGCGATGCCATGACTGACCGCAGGCAGGCGAAGGCCCGCGGCCACGATGGGCACCACGGCCACGCTGACGATCAGCATGTAGAGGGGAAACATCCAACGCGCGCGGTAGAGGTCGTTGGGGTCTTCGCACTCGACCACGCCGATCTGGAACTGACGCGGCAGGCAGAACATGGCGCAGAAGGCCAGCAGCGTCTGTGCCATGAAGCCCGGCGAGATGCCTTCGGCGAGCTGCCGCACGGGAAGCTCGGCGGTGGCGCGCAGACCCGGGCCGTGCCACAGCGCGTAGATCGCCAGTGCGGCGAATGCGGCGAGCTTGATCAGCGATTCCAGCGCGATCGCGAGCATCATGCCGTGATGGTGCTCGGTGGCGTCGATGGTTCGTGTGCCGAACAGGATCGCGAACGTGGCCAGCAGTATGGCGCACCACAGCGCACTGTCGCCGAACTGGGATGCGCCGCCGCCGAGCACGGCATAAGACATGGAGACGGCTTTGAACTGCAGGGCCAGGTACGGGACGATCGCGATCACCGCGATCAGCGCCACGGCCGCCGCCAGCCCATGCGATTTACCGAAGCGCGCGCCGATGAAGTCGGCGATCGATGTGATGTTTCGTTGGCGGGCCACCAGAGCCAAGCGCCGCATGAGGCCGAAGCCGAAGATGAAGAGCAGCGCCGGGCCCAGGTAGATCGGCAGATAACCCAGGCCTTCGCGCGCCGCCGTGCCGACGGCGCCGTAGAAGGTCCATGACGAGCAGTAGACCGCCAGCGCGAGGCTGTACACGATCGGGCGCAGCTTCGGCTGTCGCGGATACAGCGGTCGGCGGTCGCCGGCGTACGCCACCAGGAACAGCAGGCCCACGTAGAGCAGCGACGCGAGCAGCAGCAGCCAGCCGGCGATCAAGGGCAGTTCTCCCGTCATGGGCACTCCGTCGCCTTCGATGCTTGCAAGCGACACGGCCACGGGCCTGTCTGCCGCTTGTTCCTTCCCCGCCCGGCCGGCACCATGCGCGCATGACGACAACGCACGGCCAGGTGCCCCCGAAAGTAGCAGAGCACCTGCGCGATGACGAGATACACGTATGGCGGATGGCTTACGACCATCACCAGGGCCGGACGCCGTTTCGGGCGTTGCTGGCTACCTATCTCGGCTGTCCGGTCGAGGCGGTGGAACTGGAGTCGGGCGAATTCGGGCGGCCGCGTCTCGCCGGCGTCGATGCTTCCGGCTTGCACTTCAACTGGTCGCACAGCGGCGATCAGGCCTTGTTCGCCATCGCGCGCGGCATCGAGCCGGGCGTGGACCTCGAGCGCCTTCGACCGAGGCCGCGCTCCCTCTTGATCGCCGAGCGCTACTTCAGCCACGAGGAAACCGCTGTTCTCGCAGCGCTGCGCCCCGAGCGCCGTGATGCGGCGTTTCTTCAGCTATGGACGGCCAAGGAAGCGGTGCTGAAAGCCACAGGGCGTGGATTGGCCTTCGGCCTGCATCGGTTGGGTATCGAGCATGAGGAGGATCGTCTGGCCCTCCGCTTCCTTGACGGCGAATTGCCGGCCGAGTGGCAGCTCCATCGCCTCAGCCTCGATGCCGAACATGTGGGAAGCATCGCCTGGCGCGGCGATCCGCGCGCCATCCTCATGCGGACACTTGCTCCTGCTGCCGGTTAGGCGCAATGTTTCTGGTCCCATTCCCAGCGGGACGCCGGGTTGTCGTGGTTCCGCGGGGCTTTCCTTTGGCGAGCCGACGTATCCATGACCCTGCTTAGCGTCAACCTCAACAAGATCGCTGTGCTGCGCAACTCGCGCGGCGGCGATGAACCCAGCATGCTTCTCGCCGCGCAGACCTGTATCGAGGCCGGCTGCGGCGGAATCACCGTTCACCCGCGTCCCGATCAGAGGCATGTTCGGCCCGACGACGTCCTCGCATTGGCCGCATTGCTGCGCGGTCGCGTGGAATACAACATCGAGGGCAATCCCTTCGCCGGACCGCGCGGTACTTATCCAGGCCTCATCGCGCTGGCGCGCGAAGTGAAACCCACCCAGGTCACGCTGGTACCGGACAGCGACAGCCAGATCACTTCCGATCACGGCTTCGATCCTCAACAGCAGGCGGATATCGACAAGCTGCGCCCGCTCGTCGAGCAGCTCAGAGAGATCGGTTGCCGCGTGAGTGTGTTCGTCGATGCTGGTGCAAGTGGTTTCGAGCGCCTTTCCGCCATCGGCGTGCAGCGTATTGAGATCTATACCGGGCCTTACGCGCATGCTTTTGCCGAGGGCGATGCGCGGGACATGCTGGCGCTATGCGCGGAAACCGCGCGCCGCGCACAGCAGGCAGGACTTGCGGTGAATGCCGGGCACGATCTGAGTCAGGCCAACCTGGGAGCATTCCACGCCGCGATCCCGGGACTCGCCGAGGTATCGATCGGGCACGCGTTGATCGGCGAGGCTCTTTACGAGGGTTTGGCCACGACGGTGAGGAATTATTTGCAGATTCTGCGCTAGGGCTTCGCCAGGCGTAGGTGTCTCCAGATATTTTTCCCGCGCCGTAGTGCTTAGTGGCGTTTGGACGTCCATACGTCCAGCCTTTGATCGCCGAAAAGGCCATCAAGCCCATGCCTGGTAACGTATCCAGGCCCAGATCACGTGCATAAAAAAACCCCCGCCGAAGCGGGGGTCTATGGGTAGTGTTACTTGATCCGTCGCCGGATCATTGACCTTCCGTAAAGCCGATCTTGGTGAGGCCGTAGCTCTTGGCGGCGGCCAGAACGCGGGCCACGTGCTCGTAAGCTACGCCGTCGTCCGCATTGATCTGCAGCTCGGGCTGGTTGGACTGGCTGGCGATCACCGCGATCTGGGCGCGCAGGCCCAGTTCGTCGACCGGTGTGTCGTTCCAGTACAACGCGCCCGACTGGTCGATCTTCAAGCGGATCGGATCCGGCGGGTTTTCCGGCTGAACCACGTTCGGGTTCGGCTGCGGAAGGTCGATCTTCACTTTGTGCGTCAGGATGGGAGCCGTGATCATGAAGATGATCAGCAGCACCAGCATCACGTCGACCAGCGGCGTGACGTTGATGTCAGCCATTGGCCCCTTGCCGCTTCCACTACTGAAAGCCATGACTCTTTACTCCTTGCCGGTCGTAATGAAACCGACATGGACCATGCCCTGTTCCTTGGCGCTGCCAAGAACCTTACGCACGATCTTGTACTCCGTCGTCTTGTCCGCACGGATCTGAAGTTCCGGCTGCGGCGACTTCGCCGCCGCAACCGCAAACTGAGCCTTCAGCTCGGCTTCCGTGACCTCAACATCGTTGAGGTACATCGTGCCGTCAGGCTTGATGGCCAGATCCATCGGTTCGACCGGTTCCGTATCCGTCACCTTCGGATTCGCGGTCGGCAATTCAACGGTGATCCGGTGGGACATCAGCGGCGCGGTGATCATAAAGATGATCAGCAGCACCAGCATCACGTCGACGAGCGGCGTGACGTTGATTTCCGACATCGGACCGCCGGAACTGTCTCCAGTGCTCATCGCCATGGGTCAATCCCTCACTTGCCTTCGACGCGCGCGCCGGTGGCGAAGAAGTCGTGCAGGTCGTGCGCGAACTCGTCGAACTGAGCGTAGGTCAGACGGTTGGAACGGTTGAAGAAGTTGTAGGCGAGCACCGCCGGGATCGCGGTGAACAGACCGAACGCGGTCATGATCAGCGCCTCACCCACCGGACCGGCCACCGCTTCCATCGAAGCATTGCCCGACGCCGAGATCTTGATCAGCGCGTGGTAGATGCCCCACACGGTACCGAGCAGACCGATGAACGGAGCCGACGAACCGACCGTGGCGAGCAGGGTCAGGCCACCCTCAAGACGCAGGCTCTCACGAGCCACGGCCTGACGCAGGGCGCGATCGATGAACTCGGAACGGCTCAGCGACTCGGCCAGACGGCCGCCGCCGGAAGAAGCCTGCTGGTGGTGAGCCACCGCGGAAGCGGCGTCCAGCGCGATCTTCGAGAAGGGTTCGCCCTTGGGCTGAGCTTCCAGCTCACGGATGGCGTCCTGGGTGGAACCATTGGTCCAGAAGCCGTTGATCACCTTATCGGCGCGGCCGCGAACCATGGCATTACGAATCGCATTGGCAATGATGAAGTACCAGGAGGCGAAGGACATCACCACCAGCACCACGAACACGATCCAGCCAAGGAAATCGAAGTTGTGGATGAGATGGTCGAAGCCCATCGACTTCATGGCTTCGGCGTTGGTGGTGCCACCCGCGCCCGGGGTCGGAGAAGGAGTCTGTTGGAACATAACGCTACCCTTGGAAAGTCAAGCGTGAACTGGTTAACCGTAACTTTTGGTTACAGCTGATTGAGATTGAAGTTGACCGGAACGCGGACGTAACCCTCGGTCTTCTGTCCGTTTCTGATGTTCGGATTGAAGCGCCACTTGCGCGCCGTTTCAATCGCGGCCTGATCCAGCTCACGGTAACCGCTGGACGTTTCCACCTTGATGTCCTTGGGCGAACCATCGACACCGACGAGGATCATCAGCGTAACCGTGCCTTCGTGACGCTGGCGAATCGCCTGCGGCGGGTACTTGGGCTGGATACGGCTGTTGTAGCTGATGTCCTGGCTGGCCGTGATGTCCGTAGGCGGAGCCGGGGGCGCAGGCGGAGCCGGCGGCGGTGCCGGGATCGGATTGCTCGTCGCTTCCTCGACGGCCGGCGGCGGAGCCGGCGGCGGCGGTGTCGGCGGCGGCTTCACCTGCTGGATGATCTTCGGCGGCGGCTGCTTCGGCGGTTCCGGCGGCGGCGGCGGCGGGGGAGGCGGAGGCGGCGGCGGCTCGATGAAGTTCACCTGGACGATGCGTTCCTTCTTCTGCTGATCCTGCTTCGGCGGAGCCATCGGCGCCACCAGCAACAGGAACGCGAACGCGTGCAGCGCGATGGCAACAGCCAGCGCCCAGGTACGCCTCCAATTGAACGGCCCTTGGCCGGTTGCTTCGTTACTTGAGGCCATCTGTCACTAATCTGAAGCTAGACAATCGGTGAGACGTGGTCACGACACTTGGCGGCAAGTTGCCTCCACGAAGGATGACATTTGCCACTGGACACGAACACGGGAAGGTTTTCAACGGTACACCAGCACATAGCGTTTGTATAGCACCTGAGGGGCAGATAAATGGACGTCCATCCGCCCTTTCAGGTAGCACTTGAAAACGCTTTGGCTGTAACTACTTGCCAGCTCCTGCCGTCTTCAGCCAGGCCTTCGCTTTGTCGGCCGTGGCAGGGTCCTGTGCAGCCTTCTGCATGGCCGCGATTGCTCCCTGCTTATCTTTGAGTTCGCGGCACGCTTCGGCCAGCAGCATGTAAGCCGCTCCCTTGTGCTCCACTCCCTTGTCGATGCCCTGCTGGATCAGCGCCTTCGCTTCGCCGGCTTTTCCTGCGCCTTCGGAAAGGAGCAGACCACCAGCGCGAATGGCGACGTCGCCATTGCTCGCCTTGGTCATGGCCTTCTTGTAAGCATTGATCGCATCGGTCTGCTTTTCAGCCACACTGGCGGAGTCGCCGAGCAGCTTGAGGTTGTCGTAGCTATCCGGCACCACGCCCTTGCTCATGCCCTCGCTGAGGGTCGCGAACGCCTTCGCCGCGTTAGGCTTGGGGTCCGAGCTGTCCTGGCCCGTGACCAAATAGAGCTTGGTCAGATTGACGTAGTCTTTTTCGGTCTTGAAGCCACCAGCCGCCTTGGATTTCTCCATCAGCTGGATCGCTTCCGGATACTTCTGCGATTGCATCAACACGGCCACGGCGTTATTGAGCGCAGTGGAATCGTTCGGATTGGCGGCCAACTGCTGCTGCGCGAGCTGCGCGGCCTGTTCGCCCTGACCGGACTCCGCGTAGCTGGCCATCAAGATCTGGTTCCAGCTGTCGTTCGGCTTGTCGCTCAGCGACTGCGCCTTCTTGATCGCGGCGATCGCCTGCGGGTACTTCTCGAGACGGTAATAGGCATTGCCTTCGAGCGCATACGATTCGGCCGTTTCCTTCTTGCCTTCGGTGCGCCACTTTTCGATCGTGTCGATCGCCGGCTGGTACTGCTCATCGGCCAGATAGAACTGCGCGAGCATGTACTGCAACTGGAAGTAGGTGTCGTTCGGCATCACGCCGATATCGAGCGAACGCTTGAGCAGATCGATCGCGCCCTTCACGTCCTGCTCGTTGTAATGGAGGTTAGCCAGGCCCTGCAGCGCCAGCGACTGGGCGTACTTGCTCTTGCTGCTGTCGACGATGGGCTGCAGGATCTGCTCGGCTTTCGCCTTGTCCTGCGAGTTGACTGCGTCCAGGCCTTCGTTCAGCGCCTTCTGATCCTTTTCGCTGGTGAGATCCAGCTTAGGCTCGGTACGCGTCGCGTTGGGGTACAGCGCTTCCTTCTTGTCCTTGGAATTGCTGTCCTTCGCGATGACCGGGCTGCTCGCCAGCGTCAGCGCAAGCGCGGCACCGGCAAGCATCTTGATCAGGGGAACGTGCTTCATGGCAGTCCTCATGTAAGGTTTCACGCACATGCGTGCGCGGGGGATCATTGAGCGTAACCCGAGCAGGCGCTAGGAAACAAGTCGCACTGCCGCAACAAACTTTGTTAAAAATCAATAAGTTGCAACATTCACCAGCGAATCGTTTGGATAAGCCCCCGTCAAACGTCATGTAGGCGTTTGCGTACAAACCGCAGAGAATGCTCGGCTGACCTCTCTTAACGCAGATCGCAGCGTTATCGGCTGCCTGCCCCGCAGCTTGAATTCTGGAATGTTCTCTGTGCTTTTGTACTAATGCATTAATACGCAATGGCGAAAAAAGAGGCCCGCGTCTTTGAACGACGCGGGCCTTTTTCTTCAGATATCCAGATTCGCTACTTTCAGCGCATTGGCTTCGATGAACTCTCGGCGTGGTTCGACGGCTTCTCCCATCAGCATGGAGAACATCTGGTCGGCGGCGAAAGCGTCTTCGATGCCCACCTGGAGCATGCGGCGCGTTTCGGGATTCACGGTGGTTTCCCAAAGCTGCTCGGGGTTCATTTCACCGAGACCCTTGAAGCGCTGGATAGTGCGCCCCTTCTTCGCCTCGTCCAGCAGCCAGCTGCGCACCTCGGCGAAACTGAGCACACCGCGCGAAGCATTGCCGCGCCGGACAACCGCGTCCTTTTGCACCAAGCCGGCGACTTGCTGGCTGGCATGCAGGATCGGTCGAAACTCCGATCCTGCGAAGAACGGTTGCGGCAGTAGCCAGGTGTGGCTCAGGCCGTGCTGGTCGCGCACCACTTCGATCGCCGCGGCTTGATCGTCGGTGGCCGGACGCAAGGAAAGCCGATAACGAGGCTTGCCCAGTCCGCTCGAAGCCAGGCGCTTTGCAATGCCATCGAGCCAAGCTTGCATGGCCGTCGCGTCCGTCCAGAGGCCCGGCTCGATCGGGGTGTGCTCGAGGAACGCCGTCAGCACATTGGCGTCGAAGCGGTGTCCGAGGCGTTCGATCTGATCGAGCGCCGATTGGTAATCGCGTAGCAGTTTCTCCAAGGCCTCACCGGTCACCGGCGGTGCTTCGGCGCTGTAGGTCAAGCCGGCATTGTCCACAGCGCTGGAGATCAGATACGCGTTCAACGCGGCATCGTCTTTGAGATACAGCTCCTGCTTGCCCTGCTTGATCTTGTAGAGCGGCGGCAGGCCGATATAGACGTGACCGCGCTCGATCAGCTCCGGCATCTGGCGATAGAAGAACGTCAGCAGCAGCGTGCGGATATGCGAGCCGTCGACGTCCGCGTCGGTCATGATGACGATGCGGTGATAGCGCAGTTTGTCCGGGTTGTACTCTTCCTTGCCGATGCCGGTGCCCAGCGCGGTGATCAACGTACCGACTTCGGCGGAGGACAGCATCTTGTCGAAGCGCGCTTTCTCCACGTTGAGGATCTTGCCCTTCAACGGAAGCACAGCCTGGGTCTTTCGATTGCGCCCCTGCTTGGCCGAACCGCCTGCGGAGTCGCCCTCCACCAGGAACAGTTCGCAAAGCGCTGGATCTTTCTCCTGGCAGTCCGCCAGCTTGCCCGGCAGGCCCGCGATATCGAGTGCACCCTTGCGACGGGTCATCTCGCGGGCTTTGCGCGCAGCCTCGCGAGCACGTGCCGCATCCACGACTTTCGAAGCGATGGCTTTGGCTTCATTGGGGTGCTCGAGCAGGAACTCGCCCAACTTCTCATTGACCGCCTGTTCCACCGCGGTCTTCACCTCCGACGAAACCAGCTTGTCCTTGGTTTGCGACGAGAACTTGGGGTCCGGCACCTTCACCGACAACACGGCGATCAGACCTTCACGCATGTCATCGCCGGAAAGCGCGACCTTGGCGTTCTTGGCCAGACCTTCCTTTTCGATATAGCCCTGCAGTGACCGGGTCAGCGCCGCGCGAAAGCCCGTGAGGTGGGTGCCGCCATCGCGCTGGGGGATGTTGTTGGTGAAGCAGAACATCGTCTCCTGATAGGAGTCGGTCCACTGCATCGCCAGTTCCACGGAAATCCCGTCCTGCTGGGCGCTCAGGCTGATTACGTTCGGGTGAAGCGCGGTCTTGAGCTGAGCCAAGTGCTGCACGAACGATCGGATGCCGCCTTCGTAGGCAAAAGTATCGTGCCGCCCTTCCCCACGCTCATCCCTCAGCTCGATCGTGACGCCGGAATTGAGGAACGCCAATTCGCGTAGACGCTTGGCGAGAATTTCGTAGTGGAACTCGATGTTGGAGAACGTTTCCGGGCTGGGCAGAAACCGCACGGTGGTGCCGTTCTTGGCGGAGTCTCCGACGACCTTGACCGGATACAGCGGCTCGCCCATGGCGTATTCCTGCTGATGCTCCTTGCCCTCCCGGTAGATGGTTAGCCACAGATGAGAGCTGAGGGCGTTCACCACCGACACGCCCACGCCATGGAGGCCGCCGGAAACCTTGTAGGAGTTGTCGTCGAACTTGCCGCCGGCGTGCAGCACCGTCATGACCACTTCAGCCGTGGAACGCCCTTCTTCCGGATGGATGCCCACAGGGATGCCGCGGCCGTTGTCGGCCACGCTGACGGATCCATCTTCGTGGATGGTCACAACAACGTGATCGCAGTATCCGGCAAGGGCCTCATCGATGGAGTTATCGACGACCTCGAACACCATATGGTGCAACCCAGTGCCGTCATCGGTGTCGCCGATGTACATGCCAGGGCGCTTACGCACCGCTTCAAGACCTTTCAGTACCTTGATGTTGCTCGAATCGTAGGATGCGTTCATGCCTTGATCGGTTCCTGGCGCCATCTGCCCAGTCCGGCGCGGCGCCATGAGGGCCGGAGCTGGGACACTAAGGATTAATTATAGCAGGCGCGGCAACGCTGCCCTGTTCCACGTGGAACACATGCCCCGTATGCCCCTGTAAGGGCGCAGGAAGCTCGGTTCCCGTCACCAGCACCTGAGCACCGGCCCGGGCAAGCTGATCAACTACGGCCTTCTGGTGGGCTTGATCGAGCTCGGACGCGAGATCATCCAGGCAGACGATTGGCCACTCGGCTTTCAGGCTGGCATAGAGAGAGGCCTGGGCAAGCATGCAGCCCAGCGCAGTGAGCTTTTCTTGTCCACGGGATAGATGCTCTCGCTGAGGGGCGTTTTCGTAGGAAACGGACCAGTCCGCCCGATGGATGCCTGCCGTGGTGTGGCCCCGAGCAAGGTCTTTGGACCGGGATTCCGCGAATACGTCGAACAACGACCGATCATCCGTCCAACCACGACGGTAGCGAAGCTCCAGATCGCCAAGCTCAGGCAAAAGTCCCTGGAGTGACTGCCTTAGATGGGGGCGGAGCAGTTCCAGATAAAGGACGCGCATCGCGTCAATCTGCGCACCTGTGTGCGATAGCTCCGCCTCCCAGGGAGCGAAAAGCTCCGGGCTCATTGAGCCCCCTCCTCGCAGGAGACTGTTTCTTTGCTTCAACGCTCGCTGATACCGGCGCCAGGCAGGCAAAAAGTCGTGTTCCACGTGGAACACACCCCAATCCAGGTAACGACGCCGTTCCTCTGCCCCACCCGCTATCAGGGCGTGGGACCCTGGCTCAAAGCAAACCACGGCACATTCGCTGACCACCTCACCCAAGGAGGCGGTCTGTCCATCTAGCCGAGCCTCCCAGCGCGAACCTTCCCGCCCAAGCCCAACCCGCCCCACTCTCCCGTCCGCGTGCCGTATCTCTCCATACACCGACAACGCCCCTGCCCCTCGCTGCAAGAGCGCGTCCCTGGCACCGCTTCGAAACGATCTTCCATGAGAAAGAAGAAAGGCGGCCTCCAAAACACTCGTCTTCCCCGCGCCGTTGGCGCCGATGAACGCGTGAATGCCGCTTCCCAACGTCAAATCCACGCTGGAAAGACAACGGAGCCCGTCAATACGCAAGCGTTCCAACTTCATGGCAGACGTGCATATGCAAGAACGCCGGAGCGTCTTGCGACGACTCCGGCGTTGGACATGCTCATGCCGGCCTCTAAGACCTGCACCGCTTCGATCATCAGAGACGCAACGGCATGATGACGTGCCGTGCCTCGTCGTTCTCGTCCTCCTGGACGAGGCAGCTCGACTGAGCATCCCGCAGATTCAGGCGAGCCCGGTCGCCGCGAAGCGCCGAAAGCGCATCGAGCAGATAACCCACATTGAAGCCCACGGCGAGGTCCGAAACGACCGTGTCGGCTTCAAGCTCCTCCACGGCTTCTTCCTGTTCGGGGTTGTGCGCGACGATGCGCAACTTGCCCGAGGAAAGCTCCAGCTTCACGCCACGGTACTTTTCGTTGGAAAGAATCGCGGCGCGCTGCAGGGCGCTACGAAGCACTTCGCGATCGAGAATGGCCGTCTTGTCGGCACCGAGCGGAATCACCGCCTCGTAATCCGGAAAACGTCCATCGATCAGCTTGGACGTAAACACCACTTCACCGCGACGGACCCGAAGATGGTTACGCCCGAACTCGAGTTCGACGTGACCATCGCCGGTCTCGAACAAACCGATCAGCTCGTTCACACCCTTGCGTGGAATGATGATCTGGCGCCGCGTGGAAACCTTGCTGTCCAGCTTGGTTTCCTTCAACGCCAGCCGATGCCCATCCGTAGCTACGCAACGCAACGTGTGCTCCTGCAGATCCAGCAGCATTCCGTTCAAGTAATAGCGCACGTCCTGGTTGGCCATCGCGAACGCGGTGCGCTCCATGAGGTCGCGTAGGACTTCCTCAGGCAGGCTCACCCGTTCGACCAACTCGATCTCGTCGATCGTCGGAAACTCCGTAGCGGGAAGCGTGGCAAGCGTGAAACGGCTGCGGCCCGCATTGAGCGCGACACGATCCCCATTGAGTTTGAGTTCGATCTGCGCACCATCGGGAAGGGCGCGCACGATGTCGAACAGCTTTCTGGCTGGAATCGTCGTTTCGCCCTCCACCAACTTGTCGGCATCGGTGGTGGCGATCATCTCGACTTCCAGATCGGTGCCGGTCAGCGAAAGCTTTCCGTCGATCACTTTGACCAGCAGGTTCGCGAGCACCGGCAACGTCTGGCGGCGTTCGACGACGCCTACCACCTGCTGCAGCGGCTTGAGCAGAGCTTCTCGTTGGATGCTGAATTGCATGTAGGCGCTTCCCCTAAACCTGCTGTTCTGTTTTTAAAAGAAGTTCGGTGGTAGCAGTAGAGGGCGTGGATAACTTAAGAACCCATCTTTCTGCTTTAAAATCAAAAACTTAAATATATGCACCGGTGTGGTTGAACAGGCCCGCAGAGTGTGGGTCACTTGTGGATAACTGGGGAGCCTGGGAACGTCCACCTATTATCCACAGCTTCCACCACCCCTTTTCAAGCGCTTATCCAAGATCCGCTCCCCGAGCACTCAACCCGTGAGGATGCGAATCAGCTGTTCCCAGTCCTGCCTCATGCGCGTGTCGGTCTCGCACAGTTTCCTGATCGTGCGGCAAGCGTGGAGCACGGTCGTGTGGTCGCGGCCGCCGAAGGCTTCGCCGATCTCCGGCAGACTGTGCTCGGTCAGCTCCTTGGACAACGCCATGGCGAACTGCCGCGGACGAGCCAGCGACCTTACGCGCCGCTTCGACAGCAGATCTTGCAGGCGCACCTGGTAGTAATCGGCCACCGTCTTCTGGATATTCGGTACCGTTATCGCCTGAGCGTGGGTCGCGAGCAGATCGCGCAGCGTCTCCTCCGCGAACTCGGTCGTGATCGGCTTGCCGTAGAAGTTGGCGCGCGCCGCGAGGGTGTTGAGCGCTCCCTCCAGGTCTCGCACGTTGGAACGGATGCGCTTGGCCAGCAGCATCGCCACGTTCTCGCTCACGGCCACGCCCTTCTCATGCGCTTTCGCCAGCAGGATCGCCGCGCGCGTTTCGAAGTCCGGCGGCTCGATCGCGACAGAGAGTCCCCAGCCCAGGCGCGATTTCAGGCGCGGCTCGAGCTTGTCCACTTCCTTCGGGTATCGGTCGCAGGTCAGGATGATCTGCTGTTTGGATTCGAACAGGGCGTTGAACGTGTGGAAGAATTCTTCCTGCGTCGTGTCCTTGCCGGCGAAGAACTGGATATCGTCGATCAGCAGCGCATCCACGGAACGGAAGCGGCGCTTGAACTCGTCCATGCTCTTGGTGCGAAGCGCCTCGATCATCGAGCCGACGAACTGTTCGGAGCGCAGGTAGAGCACCTTGAAATCCGGATTGCGCTCACGCATCAGGTTGCCCGCCGCATGCATGAGATGCGTCTTGCCGAGACCTGTCCCGCCGTACAGCAGCAAGGGGTTGTAGGCCCGGCCCGGGTTCATCGCCACCTGCATCGCCGCAGCCTTGCCCAGCTGATTGGACTTGCCCTCGACAAACGTTTCGAAGGTGTAGTGCGGATCAAGGTTATGGCTGAAGACCGGTGGTGCGGGGGCCGGTGCGGGTTCGACCGGTACTTGGGCCGACGGAGCCGGCGCGGGGCGGCTGACCGCCGAGGCCGGGCGCGGCGGCATGCGGGCCGCACTGGACCCTACTTCCAGGCGTACCGACAGATCGTGGCCGGTCAGCTGCGCGAGCATCGCTTCGATGCGCGGCAGATACCGCTCCCGTACCGTGTCCAGGGTGTAGGGATTTGGCGCGAACAGCTGCAAACCCATCGTGTCATCGCGGGCCTGCAGAGGCATCAGCCAGGTATGCAGGTCCTCGGCGCTCAATTCGCCTTCGAGGCGCTCGAGACAGCGCCGCCACAGATCACTCATGGGTATTCTTCAACCACAGCAGGGGCGCTTGCGCGCGGGGTGGACCGGAAAGTCTAACAGCAGGTTACCGGTTCTCGGCCAGAGCCTATCCACACGATTATCCACAGGATACGCAAACCCCGGTTTCGCAGGGGGTTTGACATCTCGCGCAAGTACCGCGCATAATTTCCAACCTTTTTATCCACATACCTACAGGAGGAAGCCATGTCGAAGCGGACCTTCCAGCCCAGCAAGCTCAAGCGCGCCCGCACGCACGGCTTTCGTGCCCGCATGGCCACGGCCGATGGCCGCAAGGTGCTGAACGCCCGTCGTGCCAAGGGCCGTAAGCGCCTGATTCCGTAAGCGGAGACCCGCATGCGTGCCGGACTGCCGCGCGAGGCGCGGATCCGTCGCGCCGGTGACTTCGCCGCGATGCGCAACGCCAGCGGCCGCTTCGGCGGCCGCTGTTTTTCTGTGCGCTACAGGGAAAACGGCCTCGAACATGCCCGGCTTGGGCTGGCCATTTCCAAGCGCGTTTCCAAACGCGCCGTTGAGCGCAATCGCATCAAGCGCCTCGTGCGCGAATCCTTCCGGCGTTTCCGCGCCCAGCTTCCCGCCGTCGATCTGCTGGTGATGGCTCGCGATCATGCTGCGGGCCTGCCCGGCCCGGAACTGCTCGCCGACATCGACCAGTTGTGGAAGAAACTGGCGTCCCGGCAGCCCGCGCCCGCATTGAAGCCGGGCGGCGCGGCCGGCACAATCGCGCGTTGACCTTTTTCCCGCCTCCCCTCCGCGGCTCTCGGTCGCGGCGTTCACTACTGGATCTGTCACGCGATGAATCAAACGCGCACGTTCCTCATCTTCGCCCTGCTGGCCGTGGCTTATCTGCTGTGGATGGACTGGGAGAAGGACTACGGCCCCAAGCCGGTGCCGGCAGCCACCAGTAGCGCCGCCGTACCCGCCGCCGACAACAGCGGCGTTCCCGGCGCTACCTCTGCGCCCGGCGCGGCGAGCGTGCCGGCGAATGGCGCGGCTGCGGATGTGCAAGCCCAGCTGATCACGATCACCACCGACGTACTGCGCCTGACGGTGGATACCCGCGGTGGCAGCGTGGTGCGCTCCGAGCTCATGCATTACCCGTCCGAGCCCGTCACCAAGAAGAACCCGACGCCAGCGCCCGTCCGTCTGCTCGACGAACAGGCCGAGCACTTCTTCGTGGCGCAGAGCGGCCTGGCGACTGCGCAGGGCAACGGTGTGCCGGTCGCGCCCACGCATCTGACTGTCTTCCAGAGCGCGCAGACCGCTTACCAGCTCGCGGAAGGCAAGGACGAGCTGAAGGTCGACCTCACCTGGCAGGACGCATCGGGCCTGAAGGTCACCAAGTCCTACACGCTCAAGCGCGGCAGCTACGACGTCTCCGTCGAACAGAAGATCGACAACGGCGCATCGGTGGCATGGCAGGGCAACGCCTATGAGCAATTGCAGCGCGCGGCGCCGCCGAGCAACCGCAGCTGGTTCCAGAATTTCACCGATCCGGCGGCACACAGTTTCTTCGGCGCGGCCTGGTACAGCCCGCAGGACAAATTCGAGGCCCTGCCCTTCGCCGACTTCCAGAAGAAGCCGCTCAACCGCGCGATCACCGGCGGCTGGGCCGCGATGCTGCAGCACTATTTCGTGGTGGCCTGGATTCCCCCGTCGCAGGAGTCGGAAACCTATTCCACCAGCATCGTCAATCCGGACACCGCCCGGCCTTACTACTTGATCCGCACGGTCGGTCCCTCGCTCGCCGTGGCGCCTGGTCAGAGCATCACCAGCGCTTCGCGCCTGTACCTGGGGCCCAAGCTGCAGGGCACGCTGGATCAGATCGCTCCGGGCCTGGAGTTGTCGACCAATTACGGCTGGCTCACGGTCATCGCGCAGCCGCTGCATTGGCTGCTGTCGAAGCTGCATGCGATCAGCGGCAACTGGGGCGTGGCCATCATCCTGCTGGTGCTGCTGCTGAAGGCCGCGCTGTGGAAGCTCACCGCCGCGCAGTTCCGTTCCGGCGCGAAGATGCGCAAGCTGCAGCCTCGCGTCACCGCGCTCAAGGAGCGCTATGGCGACGACAAGATGAAGATGCAGCAGGCCATGATGGAGCTGTACAAGAAGGAGAAGGTCAACCCGATGGCCGGCTGCCTTCCGATCCTGGTCACCTTCCCCGTCTTCCTTGGTCTGTACCGCGTGCTGATGGAAAGCGTCGAACTGCGCCAGGCGCCGTTCTTCGGCTGGATCCACGATCTGTCGGCGCCAGATCCGTTCTTCGTATTGCCGGCGATCTACGTGCTGGTGATGCTGGCCACCCAGTGGCTCACCCCCACCACCGGCATGGATCCGACCCAGGCCAAGATGATGAAGGTGATGCCGATCCTGTTCGCCGTGATGTTCGCGTTCTTCCCGGCCGGCCTGGTGCTGTACTGGGTGATCAACGGCGCGACCAGCCTCGCGCAGCAGTGGTTCATTACCCGGCAGGTCGACCGGGCCGATCACAAGGCCAAGACCGCCTGATCGAAAAGGCCGCGCAAGCGGCCTTTTCTTTTTCCGGTTGGCAGACGGCATGGCCGATAATGCCACCCCACACTTCGCCATCCCCATGAACCCAGCACAGGACACCATCGCTGCTATTGCCAGCGCCCCGGGCGCCGCAGGAGTCGGCGTGCTACGGGTGTCCGGCCCGGCCGTGCCAGGCATCGCCCGAGCGCTGCTCGGTCGTCCACCCGAACCCCGGCATGCGCATTTCGCCGCCTTTCGCGATGGCGCAGGCGAACTGATCGACCGCGGCCTCCTGCTGTACTTCCCCGCACCGGCGTCCTATACCGGCGAACACGTGTTGGAACTGCAGGGTCACGGGAACACGGTGCTGCTCGATGCCCTACTTCGCCGCACATGCGAATTGGGCGCGCGTCTCGCCCGCCCCGGCGAATTCACCGAACGCGCCTTCCTCAACGGCAAGCTCGATCTGGCACAGGCCGAGGCCGTCGCCGATCTCATCGCCGCCGGTTCCCAGGCCGGTGCGCGTGCCGCGTTGCGCTCGATGGAAGGCGTGTTCTCTCGCAAGGTCGAGGACTTGCTGCAAGCGCTCATCGCGCTGCGCGTGCACGTCGAAGCGGCCATCGATTTTCCCGAAGAGGAGATCGACTTCCTCGCCGACCCGGCGATCGCCCGACAACTGCAGTCGCTCCGTGCACAGCTCACGGATCTGTTGCGGGAGACCCAGCGCGGCGTCCGCCTCACCGATGGCTTGCGCATCGCCATCATCGGACGCCCGAATGCAGGCAAGTCCAGCTTGCTCAATGCGCTGGCCGGTAGCGACCGCGCCATCGTCACCGATATCGCCGGTACTACCCGCGACGTGCTGCGCGAACAGCTGGCCATCGATGGGGTATCGCTTGAATTAGCCGACACCGCGGGTCTTCGCGATACCGACGATCCGGTGGAACGCGAAGGCGTGCGTCGCGCGCGCCAGGAGCTCACCCGCGCGGATGTCGCGCTGCTTGTGACCGACGCCGCCGGCGCAGAGGACGATCAGCGGCTTTTCGCGGGCGTGCAGGCCCAGATCGAGCGCATCGTTCTGGTCAACAAGATCGATCTGGATCGACGTCCGGCGCACAGCGAGCATCGTGACGGCGCATGGTGGCTGTGGGCTTCGGTCAGGACTGGCGACGGAATCGATCGGCTGCGCGCGCATCTGAAACAACTGGCCGGCGCAGGCAGCGGCGAAGGTGCCTTCAGCGCGCGTCGGCGCCATGTGCTGGCGCTGGAGCGCGTGGCAGAGCATCTGGATCGCACCGCGGACGTACTCCGCGACATCCACGCAGGCGAGCTGGCGGCAGAGGAGCTCCGCCACGCCCAGCACGCATTGGGCGAGATCACCGGCACTTACAGCAGCGACGACTTGCTGGGCGCGATCTTCAGCTCCTTCTGCATCGGCAAGTAGGTATCAAACCCGGGGGGGCACAAGCATTTGCTCCGGCATTACAGCGCCTTACGGAACTATCCGCTGCCGTTCCTGACGCATTGGCGCTAACATGCTGAGTTTGCGGGCGCTGTTCCGGTCGAAACCCAGGCATGCTCACTTTTCTCTTCGGTGCCTTCGGGCTCTCCACTCTTTGGCTCGTCCCCCTGCTCTGGCGCGGCATCCGTGCTCTCGCCGCCCGGCTCCGCAAGCGGCCGGTGGGCGGTGAAGGCACGATCCGCTACGCGCTGGGTGCATTGTCCGTCCTGCTGGCGAGTTCGGCGCTCGAAGGCCTGGCCGTAGCGCACTACACCGATGATTCGGCCGTCGGCGGCGCCGTGTGCCGGGCGCTGGCGAACGGATTCTCGGCCGTGCTGGGCGGCCCGTTGGCCGCGTTGTTGCTCCTGGCATGGCTGGCCGCTGCACTGCACTGGTATCCCGGCCTTTCCTGGCGTACGGCCTTCGCCGGCACATCGGCGAAGGTGGACCTACTCGCTACGTGGATCGAACGCTTGCTTACCTCGCGCGGGGTACGCCTGCCCGCGCGGCGTCAGCGCGGCGCAGTGCGCCGGGCCGGCGCCACGCCCGCATCGCGCCGCCAAGCACAGCACGTAGCCGCGCGGCGAACCGCCGCAGCGCCGTCGCCGGTTTCGACGCCCACCATGGAGCGCGCCCCCCTCGGTACGCTCGGCCCCGCGAATGCCGGCAATCGACGATCGACGCCGCTTCGCGAAACGGTGATCCGCGAGCCGTGGATGCAGCCTCGAAACGCCCAGGCGTCGTCGCCTTCACCACCGCGCGTATCGACCGCTCGCATCGCGGCCGCGATGGCTGCCGCCGCAACGGCGCAACCATCCTCTGCGTCTGAGGACGCA
>JBCNOA010000120.1:0-12665 GCA_039594095.1 Dyella sp.
GCTTCGACAACTCCGGTCATACGGACGATTACCCCGGCATCAAGATCAGCGTGACGTTCTCCGATGGCTCGGTGCGGGAGTGGTCGTCCGATTCGCAGCAATACTTGATGCTTCCCTGGCAGGACGCCACGGGCGCGCGGAATTATGCGGTGGCGCTCCCGCAGGCCGTGGCCGCGTTGATGCCGGCGGAGTCGACCAACAAGGAGCGGTTGGAACAGGGCCCGCTGGACGTCACCGCGTGGACCTATCTGCTGGACAACGGGCTGGCCGACGACGCCGGGCGTTTTCATACGGAAGCGAAGTTTCCGGATGCCTTCGCCGCGCTTTCCGGGCAATTCGACGTCGACAAGATGACGGCCGTGGACGAGGACGGGCCTCATCGGAAACTGGACCTGGAATTGCGTCTTCCCGACAGCCCGAAGAACCTGACCTTGTCCACCCGTCTCGATCTCCGCGGCAAGGGGCTGGCACGAAGCGCGGACATCGATCGCATGCGGCAACAGCTCGCGCTTGCGCCATCGTCCCCCGTCCTGCTCGGCCGCATGAAGGCCAACCCGAATGTGCCCTTCCGGATCAGCCTTTGGGGATGGTCTCAGCTGGACGAGCGCACCATCGAGCAGTTCGTGTCGCAGATGGCGGACCTGGGCAAGCTGGCCGAGCTCAAGCGCGATGCTTCACTCATGCGGGATGCCGTCATGGTGGAAGAGGGAGGGTCGCCCACCTACTGGATCGTGCTGCCGGACCGCCGCACGGTTCTGTGGAAGCGATACGTGTCCGGCTCGGGCGGCACCGACGGCCACCGCTGCGACGGCATTCCGATGCACTCCGAGGAGCCGTTGCCGCTCACCCCGTCGGACCTCTGTTACGGCAAGGTCTATGGGGCCGATGGCCAGGAGCAGTGATGACGATGGATTACCTCAAAGTCCTGTGGAAAGGCATGGGCATCACGCAGCCCGCCGTGATCTTCATGGAAGTCGGCCCCGATCGCGTCGAGCGCCGGCGCGTGGAACGCTTCGCGGACGGTCGCACGACCTTGGCCGGGCCACGGTTTGCGGAAGGCGAGACCGAACTATGCGACGGCCTGGCGCCCACCCTGGCCGAGATCGATGCGGATCCGGAATTCGTCGCCATGCGCATCGACAGGCTCGAGTTCGAGCGGGTGTGGAATGAAGGATTGAGGCCTTAGGCTCATGCAGCTCGGAGCGAAACGCGGATTCCCCATCCATACTCGAATGGCTGCCAGATGCGGACGCCTTCGGATGTGGCTAGGTGCGTTCGCGCTCCTTGCCGCCACCAGCGCCACGGCTCGCGATATCGCCGTCGTAAGCCGCATATTCCAGGTATGTGCCGTAGGTATCCCGGGGCTGAGCGTGAAAGCCGTGCGAGGTATCGATGCCGTTGAAGGAAGGATCACAGCCAATGGCGGCGCCGTCGACTTCATGATCGGGTACAACCCCAATCTGCCGGCTAGCATGCCGATCACCCGAACGAAGGATGGCCTACAGCTCCCAAGGCTGTCCGATGCCATCGCGTTCGTTGCGGAGTCAAATGGCCCGCTAGGAGTGGGGGCGAACGGACTCCCCACCGGTTATGGCATGGAGCGCCTGTATGCTTATCGGGCTGGTGTCATCGAGACGCGCGCCGAACCGGTCGATGAAGTCGTCTTCATACAACTATGGTCCGACGTCCGACGGCGCAACATGGATCTTTTGCGGCGCGTAGGGCAGTCGCTCAAGCGTTGCGCCGGTTGAATCATTCGCGATGATGCTGTGCGTTGCTGCTCATGACTGGTAATGGCTATCGAGGAACTCATGGATCCACGGAATGGTTTGACAAGGCGGCTCGTTCGAAGTGTGGCGGTCGCCGGTTCGTTCTTGTTGTGTGCTTCCGTCATGGCGGCGGTACCGAGGGACAATGGCGATGCGGTCGTTCGGCTTCTCTATAAGAACTACGCGTGGCAGGTGCTCTTCGCCATTCCCGAGTTCAAGCCGCTGACCGATCAGCCCGACGAGGAACTTGCCAAGTATTTCTCCCCGGCCATGGTGCATCTGCTGCATGACGACAGAGCGTGCCGGGAGCGGACGCACGAGGTGTGCAACCTGGATTTCGATCCGCTGTTCGACTCGCAAGACCCTTCGTCGATCTATGACCTGGATACGGAGCGACGGGGTGACGAGGTGTCGGTGACATTCCGTCAGGAGAGCAGGAAGGTGGCGCTCGTCTTCAAGTTGAAGATGGAGAGCGGCGGATGGAGGATCGACGACATCGTTTATCCCGAGGGAACGAAGCTCAGATCGTTGCTGGCAGCCGGAAAATAAATCCATGCGAGTGGCTGAGCGCGGTTGGTCGCCTTTCCTTCGCTACCTCGCCGTATGCGTCGTCTTCTTCGCGCTGGCGGAGTGGTGGCCTTGGGCCGTCAGTAGCCGCTTCTATCGCTTCGACCGCCAGCATCTGTTCCTTCCGGCGTTTTACGCGGCGCTCTTTCTGCTAGGTGTCGCGCTCGGTGCCCACCGGGCGCGCCATTGGACGCATGCCGCGTGGCTTGGCGCACTCAGTGGCTTGCTCGGCGGATGGGTCGCGCAATGGTTGGTCATGGTACTGACTACGGGCAACTGGCCGATATCGATCGAGTGGCGCGACGTCGCCTTGCCGCTGATCCTCGGGTCGCTGGTTTGGCTGACGCCGGTGTGGGGCGCGCTGACAGCGGTAGTGTCGGCCCCACGTGCGCTGCGAAAGGTGGTTGCCTGATGCGGCTAAGCCAGTCACGGCGCGCCAGGATGGCGCGCCGTGGGCTTGCATCGATTACACCTGCTCAGGCGCTAACGCCGGGCCGAGGCTGAGGGACTCGGCGTACTGGCTCAGGTAATGGAGAGCCAGGAAAAGCCCTTCCACGCATGTCGGCGGTAGCGGCCATTCACCCGGCTCGATGGGCTGTGCGCAGCTTTGGCGATCGCGGAAGGTTTCGCTGTTGCCGAGCAGGCCGGTGAGCACGTTCACCGCCATGTGGATGCCGGCGAGGCGGGCGAGCAGGCGTTGCTGCGGGTCTTCCAGCGCGTCGGGGACGTCGTAGGGGCGGGCCAGCGGGTTGGTGGGAAAGGCGGCGTGAGAAAGCACCTCATTGGGAAGCGGGTGCGTGTCTGCCTTATGATCGATGTCAGCCATCATCAACTCCATCTCAGTTGGTAGTGGTCAGCGGGTCGGATGGGTTGCCGCCCATCCGGCCCGCGCTGCACGGCAGCTAAGCCGTGGTCGTGGCGCAAAAGCGCAGCACGACAAGGCAAGACTAGCGAGGGGCGATGAACGTGTCTGTCGGGGATTGCTGATACGTGCGTAGCGATTTGGCCGTATGTGCGTCGGCGTCGGCGAGGAATGTGTCGGTGTGCCGTGGCGATGCAACTTGGGGGCGGACGGTGGATGGTCGGCTAAGAAACTTCGATACCAGAACCCAGACCATGGACGAGCGGCATCTGCTGATTCTGGATCTGGACGAAACATTGGTACACGCCACGCAGCGTCCGCTGGACTATGCGCCGATCACCAAGATCGGCCCTTACGCGCTCTATCTCCGTCCCGGCGTGCACGATTTTCTCAGACACATGGCCCGGCATTTTCGTCTCGCCATATGGACGTCCTCATCCGCTCTGTATGCGGAGGCGGTGGTGACACGGCTCTTTAAAGACGTATCCGGGCTGGAGTTCGTCTGGTCTCGTGAGCGGTGCACGCCGCGCAGAGATTTCGAGAGGGACGTGTGGGTCGACACCAAGTCGCTGCAAAAAGTGAAGCGGCGGGGCTACGACTTGCGCAAAGTGCTGGCGGTCGACGACACGCCGGAGAAATATGCGCGCAGCTACGGCAATCTCGTGGTCGTGAGGCCGTTCGAGGGCGATCGCAACGATGAGGAACTTGCCCATCTGGCGAATTACCTGGAAACGCTGGCGCGAACCCCAGACGTACGCCGCATCGAGAAGCGGGGATGGCGCGGTTCGTACGGCCTTCCCGTCAGATCGTGAGGCTTGGCCTCACGCCTCCGGCGGCGTCACCCCACACGCCGCCAGCATCTCCGTAATCCGTGCACTCACCCAATCGAAATCCTCCGGCCCTGCTGCGGCGAGCGGCGGGTCGGTGAGGGTGGCGAAGGCGGACCAGAATTCGTCGCGGTCTGCGCTTTCGCGCAGCAGGTGGGGAACCTGCTGCGCGATGCCGTCGAGCATGGACTGGAGCTGTTCACGGGGTGTAGCCATGGGCGCAGGCTACGCCGCCGGTTGCTATGGCGACGTGTAGGCGGGTGCCGGGCGTCAGCCCGGTCAGTGCGACATCGTCGGCCCATGCTGCGGTTGCTGCATGGCGAGCTGTTGGGCCTGCTGGGCCTGGGCGTGTTGCTGGTCCAGTTGTGCGGCTTGCTGGAGGGATTCGTGCCGGGGTGGGGCTTGCTGGTTGAGGTCGAGCGTCGCGTTGCCGTGGTGGAGTCCGCGCATGTGCACTTGGTCGCCGTGGAGCATGACCTGGTCCAGGCGAGCGGCATCGCGGATGCCGCCTTGCCTGGCAAGCAGAGCGGCCTGGGCGACGTGATCGTCGGAGACTTCGATGGGCAGGCGCAGACGCAGCGCGGCGTAGAGTGGATCGTCCCCAGGGCGTGGCGCGGTCGCCTGCGCCATGTCAGGCGCCGATGACGGAATGTCGGCGATCGTCTTCGGCGTACTGACATGCCGGCCGGGATCGTCCGGATGGAACGCCTGACTCAGCTCCTGGCGATGCAGGCGCAAAGCGCGGGTGTCGTCCAGTTCGGCGATCAGCTTGGGGGCCGTGACGGGTTGCGTGTTGATGATGGGGCCGGTGAATGCGGGATTCGGCACGTCCGTCTCGCTCACGGCGACCCAGCGGCGGTCTTTGCTCTCGTAGGCGTAATAGAAGGACTGGCTGCCGATGATGTCGGGGTCCGTATTGGGGCGTGCTTCGTGGGCGGCTAGTCGCGCCTTCGCCATGTCGGCGACGTAGCTGACGGGATTGAATTGCGGGTCGGCATGGCGCTCAGCGACGCCGGCCAAGGTACGCGCGCCACGGTCCAGGCCGAGGTGGCGGTTGTCGAGCATCATCGACCAGATTTTTTCGGCTTCCGGCTCGCCGCCCTGCCGGCGGGCGGCTTCGAGGAGTTTGCGCGGGGTCCAGGCGTTGGGGTCGATGTTGAAGTCAGTGAATGACACATCATGCGCGTTCTGAACATCACGAGCCGGCAGATTCAAAGCAAGATCGGGGCGGTGGTTTTGCCATTGCGCGGTTCGGAGCATCAGATCTTCTTTGATGAGTCTGACACCGAATGCCTCCCAGCTTCGCTCGCTCATTTGTTTGTGGCTATGTTCCGCTGCATATGAATCGGCATAGGCGTTGGCGACCTGGCCGGGTACGTTGTCATTCCGTACGACGCCCAGGGCGAGAACCCCGTAACCATCGTTACCGGGAAGTTGCGCCAAATAGTTCCAATAGAGCTCTCGATTCTCTTCCTTCACATAGAAGCGAAGCACGTCGAGATCGTGTTCGGTCAACTCGGCCATGATCGATGTCCTTATCGGTGAACCCTTCAATGAATTTCAGATGCATGGAGCAGAGCGCGTATCCGGTGCTCGATCTTCGCCCAGTCCGTTAGAACAGGACGACGGTAGTCGATTCGAACCAGAAGTTTGTATTCCTTAATGAGAAATTCGTGATCGCAACCGGCGCGACGAGACGCACTCGGGTCGTTGACCATGCCTCCTTCCGCGATCAGCACACCGTCAGGCACGCTTCGCGTCGTGCATTTGATGACCGTAGAGGGTAGGCCATGCACGTCATAACGAACATACCAATCGTCTTGGAACTCGGCCTGCGCCATCGTTGATCGTGGATGGTATTTCGCAAAATAGGCTTTGAGCCGATTGAGGTCCAGGTAATACGGCGTCAAGCCATAGATAGGCTCGCCCTTGATTCGAAGCTCCAGATTTTCCGAAGGGTCTTCTTTTTTCTCTGGATCATTGTTGGAGCCTAAGGGCAGCAGCGTCTTACTGAGACGGACAGCGTATTCGTCCTCTGATAGTCGATCCAGGTGATCCAGGCTGATGCGTATAGCATTGATGAACCGCTCAGGCGCATCGTGAAAATTCTCCCCCGGCGGATACGGTTCCAAGTCAGGCCACCGCAACACCAGAGACGTGCTCCCCTGAAAATCCGGTCCCATCTGGTCGTAATACATGTTCATCGGAAAGCGGAACCGATACGGCCCCAGCTTTGCCTCCACCGGCTTGTCGCTGTAGCCCTCCCATTTGTAGGGCTTGGCGGCGGATGCGGCCGGCGCTGGCGCCCCTTCGGTTGCCAGCACGGCGCCCGACGGTGCGGCGCTCATGGCGGTGGAGGCGACCGCGGCGGCGAGGCGCAGGGATAGTTTCATGGGGTCTCCTTCGGGGAGCGGAGGAATGTCGGCCCGGGGTGCGGCGGTCGATGCGCGAGGACGCAGGGTCCGACAACGCAGCGGATCGGGCAAGCGGGCATCGCACAGCAGGCGTTCGCCCGGCTTGAGGGTCTGCAATTCAAGCGACGAGGCGGGAACTCCCTGGCGAAAGGCGGCGAGCAGTTCGGTGCGGTCGGCGGTTTCGGCGGGCGAGCGTGGCGCATCGAGGAGGCAAGTCGTGTGCGCGGCGAACATGGCACGCAGCGAGGTCTCGCTGGTCACGCGTTTCAACCAGTCCATCGATGGGACCGCCGTGAGCCAGCGCCAGCGCTCGTTTCCTAGTGCTGTCATGGCGCGCAAGTAGAAATCGATGCGGCCGAAGGCGGTCACGCCATCCATCAACATCAGGCAGGAAGGTCCATCGCTGACGTGCGCATGAAGCTGCTCCATACGCAGGAAGAGCAGCGCAACCAGCGGCCAGGCTTCGGCAAGGCGTTGTGGCGGCACGGTGAGATAGAGCGTGGCGGGACGTTGCGCGAACGTGCCGAGCCGGATGTCGTGCCGCGACGTTGCGGCGAGCAGGGCCGGCCCGAGAAAGGGGCGCAGCGGTCCGGCAAGGCGCGCAGCGATGGCTCCCAGTGCGCCCTCGTCCTGAGCAAGCAATACGGCGAAGGCACGGCGTCCATCGTGTCCATGCGGAAGGGCGTCGTGCAGC
This sequence comes from Dyella sp., assembly GCA_039594095.1. Lineage (GTDB taxonomy): Bacteria > Pseudomonadota > Gammaproteobacteria > Xanthomonadales > Rhodanobacteraceae > Dyella_D. The sequence continues at coordinate 7,134 of JBCNOA010000120.1, forward strand.
TGCTGGAAGGTGGCGCGGGATGCGTGGTGCACGGCCAGGTGAGCAACGGACCCCAAGGTGGGCGTCTCATCCGGCGGAGCACTCTCGAACGCATGGAGCACCAGGGCAACGAAGGCGTTGCGCGCATGGCTCGACCAGAAGCGTTCGTCTTCTTTGCGATCCGGATACAGCGTCGTGGCGATGTCCTTCAGATGGGCCAGGCGCAACGAAGGTTCGGCAGGCAGTTCGGCCAACGGATTCCAGCCGTGCGACCGACGTTCCTCCGCCCACGGATCGAACCGGTAAACCTGCTGCCCTCGCGCCTGTCGCCAGCCGGACGTGCGTTCGAAGCGACGTCCGCCGATATCGAGTGCGATCGCGGACGTATCGGCTGCAAGCAGGTTGTCGATGGCGATATCGGGCGCCGTATCGGGCGGGCTCGCCCAGAGCACGGGTCCGCGCACGCGCCACTCACTGCGCCACAGGCGGCCGATCAGGAGCCCTGTCTCATCGGTGATGGCTGCAGCGTCGCGTGGGCCGGCGACGCGAATGCGAGGGCCCTGCACGGAGCGGCGCGGCCAGCGGAGCCACATGGCGGCACCCCATGCCAGTAGAGGCAGGGCGAAACCCAGTGCGCCCGCGATCCATATACGGGCAGCGAACGGTTGCCATTCTGGAAGGCGCGACGCCTGGACGTAATGCAGATAAAGCCCCAGGCCTCCTCCGGCTTCCTGCCCCAGCATCCATGCCGCGAAACGGCCCGATAGCCACAGGCCAAGCAGCGTCGCGGCAACCGCGAGCGCTGCCATCCCTGGCGCGGTGAACTTGCGCAAAAAAGTTCTCCTTCACATCCGACGTCCCTGGCGCGAGTGCCGAACTCGGTCGCACTCGCGCCCGGCATTGTGCCGTCCACGAAGACCTTGGACCAGACGAAAGATGTGTAGGAAATGTCTACTATCGGTTGGCACTCACTGCCGTGCGAACAGCGCGCGGCATCAGACGCCCCACAGTTTCCTCGCTTCCTCCGCGATCACATCCGGGAATTCCTCGGGGAAGAACAGATTCGCGCCTTCGATCGTCCGCACGCCCTTGGAGTTGCCGAGCGTCTTGTCGAGATAGCCCGGGTCGCTCGCGGCAAAGATCTTGTCGCCGGTGCCCCAGAGGATGCGCGTCGGGATGGTGCTCTTCTTCAGCAGCGGCTCCACGCCAGCCAGCGGATTGGGGGTGAGGCCAAGGGCGTAGGCGTCGGCCAGGGCCTTGCGCTGCGGGGTGGCCACGATGGGTTGGAGATACATGTCGAAGGTCTCGTCGGCCATGCGCTCCGGGTAGGTGAACGTGGCGCCGCCCAGACCCTTGGGCGAGCGGGCGAAGTTCTTGTCGGCGACGTTGGGTACCAGCCATTCGTCGGCGAAGCGGCCGCGGCGCGCGGCTTCGATCACCGGGCCGACAGCGGGCGGCGGGCTGTCCGGGTCCACATCGCAGTTGGTGAGCAGGACGCTGCGCACGCGCTCGGGGTGCGTGGTCATGAACAGCTGGGCGACGGCGCCGCCGCTGTCGTTGGCGACGATGTCCACGGTGTTGATGTGCAGTTGGTCGAGCAGGGTGGTGAGCATCTGGACCTGGTCGGCCGGGGTCACGCCCTGGCCGGGCGCGGGGCGGGTATAGCCCAGGCCCATGGAATCCGGCGCCACGCAACGGCGGTAGGCCGAGAGGCGGTCGATGGCGCCGCGCCACTGGTAGCTGTTGAGCGGGAATCCGTGGAGGAACAGCGCGGCGGGGCCGCTGCCGCGCTCTACGTAGGCGATCTCGCCGAAGCGATTGCTGGCGAAGCGGCGGGCTGCGTTGAAGGCGGCGACGCTGTCGAGCTTGCCGGTGTTGCCGGCGGCGGTGGCGATGGCCTGGCGGGCCGCGCGGGGGGCGCAGGCGGCGAGCGTGCCGGCGGCCAGGGTGCCGGCGGCGAGGCCGAGGAACTGTCTGCGATGCATGGCGGTGTTCTCCGGAGCGGTGGTCGATGGGCGGCGATCATTCGCTTCGGCCTGCATGGCGGCAATGACCTGGCAGGTCATGAGGCCATGACCCGGCAGGTCATGGTTTCGCGGCAGGGGCGGCCGTATGCTCGGCCCGTGAACCGAGCCCACCCGCCCCTGTCGAAGGCCGCCCCCGCTTCCGCGGTGGGTTCCCTGTTGCGCGAATGGCGCGCCGCGCGCCGCCTGAGCCAGTTGGACCTGGCGCTGGAGGCGGAGGTCTCCGCCCGCCACCTGAGCTGTGTCGAAACCGGCAAGTCGCAGGCCAGCCGCGAAATGCTGGCGCGGCTGGCCGACGCGCTGGGCATGCCGCTGCGCGAGCGCAACACCTTGTTGGTGGCCGCGGGCTTCGCGCCGAAATATCCGGAAAGCGAACTGGCCACCCCGGGCATGGCGCAGATCCGCGGCGCCATCGACGCCATCCTGCGGCAACAGGAGCCGTATCCCGCCTTCCTGCTCAACCGCCACTGGGACGTGCTGGGCGCCAACCGCGCCGCGGCGCGCGTGGGCGACTACGTGATGCGCGGCAAGCCCAGCAAGCACAGCAACATGCTGCGCCAGATGTTCGACCCAGAGGACTTCCGCCAGGCCGTGGTCAACTGGGAAGAGATCGCCGAGAGCATCGTGCGTCACCTGCACAACGAGGTGGCCGCGGCGCCGTCCGACACGAAGGCGCGCGAGTTGCTGGACGAGGTGCTGAGCTATCCCGGCGTGCCCGCGAGCTGGCGCACGCGCGATCTCTCCACCGCGCCGTCGCCGCTGATGACCACCGTGCTGCAAGGCGAGGGCGGCGAGCGGCTGAACTTCTTCTCCACCATCACCACCTTCGGCACGCCGCGCGACGTGACGCTGGACGAACTGCATATCGAGTGCTGCTTCCCGATGGACGAAGTCACCGAGCGGCGCTGCCGCTGGCTGGCGGAACGCGATAACGAAACCGCGCCGGCGGCTTGATCGCCGTCAACACGCCCGAATCCGCCCTGGCTATAGATGGGCAGCCCCCACCCGATCCCCCACGAGCCGCGCATGAGCGCCTTGCCTTCCGATGCCACGCCACCGAAGCCACGCCATTGGCTGCGCCGACTCGGCGCGGGCTTGATCACTGGCGCCGCCGACGACGATCCCAGCGGCATCGCCACTTATTCGCAGGCCGGCGCGCAGTTCGGCTACGGCGCGCTGTGGACCACGCTGTTCACGCTGCCGCTGATGATCGGCATCCAGACCGTGAGCGCGCATATCGGCCGCGTCACCGGGCACGGATTGGCGGCGAACATGCGCCAGCACTTTCCCCGGCCGGTATTGATGGGGCTGGTGTCGTTGCTGCTGGCGGCCAACGTGATCAACCTGGCGGCGGACATCGGCGCGATGGGCGCCGCCATGCGCCTGCTGCTGGGCGGGCCGCCGGTGTTCTATGCGCTGGGCTTCGCGCTGCTGTCGCTGCTGCTGGAGGTGGTGATCCCGTTTCCGCGCTACGCGCCGCTGCTGAAAGCGATGACTCTGAGCCTGTTCGCGTACGTGGCGACGGTCTTCGTGGTGGATGTGCCCTGGGGCGAGGTGTGGCGTTCGCTGATCCCGCGCGGGCTGGCCTGGCACGACTACCTGGTGACGGTGGTAGCGGTGTTCGGCACCACCATCAGCCCTTACTTGTTCTTCTGGCAGGCCTCGGAAGAGGCCGAGGAAGAAGAAGTGGACACGGCACAGTCGCCGCTGACCGTGGCGCCGGAACAGGCGGAGGAAGCCTTCGCGCGCATCCGCTTCGATACCGACGTGGGCATGATTTATTCCAACGTGGTGGCGTTCTTCATCATGCTGACCGCCGGCGCGGTACTGCATGCGCATGGCGTCACGGACATCCAGACGGCCGCCGATGCGGCCAGTGCGCTGAAGCCGCTGGCCGGGCCGTTCGCCTCGGCGCTGTTCGCGCTGGGCATCGTGGGGACGGGCCTGCTGGCGGTGCCGGTGCTGGCCGGCTCGGCGGCATACGCGGTCGCCGAAGCGTTCGACGTGAAAGCCGGCTTGGGCCGCAAGCCGGGCGAGGCGCGCGTGTTCTATCTGATCGTGGCCGGTTCCACCGTGCTGGGCGCGGTGTTGAGCGTGTCGCGCATCGACCCGATCCGCATGCTGTTCTGGGCGGCGGTGATCAACGGCGTGATCTCGGTGCCGCTGATGGTGGGCATCATGCTGATTGCCACGCGCCGCCGCGCGATGGGCGAATTCCGCGTCACCGGTTCGCTGCGCTGGCTGGGCTGGGGCGCGACGCTGGCGATGGCCGGTGTGGTCGCGGGGATGTTCCTCTAGCGCTCAGCCGAGCAGCAGGGCGAGGCCGAAGGCCGACACCATCGCCACCGTGCCCGGCGCGATGCGCCACGCGTAGGCCGGCGTGCCTTTGACGAAGGCCACCGCGCATTTCAGCAGCGAATTGGCGACGAAGGCGGCGTAGACGCCGACCAGCGCGTCATGGCGGTCGATGCGGCCCACGGCATCCAACTGCGCGGCCGAAGCCGCCGCGGCATGCACGTCGATCAGGCCGGACAGCGCCATCACGCCGGCCATGCTGCCGGCGCCCAGCGCTTCGCGCGCCATCGCCGCCAGGACCATCACGCCACCCAGCAGCGCGACGAAGCGGACCGCTGCGCCGGGCTCGAACGGACGCTTGCCGGCCAGTGCCTGCACCTGATCGCGGTCGGCCATGAGATGGCGGCTGGAGAGCAGGGCGGCCAGCACGGCGGCGGCGCCCGCGGCCAGCAGCGGCCACAGCAGATGCCGCAGCAGCGGGGGCGAGATCGCACCCAGCACCACGGACAGCTGAATCACCGTGCTCACGTTCGACATCAGGCCGGCGCTGGCCGCCACCGGCGCTAGCGCAGGAGACAGCCGCGCCCGCTCGCCCATCCCGGCGATGGTGGCGGTACTGGAGACGAAACCGCCCGCGAGCCCGGCGATGCCCAAGCCTAGCCGCGAGCCGAATGCGCGCAGCGCGACATAGCCGAGCGAGGCGATCGCCATGATCGCCACCGCCAGCAGCCACAGCTTGCGCGGATTGATCGCCTGCCAAGGATCGATCGTGCGATCGGGGAGCAGCGGCAGCACGATGAAAACTGCCGTGGCCAGGATCAGCAGGTCGTGCAGTTCGCGCTCGGACAGCCATTGTCGCGCCAAGGCATGCAGCCGGGACTTGCTCGCCAGCGCCACCGCCACCAGCACGCCCAGTCCGCCGGCCAATTCCCGCGCATGCAGGGCGAGCATGCCGAGCAGAAAGGTGATCAGCATGGCTACCTCGGCGACCGGTCCCGCGCCTCCGGCGCGACGGAGCCAGCGGCTGGTGCCCATGAGCACGGCGACCCCCAGGCCGGCGACATACACGGATGGCGGACCGAGCAGGTCGGCCAGTGCGCCGCCGAGGGCGAGGAGCAGGTAGGTGCGAACGCCGGGCTCGCCGTCGGGCCGGGCCGCCGCGCCCTTGGCGCGCTCGCGCTGGAGACCGATCAGCAGACCGATGCCCAGCGCGATGGCCAGGCCGATGAGATCG
>JBCNOA010000121.1:0-12607 GCA_039594095.1 Dyella sp.
GGTTCGTCCGGCTGCACCAGGAAGCGCCGGCTCCAGTCGTCATCGCGCCCCCGCAGCCCCGCCAGCGGATCGCGGTTCTGCCGCGCGCTCGCCGAGCTGAAACTGATGCCGTTGCTGAAACCACCTGCGGTACCCGTATGCAACGCCTCCAGACGCCGCTGGAAGTTGTTGATCTGGCCCACCGCTAGGCGCCGCGCCGAATCCGCCTGCGCCTGCAGGATGCCCAGCACTTCGGCGTCCTTCGATGGATCGCTGCGTGGCGCCACGGCGATCGTCACCGTCGCGTTGGCGGACGTGGCGTAGGCATTGCTCAGCGTATAGATGACCTGCGCCTGTCCGCTGTAGGTCGCGCTCGCGGTGAAGTTGAGCGCGTAGCCCGACCCCTCGCTGTGAATGACGGCTTCGCCGGCGGTCGACGGCGACACCGCGACCAGCGTGGCGGCGGTGAACGGACCGCCGCGCGCGGCGGTGGTCAGATCCACCTTGACCGTGCGGCCGGCTACCACGTTCGCGGTCAGCGCCGCCGGCAGCGGCACGGGGTTCACCGTAATCGTGACGTGCGCAGGCTGCGACGCGCCGAACGGGTTGGACAGCGTGTAGTCGAAGCTCACCGAGCCGGACGCATCGATCGGCGCGGTGTACACGATGTCGGTGCCGCTCACCGTCGCCGTGCCCTTGGCCGGCGGCGTGGCGATGGCCGCCCCGGTGAACGGCGCGCCGGTGGCGCCGTTGATCGCGTGGATCGTCACCGACTGGCCGGCCAACACCGTGGCGGTCTGCGCCGCCGCGACGGGCACCGGCAGCGGCGTCACCGTGACGCTCACCGTGGCCGGCGCGGAGCTGCCGCCCGGACCGGTCGCTGTGTAGGTGAAGCTGTCGTTGCCGAAGAAGTTGCTCGACGGCGTGTACACCGCATTGAGGCCATTGACCGTCGCGGTGCCGTGCGCGGGCGCCTGCGCCACTGCGATGCTGGTGATGGGACCGGTGTCGTTGGCGGTCACATTGACGGTGACAGGCGTGTTGGCCGGCGTCGTGGCTGTGTCGTTCACCACCACCGGCACCGGTTGGTTGATCCCGATCGTGTACGCCTGGCTACCGGTGAAGCCGAAGCCGTCGGTGGCCTTCACGGTGAAGCTGTAATTACCCGCTGTCGTCGGCGTGCCGGACAGGCCGCCCGCACTGCTCAGGGCGAGACCCGGCGGCAACGCGCCGGAAACGAGGCTGTAGGTATAGCCGCCATTGCCGCCGCCTGCGCTGACGACCTGGTTGTAAGCGACCGCGACCTGGCCGCCCGGCAAGGTTGCCGGCGAAATGTTGATGGTCGGCGAACCTACGTTGAGCGTGTACGCCTGGGTGCCCGTGAAACCGAAGCCATCGGTCGCCTTGACGGTGAAGTTGTAATTGCCCGCCGTCGTCGGCGTTCCGGACAGGTTGCCCGCGCTGCTCAGGGCGATGCCCGGCGGCAACGCGCCGGAAACGAGGCTGTAGGTGTAGCCGCCATTGCCGCCGCTGGCCGTCAGCGTCTGGCCGTACGGCGCGCCGCCCGTGGCGAGCGGCAGCGTCGATGGCGAGACGCTGATGGACGGCGAATTCACGGTGAACGTGTACGCCTGGCTGCCGGTGAAGCTGAAGCCATCGGTCGCGGTGACGGTGAAGTTGTACGTCCCGGCCGTGGTCGGCGTGCCACTGATGTGACCCGTGCTGCTGAGCGCAATGCCCGGCGGCAACGCGCCCGCCGAGAGACTGTAGGTGTAGCTGCCGTTGCCGCCGCTGGCGGCGACCGTCTGGCTGTACGCGACGCCACCGGTACCGGCGGGCAGCACGGACGGCGAGACGGTGATGACCGGCGCGCTCACGGTGAGCGAGTAGGCCTGGGTCGCCGTGAACGGCGCGCCGGTACCGGTACTGTGGTCGGTGGCCGTGATGGTGAAGTTGAAGGGACCGGCCGCCGTCGGCGTGCCGCTCAGCACACCCGCGGACGACAGCGTCATGCCTGGCGGTATCGCGCCCGATTGCAACGAATAGGTGTAAGGGCTGGTGCCGCCGCTCGCGGCGAAGGTGTACGTGTAGGGTGTCTCGGCCGTGGCATTGGCGAGCGTCCCTGGGCTCAGCACCACCGTCGCGCCACCGACGGTGCCGCTGTAGCTCTGGCTGCCGGTGAAACTGAGGCTATCGGTTGCCGTCACGGTGAAGTTGTACGACACGGCGGCAGTAGGCGTTCCGCTGATCACGCCACTGTTGGCGTCCAGCGCCAAACCGAGCGGGAGCGCACCGCTGGTGATGGCGTAATGGAACGTGGTCGTCGCGGCTTCCGACGCGGTGACCGTCTGGTTGTAGGCGGTGCCGACGACCGGCACTGGCAGCACGCCGGGCGATATCGTGATGGTCGGCGTCGCAATCGTCAGCGTGTAATGGCCCGCTGCGGAGTGGTAAGGCGCACCGGTGCCGCCGGTGCTGTCACTGGCGACGACATCGAAACCTACGGTGCCCGCGGTGGTCGGCGTTCCGGTCAGCGCGCCGGTGGTGGCGTTGAACACCAGGCCGCCGGGCATCGTGCCCGAGGTGACGGTCAGCACGTAGCCGTACGGTCCGGTGCCGCCGCTGCCGGAGAACGATTGGCTGAAGGCTGCGGCCGCCGTGCCGTTGAAACTGCCCGACGCGGGCGACAACACGATCAGCGGATCGTCGACCACGATGCTGTAGGCCGCCTGCCCGTTATATGGGCCGGTGCCGGTGGAGCTGTCGGTTGCCTTCACGGTGAGGGTGTAGGTGCCCGTGCTCGTCGGCGTACCCGATAGCGTGCCGGTCGCCACGTCGAAGCTCATGCCCGGCGGGGGCGTGCCGGTATAGGAGAACTGCAAGGGTGCCGTGCCGCCCGAGGCCGTGATCACCTGCGTGTAAGCCACGCCGGCGCGCGGATGCGGCAGTGCGCCGGGCGCGGGACTGAGGCTGATCGTGGGTCCGTTGACGTTCAGTGTGAGCTGGCTGCTGGTGGCGCTGTATTGCGTCCCCGTGCTGCTGTCGGTCGCGGTCACGGTGAAGTTGAAAGGCCCGCCCGCCGTGGGCGTACCCGACAACGTTCCGTTCGAACTCAGCGTCATGCCCGAGGGGAGGCTGCCGGAGGCCAGCGTGTAGGTGTACGGCGAGATACCGCCGGCTGCGCCCGCCAGCGACTGGCTGTAGGCCACGCCCACCGTCGCCGCGACCGGACTGGACGGCGCGTAGACGATGGTCGGTGCAGCGATGGTCAGCGTGAGCTGCGTGCTGGTGGCGTGGAACGGTCCGGTGCCGGTGCTGCTGTCGGTGGTCTGCACGGTGAAGTGGAAGGTACCCGCTTCTTTCGGCGTACCCGAGAGCGTACCGTCGCTGGCCAGCGTGATCCCCGCGGGCAGGCTGCCCGATGCAATGGCGTAGGTGTACGGCGCCGCACCACCGTTGGCGCTCGCCAGTGACTGGCTGTAAGCGACGCCATCGGTACCGGCCGGGGGGCTGGACGGCGTGTAGACGATGGTCGGCGGCGACACGGTGATCGTCGCCGTGGCTGGCGACGAGGTGCCGCCGCTGTTGGTCGCCGTGTACGTGAAGCTATCGGGGCCGGCATAGCCTGGCGTCGGCGTATAGGTGATCGATGTACCGCTGGCCGTAGCCGTGCCGTGTGCGGCCTGCGTGCCGACCGCCACGGATGCCGGCGCGCCGCCGGTAATGTTGAGTGTGATCGGATTGCTGGTGCTGTCGTAGGCGACCGTGGCGCTCACCGGGTTGGCGATCGGCGGCGGCAACGCCACAACGTTGATCGACAGGTTCGCGTCGGCGAGCAGCGCCGTGGGCGTCGTGCTGTCCGATATGCGCACTGTGAAGTTCGACGTTCCCAGAACCGTCGGTGTACCGCTGATCACACCGGACGAACTCAACGAAAGACCTGCCGGCAATGAGCCGGCGTGCAGCACATAGGTGTATGGCGCTGTGCCGCCCGCCGCGCCCAAGGTATAGCTGTAAGGCGCATTGATGGTCGCGTTGGTGGGCGCCCCCACCTCGGTGATGACCGCTGGCGCGATCGTGATCGAATAACTTCGGTTGCCGGTGGCAGGCGTACCGGCGCTGTCGGTCGCCGTGATGGTGAAGGACGCCGTACCGTAAGCGGTTGGCGTACCTGTGATGGTAGCGCCGGTGAGCGTCAAGCCGGAGGGCAGGGCGCCGGCGGTGACGGCAAAGCTGTAGGGGGCGGTGCCGCCGGATGCGCTCAAAGTGGTCGGCGCGTAGGCGACAGCCACGGTGCCCGAGGGCATGGTCGATGGGGAAATAACGATCGATGACGTCGGGGCGGCGATGTACATCGTCACCGTGATGATGTTGTTCGAGCCGTCGTTGAACTGAAAACTATCCGTCGGCGCGCCGTCTCCGTTGTTCGTATAAGTGAGAGCGTCGCTGGCATGGCTGGTGATAACCGCCGTGCCGTGAGCGGCAGGAGTCGTGATGTTGCCCATGCCCAAGCCGGAGTCGCATCCGGTGAAGCTGATCTGTCCACCGGAGGGCATAGGCGACGAAGAGGTCGCTCCGGGCGCCACGAAGCTGTTGCTGGTACACACCGCGCGCGATAGCCCAGGCAATGCCAGCATGACGCAAAGCAGCAGGAACACTGTCCAACGACCGAATACGGTACGGCCGAGCCCATGGCGCATCGCGTCGCGATGCTTCGACTCCGAATGCCACATGACTTGTCCCCTGCTTGCCCGTCTTCCCAACGGGCGGGCGCCTGGCGGCGCATAAGTGAAAGCTGCCGTGGCTCGTGGACGAGCAGCCGCGGTACCGGATTCCCCCCGCCAGCCAGCCGTAAGCCATGCCTGGCGGTCCCGCACCTTCCGCTTTATGCCGGCCCCTGTTAGGCGGGCATCGCAATATTGTGAGCTTGCTCACGAAGTCCTTGTCAAGATGCCGCCCACCGCGCGACATTTAAGCGATCCGGCCAGGGGCTCGTTATCGCCGGCACAACCAAGGGGGAAACTTATGTCCACACCCTTTCTCGGGCAGATCATGCCCGTGGCGTTCAATTTCGCGCCTAAGGGATTCGCTTTCTGCAATGGACAGCTGCTGCCGATCAGCCAGAACCAGGCGCTGTTCTCGCTGCTAGGCACGTACTACGGCGGTAACGGCACGACGAACTTCCAGTTGCCCGATCTGCGTGGCCGTACTCCGGTGGGTTCCAACAACGGCTCGGATATAGGCCAGTTGGGCGGCACCGAGAACGTCACGCTGCTTCCCACCCAGATGCCTTTGCACAATCACACCTTCAACGCCAACAACTCGACGGCAGGCAGTAACCGCTCCCCCGTCGACGGCGTACTTGGCACCACCGGTCCGCTGCAGATGTACGCAAGCTCGACCGGCGGCCCGCAGATTCCGATCAACATGCTGGATACCGCGGGTCAAACCCAGCCGCATCCGAATCTGCAGCCGTACTTGGTGCTGAATCTCTGCATCGCGCTCAACGGCATCTTTCCTTCGCGCAGCTGACCGGAGCCCCGCCATGTCTCAACCTTACGTTGGCGAAGTCCGCCTGTTTCCCTACAACTTCGCACCGAATGGCTGGTTCGATTGCGACGGCCGGCTGCTTCCTATCTCGGAGTACCAAGTGCTGTACTCCCTGATCGGCACCACCTACGGCGGCGATGGCGTGACCACGTTCGCCCTGCCCAATCTGTGCGGCCGCGTGCCGATCCATCAGGGTACGGGGTTAGGTCTGTCGCCCTACGTCATCGGCCAGCTGGCCGGCTCCGAATCCATCACGCTGACGCCCAATCAGATGCCGTCTCATACCCATGCGTACTACGCCGTGGACTCGCTGGGCAGTACAAATGCCCCGGCCGCCACGCTGGAGATCGGCTCGGTCAGCGGAGACACGCTATATACGAACAGCAGTAGCGGACTCGGCAGCGCCACCATGGCGGCCACGGCCGTCAGCACCGCGGGAAGCAACCAGCCCCACGACAACACCATGCCTACGTTGGTCGCGCGTTTCTGCATCGCCTGGGCCGGCGTCTTCCCGTCGCAGGGTTGAAGGTCACCGATCGATTACTAGGACAAACATCATGAGCGATCCTTTCACCGGCGAGATCCAGATGTACGGCTTCAACTTCGCACCGGTCAACTGGGCGATGTGCCAAGGGCAGTTGATGCCGATCCAGCAGAACACGGCGTTGTTCTCGCTACTGGGCACCACGTTCGGCGGCAATGGCACGTCCAACTACGGGCTGCCTAACTTCAAGGGCAACGCTGCGTGCGGCCAGGGGACGGGCATCGGACTGACTACCCGCGTCATGGGCGAAACCTTCGGCTCGAACACCGTGACGTTGCTGTCCAACGAGATGCCAACGCATACCCACGGGGCGCGCGTCTACAACCAGCCCGACACCAGCAAGCGCACGGGCGTACCGGTTGCCAACGATGCGATGATCCTGCCCGAATCGACCAATCTGTTCACCACCTCCGGCACGACCAATAGCGTGTTCCCGCCCGAGACGATCGGCATGACAGGCGGTAGCCAGGCACACAATAACCAGCAGCCCTATCTCACGCTGAACTTCTGCATCTGTCTGCAAGGTGTCTTCCCGCAGCGTCCGTGAACATGGCCGATGCACTGACCTTTCCCCTGCTGCGGGCTGCCTGGTTGCCCGCCGCAGGGGAAGACGTTCCATCAGGCTTGAGCTGGCGCGACGCGCAGAACCGGGACCTTGCGTTCTTTCGCCGACTCTACGCCGACGTGCGCGCCGCCGAACTCGCCGCGGTGCCGTGGCCTGAAACCCTGCGCAAGAACTTCCTCGACAACCAGTTCGCGCTGCAGCACCAGCACTACACCAAGCACTTCCAGCCCGCGGATTACTTGGTGATTGAAGACTCCGGCAGGCCGGTCGGCCGCCTGTACCTGCATTGCAACGATACCGAAGCGAATGTCATCGATATCGCGCTGCTTTCCAGTATGCGCGGTCGCGGCTTCGGCTCGGCGCTGCTGCGCCTGGTACAGAAAACGGCTATGCGCGACGGCCTGCCCAGCGTCGTGCTGCATGTCGAACACCGCAACACCGATGCGCGCCGACTCTACGAGCGCCTGGGTTTTGCCGTCGAGGCGGACATCGGCAGCCATCTGCGCATGCGCTGGATGACTGTCGCGCACCAGCTCAGTTGAACAACGCCTGGTAGATGAACCCTTCGCGATCCCGCGCCACCGGCACCAGGAAGATGCCGAATTCACCGATCGCCGCATGCTTCATCTGATAGATCTTCTGCGGAAACACGATGGCCGCCTCGTGGCGGAACAGCAGCGAGAAAGGCGAACGCACCATGCCGTGGTAGGCCTGCACCGGCAGCGGCCGGGCCTCGACCAGTGCGAACGGCGCGTTGCCGTCGTGATCCAGAGCGACCGTGAAGGTCTCGCCCACGTGTCCTGCGAAGTGTTCCAAAGCGAAGAATTGCATCGCGTCGTCCCCTTTACGCCGCTGCCCGCACGAGGCGCGAGTTTCGCACAGATACACGGCCGGTTCGTGTGCCGACGCACGCTATTGCAGGTGCACAAGTCCGCTGCCGATGCCCTGGCACAGGCGCAGCGAAAGGCGGCGGCCGCGGGCGAGCAGCTGGCGCATGGCTTCGCCGTGGGTGAGCGGCGCGGCCTCCGTTGCGGCGGGCGTTTTGCGCGCGGCTTCCTCTCCGGCGAGCCGGCGGGCCAGCTGCGGGTCGGCGACGTAGCCGTGGAGGAATAGCAGGCTGTTCCACGGAGAAGGCTTGCGCTCCGGGCGCGATGGCTTCGATGTCATGTCGGGTCTCCGGTCAATCGTGCGTGGCGCCGCTCAACGCCGTGGCACGCATCGACGGCCGCTGCGCGAAGCGGTCGTACCACGCCGCCAGGCGCGGCCGGCCGTGACGAAAATCGTGCACGCCGCGGAACTCGATCCAGCTCAGGGCGGTGGCCAGAGCGATGGTGCCCAGATCGACGGATGCGCCGGCGTCGATGTCGCGCTCGGCGTAGTCGCACGATTCGGCGACCTTCTGCAGATAGGCGTCGCGCAGCACCGGCCAGCGCAGGGCTTCCGGACGGCGCTCGATATCCCAGCGCGCGGCGATGCCGGCATCGGCGATGCCTTGCGCGAGCGCCTGCATGCGCAGGGCGCGGAAACGCGCAGTGACGTCCATGGGGATCAACTTCGGTCCGTCGTGAAGACCGTCGAGGTACTCGCAGATCACGTTGGAATCGAACAGCGCGGTGCCATCGTCGAGCACCAGCACAGGCACTTTGCCGAGCGGATTGAGGGCGTAGACGTCATCGTTGCGGAGGGTGGGACTGGTTTCGTGATGCGTCACGTCCATCCTGTCGGCGATGCCGATTTCGTGGGCGGCGACGAGGACTTTGCGGGCGTAGGGCGAGTGAGTCTGGTAGAGAAGTTTCATGGGTGGCGGATGGCGAGGAAGGAGTCAGCCGAACAGTTGTTCGCGCAAGGTCGGATGGATGTTCCGGCCGCACAGCACGGTGGCCGCGAGGCGGCCGGTATAGCGATGGGGCTCCGCAAGAATCGCCGCCATGCCGGCGGCACCGGCCGGCTCGATGACCAGACCGAGGTGGCGATGGATCAGGCGCACCGCTTCCATCAGCCGAGCCTCGTCCACGGCGACAATGCGGTCGCAGCAGCGGCGCAGTTGCGGAAGGCGCGAAGCGATGGGGACACGCACGGCAATGCCGTCGGCGACGGTGCTCACGCCGGCTGTCTCGATCGCGCGCCCCGTTTCCAGCGACAGCTTCATCGCCGGCGCACCCGCGGCGACGACCGCGACGATCTCGGTCGAGGGCGAGCGTGCACGCACGACCGAACCGATGCCTTCCAGCAGCGCTCCGTTGCCGAGCGGCACCAGCACCACGTCCGGTTGCGCGATGTCCAGCAGCTCCATCGCGAGCGTGCCGGCGCCCTGCGCGATGGCGGGCTCGGCGCCGTCCTCGACGAAGCGAAGGCCGTGTCCCGCCGCGTAGCTGCGCGCCGCTTCCTTGGCGGCGTCGAAATCGGCGCCGGCCAGGCGAACTTCCGCGCTGAGGGCGCGCATCGCATCCAGCTTGGCGGGGTTGGCATTGTGGGCGGCGAACACGATGCAGGCATGGCCCCGGCGCGTGGCGGCGCGCGCGAGGCCCTGGCCGAAATTGCCGGCAGAGGCGCAGACCACCGTCTCCGCAGGCCGCAGCGACATGGCCGCGAACAGCTCGGCGCCGCGGCCCTTGAAGGAACCGATCGGGTTGCCGGTTTCGTCTTTGGCCAGCAGGCGGCACCCGAGTGCCGCGTCCAGGTCGGCATCCGCGCGTAGAGGGCTGCCCAGGAAGACGGGATCGATCAGGGCCGGCGCGGCTTGGATACCGGCAAGGTCGAGCAGGTCGGTCATGCGAAACACCCATGCGGTGGCGACGGGTGACCATGCTAGGGTGGCGCCGCGCGGCACGGCCGCGTCCGCCTGGGGGATGGCGGGGTTTCTCCCCGTCTTTTGCCGGAGCCGTGCGGCCATGCCCATCGAACTGGACCGATTCGACCGTCGCATCCTGGCCACCTTGCAGGTGGATGCGCGCCGCCCCGCCGAACTCATCGGCGCCCAGATCGGCCTGTCCGCCTCGGCGGTGCAACGGCGCATCGCGCGGCTGCGCGAGGAGGGCGTGATCGTCGCCGAGGTGGCGGTGGTCGACGCCAAGCGCACGGGCCGGCCGTTGACCCTGATCGTGGACGTGGAAGTGGAGCGCGAACGGCCGGAACTGCTGGCCAGCCTCAAGCAATGGATCGCGTTGGAGCCTGCGGTGCAGGAGGCCTGGTACGTGACCGGCGCCGGCGATTACGTGCTGGTGGTGAGCGCGCGCGACGTCGAGGACTACGACGCGCTGATGCAGCGGATGGTGGCGGAGAACGCCAACGTGCGGAAGTTCACCACGCGCGTGGCATTGGGCACGTTGAAGCGCGGATTGCTGGTGCCGGTGGAGGAGTAGCGGGTCGCTTCCTCATCCGGGCTTCAGCGCGCGATGACTCTCCGCCGCCAAGGCCAGTCCACTGAGCTGGGGTGGAGGTGCCTACGGAGCGGTGAGGCAAGAAGCCTTACGGCCCTCGCGTCGTAGGCACGTCTTTTCGAGCGCTCACCCGGGTGGGACCGCCACCTTCTCCCCGGTGGGGAGAAGGTTTTCACGACCGGCGCTGCTTCAGACCGAGCGGCCGCTCTCGAACAGGAACCACACGCGCCGTTCCGCTTCGTCGACCCAGTTCTCCAGCAGGCTGGCGGTGGCGACGTCGCCGTACTTGTCGCACACCTCGTGCACTTCGCGCATCACGGCCGCCACCTTGGCATTGTCCTCGCGCAATTCGGCGAGCATGTCCTGCGGGGTGACGAATTCCGCGTCGTTGTCCGGAATGCGCTGCAGGCGAGCGACGTGGCCGATCGAGCGCAGGGTGGTGCCGCCGAGCTTGCGCACGCGTTCGGCGATGGGGTCGAGCGTGGCGTAGATCTGATCGGCTTGCTCGTCCAGCAGCAGGTGGTAGTCGCGGAAGTGCGGACCGGACATGTGCCAGTGGAAGTTCTTGGTCTTCAGGTACAGCGCGAAGAAGTCCGCCAGCAGGACGTTGAGCTCGGCGCCGATATCGCGGCGCGCGTCCTCGCCGAGCGCGGTGGGCGTGGTGAGCGGCGCTTGGCGCAGCTTCTTGGCTTTGTTCTTGTCTTTCATCGTCTGCATCCTCCGGTTGGGAAACGGCCGTCCAGGCATGCTGGCACGGGCGGTGCGAAAAGAGAGTTACCGTCAGGCGTCACCCGCGGTATCGCCGTGGCACAGCGCCGCCAGCACCAGCAGCGGCGGCACCGCGAAGCACCACATGCCGACGACGCGGTAACCGACCGCCGCCACGGCGCAGCCCAGGGCGAAGGTCAGCACCGCGCCGCCCATCCGCGCCATGCGGCCGCGGGCGGCGGCGCGCTGCTCGTCGGGCACGCCATGCAGGAGGTCCGCCACATCCAGCATGATCTGCGTGGTGGTGCCGGTCATCATGGTGGTGGGCGGGGCGCTGCCCAGGTGGACGCGTTGCAGCGCGTTCTGCACGGCCATGCCGGCCACCAGCGACAGGCCGGCCAGGACCTCCAGCGGCGGGTCGCCGCGCTCGAACGGGCCGCAGCCGATGGCCACCGCACCGCCCAGCACCAGCAGCGTCAGCTGGATCGCGAGCAGCGTGCGGAATACGGGTTTGCCGCCGGCGACCAGTCGATAGCGCAGCAGGCGCGACACGACCACCATCGCGCAGAAGGTCGGCAGCGCCAGCAGCTTGGTGACAATGCCCGAGGTGCCCAGCACCAACGCCGCGCCGATGGTGACGAAGTTGCCGGTCACATGCGCGGTGAACAGCCCATGCAGCGCCATGAAACCGGCGGTATCGATATAGCCGGCGGCGAAGCTCAGCAGCGTGGGGACGGTCGGTTTCATGCGGGGCTTCCCGGAAGTTTGGATGTAAGAGACAACGAACGGGCTACCACGTGAACTTCAGCTCCGCGCCAAGATAGTCGCTGTCGCGGCCGCCGGCGCGGCGTACCGCGTCGCTCACCTGGAAACGCACCAGCTCCAGCGCGGTCGCCACGTGCCGGTTGACGGCGTAGTCGGCGCGCAGCTGACCGTAGGTTCCGGTACGTCGGCCGCCGTGTCCGGCCGTGTTCGCCACGGGAATGTTCGGCTGCGTGTAGACGGCGTCGCCGGTGGTCTGGCGCCATTGCAGGCCGATCGCGGCGGTCAGCGACAGGCCGACGGCGGGCTTCACCGTGACCGAAGGCTTCACGTGCACGAAGTTGGCGTAGCCGGTATAGCCGGCCAAGGTGACGTAGTAGCCATTGGGAAACAGCGGATTGAACGTGCCCAGCGTACCGTCGCCTCGATGCTTGTCGCCCGAGGCGGCGTCCAGTTGCAGACCCAGGCGCGGCGTCCATGGCGATGCGGCAAAGGTATAGCCGCCGCGGGAGCCCAAGGCCCACGCGCGGATTCGTTTGTCGCCGACCGTGCCGCGTTGCGCCATCGCCTCCAGGTCCCAGTCCAGTCCGTGGGATGCGCCGGCGTAGCGCGCGTCGAACACGCTGCGCGACTCGCGCCCGGCGGCGTCGAGGAAACGCGCGTTGTCGCGTTGATAAAGCGCCGCATAGGCGGACAGCTCATGCTGGCCGTCGATCAGCCGTTCGACACGCAGCATGTGGAAACGCAGGTGCCGGTCGGACGTATCGTCGAAATGGCGGTCATCCCTGTATTGCACCGGCTGGGTGAGCAGACCGATGAAGCGCCAGCGACCGGTTTCCCAGTCCGCCCACACCGCGTCGAACGCCTGGCGCACGTTGGGGCCGTCGCGCAGCGAAACGAAGCGCTGCAGGTCGAAGGCGAACTCCTGACGGCCCACGCGCGCCTTGAAAGTGCCGCCGTCGAACGAGCGCACATAGGCGAGAAAGGCCAGGCGCAGATCCACCGGATTGCGGTCCGCCGGGCCGAGGCTGCGCTTGCCGTAGGCGCGCGCATCCTCCAGTTGCACGAAGGCTTGCCAATGGCCTCCGAAGCGCGCGTCGGCATGTACCTGCGCGCGCT
>JBCNOA010000122.1:0-12582 GCA_039594095.1 Dyella sp.
GTGGATGGCGTGCCAGCGCTGTCGCGCGTGACCGTGTGTGGCCAGCCTTCGGGCGTGTAGGTCATGACCGACACGACGCCGTTGGGGTCCGTGGACCGCCCCGGGTTGCCGTACATGTCATAGGTGTCATAGCTGGTCACGTGTCCCAGCGGATCGGTCACGGTGGCGAGGCGGCCTTGTGCGTCGTAGGTGTAGCTAGTGATGTCATTCACGTCGGTGCGCGGGCCATCGACACTGGCCAGCAGGCCCTGCGCGTTGTACGCCCGGGTGACAGTTCGGTCCGGCGTCGCGGCGTGCGCCACGGCCACCAGCAGCCCGAGGCTGACCAGGCTCCAGCGAAATCCCTTTGTCATGGTCGTCATTCCTTGATGGCGTGGACGCTGGTGCCCAGCAGGCGGCCTTGGTTGTCGTAGGTGTACGTGGTCACCCGATCCGCGGTGGTCACGGTCAGCGGCAGGAAGCGCGTGGGATCCCAGGTCGTGGTGATCGTGCGCTCCTGCGGCGTGCCTTTGGCTTCGACACGGGTGATTTCTCGGCCCAGCGTGTCGTAGGCATAAGTGGTGACCGTACCCAAAGCATCGGTCTTCGTTTCAACCTGGCCTCGCGCCGTATAGGTGTAAGTGCTGTTGCTCGCCGGGCAGCCGGCCGCGGGCTCGCCTTCGATGGACGTGACGCGTTTGATGCCCTGGATGACTTTGTATCGATAGGTTACGTTGTGGCCCAGCGCGTTGGTCACCACAACGGAGCCATCACTCTGGTAAGCCAAGGAGACCTTTTCCGCCCCATTGGCGTGCTCGCTCGATATGGCCCTGCCTTGAGCGTCGTAGCGCCAGGTTGCGTAACGAACCCCGCGTTCGTCGACGATGCCGGTCAGCAGCGCCGGATTGGTCGTGTCTTCGTAGACATAGGTTCGGGTGGTGGTGTGATCGCCCCATGACTTCACGGCTTTGGTGATGGCGTTCTTTGCGCCCGTCGTATACGTGATGGTCATTCCACCTGCCGTCAGGCTCTCGAGCGGACCCGAGTACCATTTCGTGACGAACTGGAGCGTGTGGCCGGTCGAATCGGTCACCGTGAAGGCGACCTTGCCGGTGGATTGAAATGCATAGGCAACGGTCTGCGCGCGCCCATCCGGCAGCTGCTTGCGCACGAGGAAGCCAACCGAGTCGAAGGTGTAGGTCGTATTGTCGGGCGCGGTGTAGACCCACTGCCCGTTGACCTTATTGAGACTTCCTTGCTCCGTTGGCTCGGCTACAGGAACGCTGTTGGTCAAAGTGAAGATGGAGGAGCGACCATCTTCGAAGGTAAGCAGCATCGTGCTTCCACTGGTCTGCAGCGTCATGCCATAGCTGTAAGTCCAGCGTCCGCCAATACCGTTGTAATAACGCTTGAATACCAACTCTCCGTTGCCATCCCGGAAGTCTTCTTCCCCCTGGAATTTATTGCCCGATGCGACGCTGACAGGGTTGCCCACACACGTGACAACGCCGCCAAGTGGTCTGCTGTCCGGGTCGCCGGTCTCTTTGCGGGCCTGATCTTCGTTAGGGTCTTCGCATTTCCCGGTGAAGCTGTTCTTGACCTGCCCATCGGGGCATGGGACTTCTTTCGGCTTGCCCTGGATAAGATGGGAAAACTGCGCACTGGCCGCCACCGATCCATCGGACTTCAAAAGGATCTGGTACTTGGTATAGCAGTCATAAGCCACAGAGGACGGCGGATTCGAGAGTGCGCTATCGAGCGTGGGCGACTCATACGGAAGAACCTTGGTCGTGGTCGTCGAACTATCTGGCGCGGCTGCGTGGATCTGCGGAACGTCCGCTTGATAAGCCGCCTTGCATGCGTCGTCCGCATGGGGATAGACCGTCCCGTCACCGCCGGCGATGGTGTAGTCGTAAGGGTCGCTGTCGTCTTGTGCGTGGACTGACGCGGCTCCAAACGTCAATGCCATGCAGAACACGATCCAGCTTGGCGATCGCCTCCTCAAGTGTTGATGAGGCGGCAACGTGTCGACGCTGAGCACAGGGGGTGGTTTCCTTTCCATGAAGATCTCCATTGTGTGTGGGCGCAGCCGATACGACAGCCCAGCTTGAGTTGGCTGGATGGGGCTGATTAGTTGCGAAGGGCGGTAGAAATGCTGTGCGGCGAGTGTTCGCTCTCGCCGAATGAAAGATGTGTTGGTTTCGGAGGTAAGAGGGGCGAGAAGCGCCGTATCCGCCCAGCGTGCAATTGCTTGCACCGGTAGTAGTTGGTCAACATTCCTTGTCCACCTGTATGCGTGTCAGGCCTGCACATGCATAGCGGCCCTGCGACATGGTTCCATCTAATTGTTACTGATCATGTGCATGAGGCACTTGGATCAGCGACCAGCTGCTTAGCATGGGCTGGAGCGATGTGAAGAACTGGTGAACTTCATGGGTGAGGGGTGGGGGTAGCGCTGAGCCTTCGTAGCATCTGACGCGCGCGGTCGCTAAAGCACGCCGGATCGCCTCATCGCTTCGCCGCGCCAACCGCATGCGCCGCCGCTCGTTCCAGCGCCGGCATGATCCTCTCCATTGGGCAGAGGCCTTGCTTGTCGGCGATGCATCCCGTCGGCTGCAGAGGCAGGGTCGCCGGGGGCGATGCGAGGTCGAGGGGGCTCAGTGCGCGTAGCTGGTCCAGGCTTTGCGCCTGGTAGAACGTGCGCACGTAGCGTTTGCCGTCGGTCGGGTCGCGCCACAGTTCGATGCCTAGTGCGCCGCCGATGGGCGGGTCGTCTTCGGCGTAGCCGGGGAGTTGGAAATGGAGGCCGAGCACCGAGGCCAGCGCGACGATGTTGTTGTCGCTGCCGACCAGCACGCTGAGTTTCGGTGCATGCGTACCGCTCAGAAGATCGAGGACGCGGCGGCTCATGGCCGAGGCGACGCGTTCGGCCTGGTAAGGCGGACGGGCGTGGATGTCGAACAGGAGAGCGTGGAGCTGAGAAAGCTGTTCGCGTCGCGTGGCGTCGGTTCGCCCCCAGCCGACCTGATCCAAGGGGCGGCCTTCGGCATACGCCATGAGGATCGCTTCCGCCGTTCCGGAGGTGGTGGCGATGGGGCCGGTCAGCGTCATGCCACGGTTGTCAGGGGCAGGCGCGAGGCTGCCTCGCCATTGGGCGGGCGAACACCACGACGGATCGTGCCCGGTACCGCAGCCCATGACCTGGGCCATCGCGGCCATGGCGTCGGCATGCGGGGTGAGCAGCGCATCGGGACCGCCGGTTTCGCGCTGGATGGATGCGACCGCGTCGGTCGCGTTCCAATCGGTGGCCTTGGCTTCGATCGGGTGGAACAGCGGATCCTCGCTGCCTCGCGGCAAGTGGCCGATGGCGACGTGGCAACCGGGCGCGAAGCTCTCGGCCAGCACGGCGGCGCTGTCGATGGTGCGCTGATCGGTGTTCGCCCAGAACCACAACTGGTCCGCGGCAGGACAACCGCGATCGGCGAACAGGCCCGCCGCGGCGAGGCGTCGGCGGTCGTATGCGCCCATCAGCTTGACGCCGGCGATACCGTGCGGCGTCAGCTGGCTGGGCGCTTGCCGCCAGGTCGGCCAGGGCTTGCCGCCGGCCTCGTCGAGCTGGATCTCTCCGGGCAGCGGCGTGCGCACGCCGTGGCGATAGAGAAGGACGACGCGTTCCAGCCGCGCACCGCTCTCGGCGGCAGCGGACGCTTTGCCCGACAGCAGCGCCAGGCACAGGCCGAGCAGCAGCCATCCCGCCGCGTGCGGCAGCCATCGGTAGTCGGTCGTTCGGATCGCCATGGCATCGTCCCTCGATGAGTAGGCTCCGCGCCGGGGTGCCGGCCGGCGCGGAGCCGTGTGGTGCGTCAGAAGTTGTAGCTGAGATTGAGCATGTAGATGCGCCCCGTCTCCAGGTACGCGCCGTCCGCGCCCGGATCGTAGGCGAGGTAGCGGCGGGACTTGCCCTGCGTTTCATGGAAGGTGCTGCTGTCCAGCAGGTTCTTCACCGCGAAGCCGACATCGAAGCCGTACGGCAGGTGGTACGTCGCGTTGAGATTGAGCACGCGCGTCGGCTGCAGGTAGTAGTCCAGACCGTTGCCGGTGAGGCCCAGCAGCTGCAGGCCGGTGTAGTTGTAAGTCAGGTCCGCGCGCAGATCGCCGTCGTCGTAGAACAGGTCGACGTTGTACATGCGCTGCGGCGCGCGCGGCAGCCAGGTCTTGCCTTCGTGGTTCGGCCGCTGGCTGTCCGCGGAACTGTGCTGCAAGGTGAGGTTGGCGCCCGCGCCGAAATGGCTCCACACCCCGGGCAGTTCGGTGAACTGTCGGCGGCCGGCCAGCTCCAGGCCATACAGGCGCGCGGTACCGCCGTTTTCCGGCATGGTGACGGGGATGCCGTTGGTGATGACCGTGCCGGTGGGCACGTTACCGCCCAGCGTGCTGTCGTTGCCGGTGGCCGACTGCGAGGTGTAGATGAAGTTGTCGATGCGCTTGTAGTAGGCCGCCGCGCTCAGCACGCCGCCCTGCGCGTCGTAGAACTCGGCCGAGAGGTCGAGGTTGTCCGCCGTGCTGGGCTTGAGGTCGGGATTGGGTTTGGAAATGCCCAGCACCTGGCCGGTGATGTCGTCGATCGAATACGTGGTCTGGCCGGAGATCAGTCCGAAGGCCGGGCGGCTGAAGCTGCGGCGCAGCGAGGCGCGGTACACGCTCAGTTCGTCCGGGCGGTAGTTCAGGCTGATGCCCGGCAGTACTTCGCCATAGCCGCGGCCCAGGCCGACGAAGCGTCCGGTGGCGTCGTCGCCGTTGGATTGCCACGCATCGGCCGAGTAGTGCGTGCGCTCGTAGCGCACGCCCGGCAGCACGGTAAGCGCGCCGAAGCGCAGCGTGGTCATGACGTAGGCGGCGTAGATGTTCTCGCGGCTGGACGTCGTGTTGGCGTTGTAGTCGTTGGCCGTGTAGTTGCCCGCGCCGTTGGGATCGTTGACGTACTTGTAGGGAACGGCCTGGGCCAGCACCCAGCGGCGATCGATCAGCTTGAACGGCCCGGCGTAGCGGCCGTCGAACGCGCCGTCGACGACTTTGCCCGGCAGGGCGCCGAGCGTGGGACCGCCGGGCGCGTAGTAGGGATAGTTCGGGCCGCCGAAGTAGGGGCCGCCATAGACGAAGTTGTTGTCGTCGTGGAAGAACGGATGATCGTAGGCGTCGCGTTTGGAAGTGTCCCCAGACACACCGAACTTCACGCTCTCGACGGGGCCGTCCTCGAAACGGTAGGTGGCATCGGCGTGCGCGTTGATGCGCGTGTCCTTGCTGCCGGCGTCATGGCCCTGCACCTTCCAGAAGCGGTTGGAGTCCAGGCTGTAGAAGTAATTCTTCAGCGCGGCGGAACTGCCGGCGATGCTCGGCCAGGTCGGATCGCTCAGGTCGAACGCGAACTGCCCCGGCGGCACCGGACCGTACAGGCTGGCTTCGACGTAGTCGGGCCGCTTGCGCGTGCCGTACCCATACGAGGTGCCGTAGTCGATGTCCCAGCCGTCTATCGCGCTGCTGCCGCCGAGTTGCAGGGCGGCGGTCTTCTCGCGCAGATCGCGGGTGTTGAAGTAGCCGCCGCGCTGGGCATTCGCCGCGTTCGGGTTGCGCGCGGAGGCCTGGTTCTGCTCGCCGGTGACGCTGTAGAAGCCGTAGATCGCACGTGCGTACAGCGAGGTGGATTCGCCGTGCCAGTCGAGCGAGGCATTGGCGCCGTAGCGTTTGATCTGGTTGGTGTAGAGGCTGTACTTGTACTGCGAACTCTGCAGAGGGCCGGCCGTGCCCAGGTCGGCGGCGCCGGCCTGGGCGGGATCGACCGGCTTGTACGAAGCGTTGGGCGCCACCGCCTCGGCGGCGTTGTGATTCTTGCCGTAATAGGCCGCCACGTAGATGCCGTACGCCTTGTCGGGGCCGAAGCGCCGCGCGAACTCCTGCTGTACGGTGCCGCCCTTGTCGGACACGCCAAGGTCCGAGGCCACGCTGTTCATCTGACCCTGCACGGTGGTGCGGGCGTAGCTGTCCTTGCCGAAATCGAAGGCGGTCGGCGTGCGCATGTCGATCGTGCCGCCGATCGAATCGCCCGGCATATCCGGCGTCGGCGCCTTGGATACCTTCACCGACTGGATGCCGAACGGCGCGAGCATGTTGAGCGAAATGGCACGCGTGGAGGCGTCGGTTTCCGGCAGCGCGAAGCCATTGAGGGTGTAGGCGTTGTAGCTGGAATCGAGGCCGCGGATGGTGACGTATTCGTTTTCGCCGGTGGCGGCTTGGCCCAGGTGCATGTCGCTGTAGGCGGAAAGGCCGGGCAGGTGGGAAAGCACATCGGCGACGTTCGCCGACGGCACGGCATTCATCTCCTGCTTGCTCATCACGGTGTTGACGCTGACCGAGAGGCGTTGCTCGTCGACGGTGCCGGTCTGGGGCATGGAGTCGGCTTGCACGCTGACCGCGGTGAGCGTCTTGGGATTCTTGTCGGCATCGTCGTCGTTGGTATGGCCCTGGGCGCTGACGGCCAGGCCGAGCAGGATCGAAGCGGCGAGCAGGTGGCGGCGTTGGATATGGCGCATGGGGATGGGCGGCGTGGTGGGGAAGTGGCGAACGTGGCGTGCGCGGGCAAGCCGGCTCCGTGCCCCGCCGGAACGGGGCCGGTGCGGTCAGGCGTGGATGGCGCGCGCTTCCTGGCGCGGCGTCAGGGCGAGAGTTCGACCTCGGTGCAGCGCAATCCCGGGAACTGCGGGTTGCAGCGTGCGCGCCGGTGACCAGGGAAGCCGACGACGTAGCCGTTGGTCGCCGGCTCGCCGTCGGGATAATCGGTGCTGAGCAATTGCGCGCCGCTGGCCAGCATGGCGTCGCGGCGCGTGGTGTCGTTGCGCTGCGCCTCCTTCAGGTCGGCATCGGTGCGGGCGCGCACCAGATAGCCCTGCTTGACCAGCTGGGCGATGCGGTCGGCGGGGCCGTCGTTGAGCTCGGTGAAGGCGGCATCGTCGTCGCCGGGCGCGGCGTTGGTGAACAGCACGCGACCGCGCAGCGAGGGATGTCCTTGCAGATAGGCCGGGCTCACCGAGCGCTGATCGAGCAGGAAGATCACCTTGCCGCGGGCCTGGTCCAGCGCGGGCCAGCCCTGCGCGCGGATGGCGGCATTGAGCGTGGGGAAACCGCCGCGCACGTCGTCCGGCGCGATGTATTCCCGCCGCGCGAACACCGAGCGGATCTCGGCGTCCAGCGCGTCCAGCGCCGGCGTGTCGAACGGCTCCGGCCGTACCGTGGGAAACGACAACTGCAGCGGCGCCTGGACGGTCTCCAGCAACACGAATAGCGGCAGGTGGCGCGGATGCGCCTGCGACCACGCGCGCACCTCGCGCAGGCAAGCCACCAGCGGTTCGCAGGTGCTGCGCTGATCCAGGTCCTGGATGTGCATGACCTTGAAGCCCGGGCGGCGCATCGTTTCGGGATCGGCGGACGGCGGATCGGCCGGCAACCCCGCCTTCGCCACCTGCTCGACGATGGCCGGATGCGCGTAGCGCCCGCCCTTCGCGTCGGCGTAGATATCCAGTTCGATCTGGCGCACGCCGTCGTCCAACTGCCGGGTCAGCGGCGGGTGCGCGTAGTCGATCTTCGCGAACAGCTCGGGATCGGCCTTCTTCCACACCGCGGCTTCACCGGGCGCGAGCCCCGCGTGGTAGCTATTGTGGCTGCCGACGTACTGCAATTGATTCAAGCGCAGCGGCGAGGATTCGGCGGCGATCGACGGCAGTACCGCCAGAGCGAGCAGCGAAGCTACCGCATGCGTAGCGAGGGCGAGCGCATCCAGCCGGCGCTGCGTGCGGGCAGGGGATTTCCGCATCTCGGGCGAAGGACGCGTATCGGGCATGGCGGTCTCGTTGGCGATGTGGCGCACGGGGCAGATGGGAGGCACCGCAAGGCGCGACTTAGATCGATTTAACTCAGGCGATTCTAAGAACCGGCCTTTTTCAGTTCGGTGACGGCTGCGTGAAGTCTTTAACTTGCGTTTGGACGTCCGGATGACATGCCTGTCATCTGCGCGCGCCGACGGTGACACGCGGGTGCGGCATGTGTCGCAGATCACGCAACACCATCGCGCCGACGCACATGCCAACCATCCAGCAGTTGGCATCTTGCGGCACCGATGCCTGCATGAACGCAATGGGATCCGCGGCTGCGGTGCCTATCACGCTTTTCCCGGGGCGCCGCTCCTACCATCGCCGGCGCAGGGGGGAATCACTTGGAGGTCGCCATGTTCCCCGGATTCGCCGGCCGGTTCGCCGTGTCTGTCCTGCTCACCTGTCTGGCCTGGAGCGCATGCGGTGCCGTCGCCGCGGATGCGCCGGTGCCGGGCACCGATTTCCTCGTGCGCGCGGATCCTTCCGTGCCTCGCCCCTCGAGCCAGCCCTGCACCGAAGAGTTGACGCGTGTCGCGGCGATCGGCGCGAGCTCCGGCGCCTTCGATTACTCGCCCTACCATTGCGGTGTCGGGCCGTGGGCCAAGATCGTGCTGGAGATGGATTTCAGCCTGTCCGACGACCCCCTGGGCAACCGTGTGCCGTTACCGCTGACGGTGTGGCTGGATGGCGTGAATCTTTATTTCGGCAGCATCGCGCTGGCTGGCAACCGCGACGTGATCGGGCCGTGCTACGAGGTGTATTGCGGGCACGTGGAGCGCGATGTGACCGACTATGCGTCGCTGCTGCGCTATCACGGCGGAACGCGTCAGGCGTCGGGCAACTGGATCGCCGGCCTGGGCGACGAGACTACGAACAATGGCGCCACCTTCGTCGGCGTCGCGAGGCTGAAGTACTACCCGGCCACTGCGACCGAGCCCGCGCCGGCGGTGCCGGATGCCATCGTTCCGCTCGGCGCCGCCGAATTCTTCAACGGCAACTACACCCTCGGCATGCTGGCCGACCTGCGCCGCACCACGGACCGGCTCGCGGTGACGCTCAACAAGCCCGGTCAGCTCGCCCTGCCAAGGAACATCGAGCGCGCCTATCTGGACGTGATCGTGCGGCCCTCGGCCTACAACTTCGTGCCGACCAGCACGGTGACGGGTTACTTCGACATCAACGATCCCTGGTTCACCTGCGTGCCGGTGCAGCTCGCCGCACCGTTCTCGCGGCTGCTGCTGGACGAGAAGCGCAACTTCGCCGCGCACTGCCTGGGCGGCGCATTCCGCGAGGCGGAGGTGAGCATCGATAACCAGCCGGCCGGCGTGGTGCCGCTGTATCCCTCCTATCCCACCATGAGCGAGAGCGATGCCAAATTGTGGCGGCCCGCCATGCAGCCGCAGGAGCTCCTGTACACCCCGCATCGCGTGGACCTGAGCCCATTCGCCGCTCTGCTCAGCGACGGTGCGCCGCATACCGTCTCGGTGCGCATCGTCAGCAATAGTCACCCCGGCGTGACCAACAACCCCGTGGCGGGCGTCTGGGCGAGCGCCAACCTGCTGGTCTACCAGGATCGCCGGGTGAAGCAGGTGACCGGTATGGTCACGCGCAACGACTTGATCGGACAGCCCGCGATACCCAGGCTGACCAGCACGGTGGCGCGCGACCGCCAGGGCAACCTCGCCGGCACGGTCACGACCGCGTTACAGCGGCATTTCGTCATCGACGGCTATGTGGACGGCTCGAAGGGACGGATCCGCCATCGCGTGGAGCGCTGGGTGAATTTCGACAACAGCCAGACGTTCGATGTCTCCAGCGAGCGGGTGGGGTCGATGCCGCGGCGGATCTTCGAGAAGACCATCGCCCTCCACAGCACCGAGACCGGCAAGACGCGCACCTACCTCAACGGCGTGCTGGCGGACGAGCACATCACCAATTACGGCTACCCGATGTCGAGCTACTACTACCTGTGGCACGACCCAACGGTGGAGCGCGAGATCAAGAAGTTCCGCCAGGACGTGGGCCTCCAGCTGGTGCGTCGGGCGAACGGCAATACGGTCTACAGCAACGTGACGCAGAACCTGACCGGCGGCGTGCTCGACGTCACCACTGGCCTGTATCCGTATCGCGTATTTACCAAGGTCAACGATCGCGACAGTTGGCAGACCTTCCGCTTCGGCGACTCGCTGGGCAGTTGCTATGACGCCATGCTCACTACGCGCGACGGCAAGCTGGCGACCTGGGAGACCGGCGGCAACTGCACGGACGGGCAGAATCGCCTGTTTTGGCAGAGCCGCCCGGACGGCTCGCCGGATGCCTTGGGATGGCTCGGTTATCCGTGAGCGCGTGACGGCGGCGGCGTAGCGCCGCCGTCGAGCAGGTCCTGGCCGGCTAGGCGTTTTCTCGTCTGGCCAGGCGCGCCTGCCAAGGGACGGCCGACGCCTGTTCGACGTCAGCCACCCTGGGCGCGGGGGGGGTGGGAGAGAGTGAATTCGGGCTGCAGCGGGGCCCCTCGCTTTCGTCGGCGGTGGCGCGTGCGGCTAGAGGTCGGGCGCAGCGTTGCGGACCATCACGCCGGCGATCTCCTTGACCAGTTTCGCCGCGAGCGTTGCGGTCATTCCGTCCCAGTCGCGCGCGGGGTTGTATTCGACGACGTCGGCCCCGACCACGGGCTGTCGGATCGCCTGGATCCAGCCGATCACCTGGCGCGGCGTCAGACCGCCCGGCTCGCGGTGGGAAACGCCCGGCGCATGCGCGGGATCGAAGGCATCGATGTCCAGCGACACATAGACCGGCGTGCGGATGTCGACCGGCAGCCGCTCGCCGCAGGCGGACGCTTCGATCGCCTGCACGCCGAAGCGTCGCCATTGCTCGCGATGATGGTCGTTGACGGTGCGCAAGCCAACCTGGATCAGCCGGTCCGCCAGCCGTTCCTCCATGATCCGCGCGAAGGGCGAGGCATGGGAGCGTGGATTGCCCTGGTAGGCATGGTAGATGTCCGCGTGCGCGTCGATGTGCAGGATGGTCAGCTCCGCGTGGTGCGCGCGGAAGGCACGCAGGATCGGATGGGTCAGCGCATGGTCGCCGCCGAGGCAGATCAGCGGTTGGCCGGCGGCCAGAACGGCCCCGGCTTCGCGTTCGATTCGCGGCCAGGCGTCTTCGCCCTCGTCGAAGCGAAGGTCGCCACGGTCGACGAGCCGGCCCGGTTCGCCGAGGTCGATGCCCGTCTCGCTCCAGCTGCTGTATGCATCCGAGTAAAGCTCGCGGCGGATCGCCGCGGGCGCTAGCGCCGCGCCGCGCAGAAAGGAGGAGTTCTCGTCGTGGGGAAGGCCGAGCAGGGCGACGCTGGTCATGGCAAAGGCGGATCGGAACCGGGACGACGCGAAACTAGTCTTGCCGACCGCACAGGTCTACTTCGCGAAACTGAAGCGTCGTATAAGCTTTGCTTCATGTTCGATCTGACCCGCCTGCGGCTGCTCCGCGAACTTTCGCGACGCGGCACCATGATCGCCGTCGCCGAAACGTACGGCATGAGCTCGTCTGCGGTGTCGCAGCACTTGGCTACGCTGGAGCGCGAAAGCGGCATGCGCCTGATGGAGCGGGTGGGGCGCGGCGTGCGGCTCACGCCAGAGGGCATGCGCCTGGCCGCGCACGCTGAAGCGATCCTGCGCACGGTCGAGCTGGCGGAGCAGGACCTGAAGTCCGCCGACCGCCCGGGCGGTGCCGTGGACATCGCGACGTTCTCCACATATGCGCGGTGGCGTCTGCTTCCCGCCATCGTGCGCCTGCGGCAGCGGTTGCCGGCATTCCGGGCGGTGATCCACGAACTGGAACCGGCCGACGGCATCGAGGCCGTGCGCCGCGGCGATTGCCAGTTGGCGGTGAGCTTTGCCTACACCCTGGTGCCTCGCGACATCGATCCTGATCTGGTGGTGCTGCCTGTCGCCGACGAGCCGGTCGTGCTCGCTCTGCCGCCGATCTGGCGACGCCGGCGCGGAGCGGTCGATTTGTCGAAGCTGGCTCAGGAGGAATGGATCGTCGGCTCGCGCGGCGCGGACGACGTCATGCTCGCCGAGCGCGCCTGCGCGCTTGCCGGTTTCGTGCCCCGGATCGCTCACCGGGTGGACGACTATGGCCTGATGCTGGATATGGTGGCGGCGGGTTTCGGCGTGGGTTTCGTACCGGAACTGGCCCTGGGCACAGCCCGCGCCGGGATCGCCGTGCGCATGCCGCGCCAGTTGGCGCTGCAGCGGCGCATCCAGTTGATCACGCGCGCGGGCCTGGCGGCGTCGCCGCTGATGCGCGCACTGCTGGCGGAACTGCGCAGCGGCAAGCGGGCACGGAGCGCGCGAGTCTGAGCCGCCTCGTCAGCCGGCGGCGCGGATCGATGCCTGCCGCTTCGCTCAGTCGAGCGGTCGCACCCAGATGTTGCGGAAGCTGATCGGTGCGGACGGATCGCCGTGCGCCTGCAGCTTGATCGGCGCGTCGGCGTAGGCCTTGTAGCTGGGCTTGCCGATGTAGAGCGTCTCACCGGTCAACTGGGTGTGGTTCTGCACCAGCACGCCGTTGTGGAGCACGGTGACGTAGGCGGGAGACTTGAGCGAGCCGTCGCCGTTGAAGACCGGTGCCGTCCACACGATGTCGTAGACCCGCCATGCGCCCGCCGGGCGAATGGCAGGTC
>JBCNOA010000123.1:0-12534 GCA_039594095.1 Dyella sp.
CGGCGCCGCCGCTCAGCCTCGCCAGCACGCCGGCGTTCACGAGTGGACCTAAGCCAACGATCTCCCCCGGCTTCGCCGCCGCCGCGGCCCGATACGCCGCGACGGGCGAGTCCATGGCAAGAGATAGATAGGCTGGCGCCGACGAAGACGCCTGCGCGGCTCCCCCGCACCACACCGACAAGCACGCCGCGGCCACGCCACACGCGGCCCTGACATTCCGCATGGCACTTCTCCCGAATGCGCGGAAGCATGGCGAGGCGCCACGGCCCCGCCATGCCTGTCACGCGTCAATGGCCGACGTTGAGATTGGCTTGCACGTTCACGCTCTGCTGCGTGAGCGCGGCCACGCCGCTGTTCTGCGCCATCACCGTGACACCCGCCGCTGCGGCAGCCGCACCGTCCATGTGGTTGGACATGTCGAACGTGCCGGCACTGGCCAGCGCCGAGCCGCCCGCCGCGCCGTTGCCGCCCGCGCCGCCCGTGCCCGCGCCGCCCATCCCTGCGGCACCCGCACCGCCCGCACCGCCCGCGCCACCGGTCGCATCGGCCGCGCCGCTCGCGCCGCCAGTCGCCGATGCACTGCCGCTCGCCGAGGTCGACGTACCGCCTGTCGCGGCACCGCCTGCCCATGCACCGTTGCCGCCGGTAGCCGTGCTGCCGCTGCTGCGGCGTGCCGTCGCCGTCGCGTTGGAGTAGTTGTCGCCGCTGCTGTCGCCACCCCAGGCACCGGCGCCTGCCAGCGCGTTGCCACTGGACGCCGAACTGTCGCCCACGTGGCCGCTGCGCGCATGCGCTCCGCCGCCGTCGCCACCGGAGCCGCCCTTTCCGCCGTAGCCATAACCGCCGTACGCTTCGCCGCCCGAACCGCCGCGCCCGCCGTTCGCATTGCCCCAGTTGTTGGCGACATTGCCGACGCCACTTACGTAGATGTTCGTCACGGTGCCGTCCAGGCGACTCACCGCCACCGCCTTGCTGGTATCGAAGGAATTGGTGATCGCCGACGTCGCGGTGCCACCGTTGTTGGCTCCGGCCGAACCCTGGCCGGTCGAATAGGCATCACCGGTGTTGTTGCGATCGTTCCCCTGGCTGGAATTGGTTCGGGTATGAGTGGAACTGTTGGTATGGGTGGAACTGTCGTTGTGCGAATTGATCGAGTTGTCGTCTGCCATGGCGGGTAGCGCCAAACCGATGCCCAGCAGCACTGCCGTGGCGATGAGTGTCTTGCGCATGTCTCTCTCCTGCGGAACGTGGCCCCCTGGTTCGCCGAGCTAAGCGGCCCCAAAGCATTGGCAACTGCCGTGCCACGCACCGGTGCGCGAACGCATCGCGTGAAACTTGTACGGAGAGTCAAGCACTTGGCGAAGCAAGCGCAGGCCGCGCCGAGATCGCGGCGATCGCCGCGCCGATCTTCGTGCATCAGACCTGTAACGCCTCACCAGCGCCGACGCCTCGGGAAGAAGTAAGGGCAACCCCGGCGCGACAAGGCCTGGCGCAGCGAATTCGTCTGTAACGGAACGGGTACACCCTGTGCCTTGCCGTCGGCAACAGCGTCTTCACACGCCGCAGGCGCGTAGGCGATGGATAAGAAGAGAGGAATGCCAGCAAGAGGCGCCCCGACCTGGGCCAGGGCGCCGGGACGCGATCAGTACACCAGATTGGTGGTGCTCGCCGTGGCAGTGATGCCGTAGTTGCACTGCGGGCTTGTCGAACCGACCGGGTAATCCTTGGTCCAGGGCGGCGAAGCCACCTGTACCTGATTGAGGTCGTACACCTTGATGTTGGTGAAGGCGATCGACCCGTTGCTTGGATATTGGCTGCAACTGCTGACGCCGTAGGCTTCGAGCACGCCGCCGAAGACCCAGGTCAGCGACGCGTAGGGATTGGTCGTCAACGTGGTGCTGGTGCCCTTCGTGACGTCCTTGGAGACGATCTTCCAGGTCGAACAGCTCACGCCCGGCGAACAGTTCGAATAGGTATCTCCGGTAATGCTGTCCCCCACCGACACGTTGATCGGCGAGCTGTGGTAGGTCGTGCCGCTGACGCAGCAGTTCCAGCTGGCCATCGTCCAGGTGTGGTCGTTGTAGCCGTTCCAGCCCAGCACCGGCTGCAGAATGGACTGCACGTTGGGCAACTGCTCCAGGCCAGGGAAGAAATAGATCACCTGGCTGCCGGAACTCGACGGATTGCTCGGCACCTTCCAACTGGCGACGATGCGCCCGATCGCGGTGCTGCTGGTGTAGTTGGTATCGATCACCCAGCCGTTGATGGTGGGATTGCGCGCCGCCGGGAACGTCACCCTGCCGTTCGGCTCGATCCGTCTGCCGTCCAGTGCGAAATGCGGCTGCGTGCAGAGCGCCGGCTTGCGCAGGGAGCCGTCGGCGCGGCGGATGCTGCCATCGCTGTGCAGTTGCTCGTCCTCGCGCACGACTTGCACGCACGAGGGATCGAAATAGCCGTTGGGGGTGACGACGAATTGGCTCGGCACCCCTTGCGGTCGTAACGATTGCTCCATCGAACCCACCGACGTGAGCGCGGCGTCGGGCTTGAGCGCGGCTTCCTCGGCCGCCTGCACGGCTCCGGCGGATGCCAGCAGTGACAAAGCGGCGAACAGCGATGCGCCGAACCAGCTCCGGCGCGTTCTTCCGATGAATCGATTCATGGGTCGCACACTCCTGATGACGGTTGATGTCGCCGTCCTGGCGCGCCGAGCGCCGCCTCCACGAGCGCGCGTGCGCGAACCCGAAGGCATGCCTCGCGTTTGGCCGTCCAAACTGGCCCGGCAAGTTGACACCGAACGCGGATCCTCTGCTGCGACTCCGGCGTACAGCGGGCGTGAACGAATCGCCGCCGCGCTTTCACCCGTCGCAGACAACGAAATCTTCATCGCGGCGGGCCGTGGCCGCGGAGTGACGGCGCGATGCGAACGCAGCGAGCGCGCTAGGCCCGCATGAGCTCGATCAAGGCCTTGAGCCCGGCGGACTGGTGCTTTCTGCTCGGGAAGTAAAGAAACAGATGCTCCCGCACCGTGCACCAATCCTCGAGGCAGTACCGAAGCCGCCCATCGGCGACATACGGCGCGGCCCGATCTTCCCAGACATAGGCCAGACCCACGCCCTGCGCTGCCGCCTCCACCATCAGTTCCTGGCTGTCGACCGTCAGGGGGCCGTCGACCTCCACCTGGACGGTTTCGCCTCCCTTGGCGAACTCCCAATGGAGCATGGCCCCACTGGGAAACGCATACCGGATGCATGCGTGCTCCTTCAGATCCGCGGGGCTGCGCGGGGCCGATCGCCCTTCGAAATAGCTCGGCGCTCCCACCACCGTAAAACGGAATGCGGGTTTGATCCGCACCGCCACCATGTCTTGCGACAGGCGCTCGCCGAACCGGATGCCCGCGTCGAAACCGCCCTCGACGATATCCACCAGCGAGTCCGTAGCGACCACTTCGAGCTTCAGCCCCGGATTCCGGCTCAGCAAGACGGGGATCACGCCACTGAGCACGTACGGCGCAAGCGAACTGGGCACATTCAAGCGAATCGTCCCGAATGGCGTGGCGCGGAATGCATTGAGCCCATCGACCGCGGCACGCATCTCCATCCATGCGGGTTCGAGCTGAGAGAAAAGCCGCTCCCCCGCTTCAGTCAAAG
This sequence comes from Dyella sp., assembly GCA_039594095.1. GTDB lineage: Bacteria > Pseudomonadota > Gammaproteobacteria > Xanthomonadales > Rhodanobacteraceae > Dyella_D. Next base: position 3,648 of record JBCNOA010000123.1, read on the forward strand.
AAACACTTCGCGTCGTTCGATGAAACAGGCGAAGACCGATGCGTGCCTCCAGATGCCGGATCGCATGGCTGATGGCGGACGCCGACGTTCCCCTTTCGATCGCTGCCCGGCGAAAGCTCAACTGCTTGGCCACGGCGACAAAGACCGCCAGCTCGTTTAATTCGGCGCTTTCCATTGGTGAATACCACTCATCATTGAATGCAATATTGCCATGTTTATCACATCAATCCAGGTCGACAGAATGGCGACCAAGGACGAGAGCCGGGCGCGCCCGGCGCAGTCGTCCCCGCCCATCCCTTTGATTCTGGAGACTTAGATGAACACTCGCATCGCAACCGACACCCTCGCAGGAAAAGTCGCCCTGGTGACCGGCGCCAGTTCCGGCATCGGCCGGGCCGCCGCCCTCGAACTCGCCCGCCGCGGCGCCAAGGTCGTGGTGAGCGCCCGCAGAAAGGCCGAAATCGACGCCCTGGCCGAAGAGATCCGCGGCGCCGGCCACGAAGCGACGGCCGTGGTCGCCGACATCAATGTCGAGCAGGACGTGATCGCATTGATCGCCAAGACCGTGCAGTTCTATGGGCGCATCGACATCGCCTTCAACAACGCGGGTACCGAGGGCGAGTTCACTCCGTTCGTCGAGCAATCCAACGATGTCTACGACACGGTCTTCAATGCCAACGTCCGCGGCGTGTTCTGGTCGATGAAGCACGAGGCCAAGGCCATGCTGGCGCAGGGCGGCGGCGTCATCATCAACAACGCATCGATGGGCGGTGTCATCGGCTTCGCCAATGCAGGCCTCTACATCGCGAGCAAGCACGCGGTGCTCGGCTTGACCAAGACAGCGGCGATCGAACTGTTCAAGGAAGGCATCCGCGTGAACGCCGTGAACCCCGGCATCATCGATACGCCCTTCCAGGACCGCATCTGGCCGAGCTCGGAAGCCAAGGACGCCTTCGCGGCGTCGACCGTTCCCGGCCGGGCTGGCTCGCCCGCCGAAGTGGCCCGCGTGGTCGCGTTCCTGGCATCCGATGACGCTTCGTTCGTTTCTGGGCACGGCCTTCTCGTCGATGGCGGCTACGCCATCGCCTGATCCCGGAGGGCCCACCGCGCCGCGCCCTACATACGCCATCCGTCCATAAAAAAAGGGAGCCCTCAGAGGCTCCCTTTTTCTGCATTGCGTTGGCGTGCTCAGCGCTTCTCGATCGGCACGTACGCCTGGTCTTCCGGACCGGTGTAGTTCGCGCTGGGACGGATGATCTTGCCGTCCTGGCGCTGCTCGATCACGTGAGCGCTCCAGCCGGAGGTGCGCGCGATCACGAACAGCGGCGTGAACATCGCGGTCGGCACGCCCATCATGTGGTACGCGCTGGCCGAGAACCAGTCGAGGTTGGGGAACATCTTCTTCAGTTCCCACATCAGTCTCTCGATGCGCTCGGACACCTCGAACAGGGTCGGGTTGCCGCCCTCGGTGCACAGCTTGCGCGAGACTTCCTTGATGATCTCGTTGCGCGGATCGGACACGGTGTACACCGGATGGCCGAAGCCGATGATGATTTCCTTGCGCTCGACGCGGGCACGGATGTCCGCCTCCGCCTCGGCTGCGCTGCGGTAGCGCGCGATGATCTCCATCGCCACCTCGTTCGCACCGCCGTGCTTGGGACCGCGCAACGCGCCGATCGCGCCGGTGATGGCCGAATACATGTCCGAACCGGTGCCGGCGATCACGCGGGCAGTGAAGGTCGAGGCATTGAACTCGTGTTCGGCGTAGAGAATCAGCGACTTGTCCAGCGCATGCGCATGCAGCTCGCTGGGCTTCTTGCCATGCAGAAGGTGCAGGAAATGCGCGGCGATGGACTCGTCGTCCGTCTCGGTCTCGATGCGCTTGCCGTTGTGGCTGAAGTGGTACCAGTACAGCAGCATGGAACCGAAGCTGGCCATCAGGCGATCGGCGATGTCACGCGCGCCGGTGACGTTGTGGTCGTCCTTCTCCGGCAGCACGGTGCCCAGCACCGAGCAGCCAGTGCGCAGCACGTCCATCGGATGGGTCGCGGCCGGCAGCAGTTCCAGCGCGCCCTTCACAGGCGCGGGCAGGCCGCGCAGGCGCTTGAGCTTGGCGCGATAAGCGTTGAGCTCGGCCCAGTTCGGCAGCACGCCGTGCACGAGCAGATAGGCGACTTCCTCGAAGCAGCCCTTGGCCGCCAGGTCGTGGATGTCATAGCCGCGATAGTGCAGATCGTTGCCGCTGCGGCCGACCGTGCACAGCGCGGTATTGCCCGCGGCCACGCCGGACAGGGCGACGGATTTCTTGGCCTTGGGAAGGACTTGCTCGCTCATCGGATACCTCTCCTCATTGCATGCAACTGGCCGCCACGTGCGGAACGCTCCGTGACAGCCGTGGAAACCGGGTCAGCCCTTCTGGCTGGAGAACAGCGCGTCCAGCTTGTCCTCGTAGGCGTGGTAGCCGAGGAAGTCGTACAGCTGCTCGCGCGTCTGCAGCGTGTCGATGATGTTCTTCTGCGTGCCCTCGCGGCGCACGGTCTCGTAGAAATGCAGCGCCGCCTTGTTCATGGCGCGGTACGCACCGCAGCAGTACAGCGCGATATCGACGTCCGCGCTACGCAGTTCGTCGGTGGTGAAGAACGGCGTCGAGCCGAATTCGGTGAGATTGGCGAGGACCGGCACCTTCACCGCGGCCTTGAAACGGCGGTAATCGTCCAGCGTCTTCATCGCTTCGGGAAAAATCATATCGGCGCCGGCCTCGACATAGGCGCAAGCGCGGTCGATCGCCGCGTCGATGCCCTCGGAGGCAGCTGCGTCGGTACGCGCCATGATCACGAAGCCCGCGTCGGTACGGGCGTCGACGGCCGCCTTCACGCGATCGACCATTTCTTCCTTGGGCACCACTTCCTTGCCCGGCCGATGGCCGCAGCGCTTCTGGCCAACCTGGTCTTCGATATGCACCGCGGCCACGCCGACGTTGATGAAGGAACGGATGGTGCGCGCGATGTTGAAGGCGCCGCCCCAGCCGGTATCGATATCCACCAGCAGCGGCATCTGAGTGGCGTCCACGATGCGGCGCGCGTCGGTGAGCACGTCCTCCATCGTCGAAATGCCCAGATCCGGCATGCCCAGCGAGTTGGCCGCCACGCCGCCGCCGGAGAGATACAGCGCCCTGTAGCCCACGCGTTTGGCCATCAAGCCGGCATAGGCGGTAATGGCCCCCATGACCTGAAGAGGCTGTTCCTGGGCGACTGCGGCGCGGAAACGCGCGCCGGGGGATGCGATCTGGGTCATGGAGCCTCCGCGTAAAGCGGCGATTTTAGCGCGCCGGACCGCCCGCACCCGTGCTGCGGAGCAGCAATGCCGTCGCCGACCGCCTGCTCCCGTTACGAAGCGAGCCTGCCGCCGACGCGGTGTGCGCCCGCCCAGCGCCGCCCTGTCGGCGAGACGGCCAAGCGGAATAACGCCGGCGAGCGAGCCGACAGATGAACGGAGGCTCTCGTTTTTGTCACGATAGAGAGCGCAAGCTTCGCGCTTCGCGTCCGGGATCGACCGTCGATAGCCATCACCAATCGATGCCATCCCAACAATCAATTAGATATATGCCTACTCCGAGGCTATCTTTCCGTTTCCAACAACCACAACACGGGAAACAACGATGTCGTTGATCAACACCCAAATCAAACCGTTCAAGGCCCAGGCTTACAAGGACGGCCAATTCGTCGAGGTGACGGACGCCAGCCTGAAGGGCAAGTGGTCCGTGGTCGTGTTCTACCCGGCCGACTTCACCTTCGTGTGCCCGACCGAGCTCGAGGACCTGGCCGACCACTACGCCGAGTTCCAGAAGCTGGGCGTGGAAATCTATGGCGTGTCCACCGACACCCACTTCGCGCACAAGGCGTGGCACGACACGTCCGACGCGATCAAGAAGGTCAAGTACACCCTGATCGGCGATCCGACCGGCACCCTGACCCGCAACTTCGACGTGATGATCGAGGAAGAAGGCCTGGCGCTGCGCGGCACCTTCGTGATCAATCCGGAAGGCCAGATCAAGCTGTGCGAGATCCACGACAACGGCATCGGCCGCGACGCTTCCGAGCTGCTGCGCAAGGTGAAGGCCGCGCAGTACGTCGCCTCCCACCCGGGTGAAGTCTGCCCGGCCAAGTGGAAGGAAGGCGAGAAGACCCTGAAGCCGTCGCTCGACCTGGTCGGCAAGATCTAAGCCACCGCTTTCCCGTGCTCTTGCGGCCCGCCTTTTCGGGCCGCCCCGGGACCCGGCATCCAGCCGGGTCCCCTTTCCGGAATACACGAGCTGTCCGCGACGCCCGGCTTTTTCGCCGGGTGCTCGTGGCGCTCACCCCGAAACAGCCTCACCGACGGAGTACCCGCCATGTTGGATGCCGATCTGAAGACCCAATTGAAGGCCTACCTCGAAAAGGTCACGCACCCGATCGAACTGGTGGCCTCCATCGACGACAGCGCCAAGTCGCAAGAGCTGTCGGAACTGCTCGAAGACATCGCCTCGCTGTCCGACCACGTCAGCGTCAGCCGTACCGGCACCGATCCGCGCAAGCCTTCGTTCGCCATCAACCGCGCGGGTACCGATGTAGGCGTGCGCTTCGCCGGCATTCCGCTCGGACATGAGTTCACCTCGCTGGTGCTGGCTCTGCTGCAGGTCGGCGGCCATCCCTCCAAGGCCGCGCCGGAACTGCTGGAGCAGGTGCGCAACCTCGAAGGCGAATTCCGCTTTGAGACCTTCATGTCGCTCTCTTGCCACAGCTGCCCCGACACCGTGCAGGCGCTGAACCTGATGAGCGTGGTCAACCCCAACATCAAGCACGTGGCGATCGACGGCGCACTGTTCCAGGACGAAGTGAACGAGCGCCAGGTGATGGCCGTGCCCACCGTGTTCCTCAACGGCGAGCCCTTCGACCAGGGCCGCATGGATATCGAACAGATCGTGGCGCGCCTCGACACCGGCGCCGCCAAGCGCGACGCCGAGAAGATCAAGGCCAAGAAGCCTTTCGACGTGCTGGTCGTCGGCGGCGGCCCGGCCGGCGCCGCGGCGGCGATCTATGCCGCACGCAAAGGCATCCGCACCGGCATCGCGGCCGAGCGCTTCGGCGGCCAGGTGCTGGACACCATGGCGATCGAGAACTTCATCTCCGTCGCCTATACCGAGGGCCCCAAGCTGGCGGCCTCGCTGGAGCAGCACGTGCGCGAGTACGACGTGGACGTGATGAACATGCAGCGGGCCGAGAAGCTGGTAGCGCCCGCCGACCCCAACGGCCTGTTCGAAGTGCGCCTGGCCAACGGCGCCTCGCTCAAGTCCAAGACGGTGATCCTTTCCACCGGCGCGCGCTGGCGCAACATGAACGTGCCGGGCGAGCAGGAGTACCGCAACAAAGGCGTCACCTACTGCCCCCACTGCGACGGCCCGCTGTTCAAGGGCAAGCGCGTGGCGGTGATCGGCGGCGGCAACTCCGGCGTGGAAGCGGCGATCGACCTGGCCGGCATCGTCGGCCATGTGACGCTGCTGGAATTCGACGGCAAGCTGCGCGCCGATGAGGTTCTGCAGCGCAAGCTGCGCAGCCTGCACAACGTCACTATCGTCGTGAATGCGCAGACCACTGAGGTGCTGGGCGACGGCAAGAAGGTCACCGGCCTGGCCTATACCGACCGCAGCAGCGGTCAGGGCCATCAGGTGTCGTTGGAAGGCGTGTTCGTGCAGATCGGCCTGCTGCCCAATACTGACTGGCTGAAGGGCACGCTCAAGCTGTCGCCGCGCGGCGAGATCGAAGTGGATGCGCGCGGGGAGACCTCCATCCCCGGCGTCTTCGCCGCGGGCGACGCCACGACGGTGCCGTACAAGCAGATCGTGATCGCCATGGGCGAAGGCGCCAAGGCCTCGCTCAGCGCCTTCGATCATCTGATCCGCATGCCGGTCGCCGAAGCGGAAGCCGCCGCGGCCTGATCGTTTCACCCTCGCCCGCTCGGTGGGCCCCCGTTACGCCAACAGGCGGGGGCTCATCGCGCGGGCGTTTTTCTTTCCGCGATTCCGGCTCGGGCCGGAGCGGCGACTCAAGCCTGATCCGGCCCGCGCTCCAACGCACGCCGGATTTCCTCCAACGCCGCCGGATCGTCCAATGTCGACAGATCGCCCGGATCGCGTTGTTCCGCCAGCGCCTGCAAGGAGCGCCGCAGCAGCTTGCCCGAGCGCGTCTTCGGCAACGCGTTCACCACGTACACGCGTGAGGGCTTGGCGACGCCGCCGAGCTGGTCGACCACGCGCTGCTGCATGGCCTTCGCCACCGTCCCCGCCTGCGCGCCGGCATCCTGCTTGAGCGTCGCGAACACCACGGGCACCTGCCCTTTCAGTTCGTCATGCACCCCGATCACCGCGGCCTCCGCCACGGCCGGATGCGTGGCGATGGATTCCTCGATCTCGCGCGTGCCCAGACGGTGCCCGGCCACGTTGATGACGTCGTCCGTCCGGCCGAGGATGGTGGTGTAACCGTCCTCGTCGCGGATCGCCCAATCCAGCGAGCTGTACAGAAGCTCCTTGAAGTGCCCGAAGTAGCTGCTGAGATAACGCTCGTCGTTGCCCCACACCGTGCTGAGGCAGCCCGGCGGCAGGGGCGGCTCGAACACCAGCACGCCCTTCTTTCCCGGTGGCGCCTCTTGTCCGCTGGCTTCGTCGATCACTTTCATCCGATAGCCCGGCGCGGGCAGTCCTGGCGAACCGAATTTCACCTTCTTCAAGTCGAGCCCCGGCATCAGCGTGATCGCCGGCCAGCCGGTCTCGGTCTGCCAATAGTTGTCGATCACCGGAACTCCAAGACCGTCGGTGATCCAGTGCGCGGTCGGCTCGTCCAACGGCTCGCCGGCGAGGAACAGCCATTTGAGCGATGACAGGTCGTACTTCTTCAGCCACTCCGGATCCTGTTTCTTCAATACGCGGATGCCCGTCGGCGACGAGAACATCGTGCGCACCCCATAGCGCTCGCACAGGTACCACCATATGCCCGGATCGGGCCGCGTGGGCAGGCCTTCGTACAGCAAAGAAGTAGCCCCCCCGATCAGCGGACCGTACACGTTGTACGAGTGGCCCACGGCCCAACCCACGTCGGACGTGGAGAACATCACCTGCCCGGGTGCGATATCGAAGATGCGGCGGATGGACATCGCCATCGCCACCGCATAACCGCCGACGTCGCGCTGGATGCCTTTGGGCTTGCCCGTCGTGCCGGAGGTATAGAGCAGATAGCTCGGTTCGTTCGACTCCATCCAAGCCACGGGCGCTTCAGCGTGCTCATGGTCCTTGCGAAGCTCGGCGTAGTCGACGTCGCGGCCTGACACGCGCGTCATCTGCGGATCGAGTCCGCGGTCGATGAGCAGCACATGCGGCGGCGGCGCCACCGACTGCTCCAGCGCCGCATCCACGAGCGGCTTGTAGGGAATGACCTTGCCGCCGCGCATGCCTGCGTCCGCGGCAATCAGCAGCGTCGGTTTCGCATCGTCGATGCGCAAGGCGAGGTTGTGCGCGGCGAAGCCGCCGAATACCACCGAATGGATCGCACCCAGCCGCGCACAGGCCAGCATCGCGAATACCGCCTCGGCAATGTTCGGCAGGTAGATCACCACACGCTCGCCACGCTTCACGCCCAGCGCCTGCAGCACGGACGCAAAGACATTCACTTCGCGGTAAAGCTGGCGATAACTCAGTTCGCGCGTCACTCCCGTCTCGGTCGACACGGCCACGAGCGCGAGCTGATCGCCGCGCTCGGCGAGATGGCGATCCACGGCGTTGAAGCACAGATTGGTAGTGCCGCCCACGAACCATCGGCGGAACGGCGGGCGCGCATAGTCCAGCACGCGGGCGGGTGGCGTCTCCCAATGGATCAGCCGCGCCTGCTCCGTCCAGAACGCTTCCGGCTCCTCGATCGAGCGCCGGTAGAACTCCTCGTACTGCATATGCGCACCCGCGACGATGTCTCCCGCGGAAAGACTCACCCAAGGGACCACTTCGATTGCAGTAGACCTTGGTCGTACCGAAGCCTGCTTACGGATGCCGGACCCTGGCCGCCGGAATGCATTTAGAACGATCCATTTAACCGAGATATTAAAAAGCCTTATGCATCGAAAATGCCAACTGAAGGATTTTCAATGTCGAGTTTTTCATGACGAGAAATAAATCATGTGAATACGGAAAATAAATCTAAATACACACGAACCTTTCACATTTCTTCACTGAGTATCGGCTTGCCCAGGAACCGCGCGTTGATGGTGCTCAGGTGGGCATGGGGAAACGACGCGCACATGCCACTGGGACAGGGGAGTGGCTGACCGGACATCACCCGCGATGCAGTCGACGCTGCCTGATCCCAGGAGGGGATCGGGCGTCGTGCGTGCGGTGCCGGCGTCAGCCCGACCAGTCACTCGAAGCATTTTCTCGGAGGAAATAGCGATGAGTAAGCGTCAAGCGAGCACCATTCTGAAACAGACCCTTTTAGCCACGTGCATCCTCGCCGCGGGCATCTCGCTCTCGGCCTGCTCCGGCCACAGCTCCTACAAATCCGGCGGCGGCGGAAGCATCGTGAATCCAGGCGGCGCCGGTGGCGGCAGTGACGGCGGCGGGTCCGGCGGTACCGGCGGCGACGGCTCGGGCGGCGGTGGCGCCGGCACGGGTGGCGGATCAGGCTCCGGGACCGGTGGCGGCACAGGAGGCACTGGAGGAGGCACTGGAGGAGGCACCGGGGGTGGCACCGGTGGGAACGGCGGCGGCGGGAATGGCGGCGGTGGCGGCGGTGACAACGGTGGCGGTGGTGGCGACCATGGCGGTGGCGGCGGTGGCGGCGGTACGGCCACGCCCTCGCCCACAGGTGTC
>JBCNOA010000124.1:0-12372 GCA_039594095.1 Dyella sp.
TGCTGCTCGGGCAGTTGCCCTGGGGCATCGGCACGGTGCGCCTGCCGTGGATGCCGCGGTTCCTGTGGGTGGAGTGGCCGTTCTGACGAGCCGGGGGAGGGTACGGGGTGGGGGCCACGAAAGCGACAGCCGAGAAGACCACGAGCGCGACCGTTTCGCGGGCGCAGGCGCCGAAGCGTCCGTTCTTTTCGCGTGCCGGCGGCGGGGATTTCTTTCCGCCGGTACAGGCGAAGATGACGGTCAATCCCGCCGGCGACAAGTTCGAGCAGGAGGCCGACCGCACCGCCGACAAAGTCATGCGCATGGCCGACCCGGCCGCGCCGGGCAAGTTGCAGCGCCAGACCGCGGACAAAGCGCAGCGCAAGGCCGGCGACAAGGTGCAGCGGCAAACGGCCGACAAAGTGCAGCGGCAAACGGCCGACAAAGTGCAGCGGCGCGAGGAAGAGAAGATCTTCCGCGCGGAGGCCGCCGAAGCGCCGAAGATCCAGCGGCGCGCCGAGGAAAAGATCTTCCGCGCCGAAGCGCCGGGCGACAAAGTGCAGAAGGCGGAAGACAAGGTCGTCCAGAAGGCGGGGGCGCCCGCGCAGAAGGCGGACATCCAGAAGGCCGACGACAAGTCGCTCCAGCGCAGCGAGGACAGGATCGCGCACCCGCATCGCGAGGAAGAGATGATCTTCCGCGCGGCCGACGACAAGCTGCAGAAGAAAGACGGCGACGCGCTTCAGAAAAAGGAGGATGCGCTCCAGAAGAAAGAGGATGCGCTCCAGAAGGCCGAGCGCGGCGACGCGCTCCAGCGCGATCCCGCGTCCGGAGGCCGCGCGCCGGCGGTCGACGATCACGTGCAGTCGACCATCCACCGCAAGATGACCGGCGGCGAGCCGCTGGGGAATGACGTCAAGGGTTTCATGGAGCCGCGCTTCGGCGCCGATTTCGGCCGCGTGCGCGTGCATCAGGACGGCGAGGCGGCAGGGTTGAACACGCGGCTGGGCGCGCGCGCGTTCACCTATCAGAACCACATCTTCTTCTCGCGCGGCCAGTACCAGCCGGGCACCAGCGACGGCAAGCAATTGCTGGCGCACGAACTGACCCACACCATCCAGCAGGGGCATGCGGTGCAGCGCTCTCCGGAGACGTCGCCCGCGCCCGTTTCGGCCGCGCCGGCGACCCCGTCCGTGCAGCGCTTCGGCATCCAGGACGCGCTGGACAAGTTCGCCGACTGGGCCTACGCCATCCCGGGCTACCGGCTGCTGACCCTGGTCATCGGTTTCAACCCGATCAACATGCGCTCGGCCGACCGCTCCGCCGCCAATATCCTGCGCGGCCTGATCGAGCTGATGCCCGGCGGTTCGCTGATCACCCAGGCGCTGGACAACCACGGCGTGATCAACAAAGCCGCCACCTGGGTCGAGGCCAAGCTAAAGCAACTGGGCGACATCGGCGCGGGGCTGAAGCAGGCGCTGGACGATTTCCTCGACTCGCTCAGCTGGACCGACATCTTCGACCTGGGCGGCGTATGGGAACGCGCCAAACGCATCTTCACCGAGCCGATCAGCCGGCTGATCGACTTCGCCGTGACCACCGCGGTGGAGCTGCTGAAGATGATCAAGGACGCGATCCTCAAGCCGCTGGCCGCGATGGCCCAGGGCACGCGCGGCTACGACCTGCTGTGCGTGCTGTTGGGATCCGATCCGATCTCGGGCGAACCCAAGCCGGCTACCGCGGACAACCTGCTCGGCGGCTTCATGAAGCTGATCGGGCAGGAGGAGATCTGGGAGAACATCAAGAAAGGCAACGCCATCGCGCGCGCCTTCGCCTGGTTCAACACGGCACTCGGCGGCCTGATGGGGATCGTGCGTTCGATCCCGGGCCGGATCATGGACACGCTCCACTCGCTGACCATCGCCGACGTACTCACGGTGGCCGGCGCGTTCGGCAAGATCGTCGGCGCCTTCGTCAGCATCGCGACCGACTTCATCAGCTGGGGCCTGGGCACCATCTGGGACCTGCTGAAGATCATCTTCGACGTGGTCAAGCCCGGGCTCATGGGCTACATCATGAAGACCGGCGCGGCGCTCAAGAGCATCCTGCAGAACCCGATGCCTTTCCTGGGAAATCTGGTGCGCGCGGCCAAGCTGGGCTTCTCCAACTTCGCCGACAACTTCGGCACGCATCTGAAGGCTGGCCTGATCGACTGGCTCACCGGCTCGCTGCAGGGCGTGTACATCCCCAAGGCGGCCACTTTGCCCGAGCTTGGCAAGATGGCGATGAGCGTGCTCGGCATCACCTGGGCGCAGATCCGCGGCAAGATCGTCGCCGCGCTCGGCCCCAACGGCGAACGCATCATGCAAGGGCTGGAACTGGCCTTCGACGTGGTGAAGGCGCTGGTCACCGGCGGCGTGGGCGCGGTGTGGGAACTGATCAAGGAGAAGCTCAGCGACCTGAAGGATCAGGTGATCAGCGGCATCGTGTCGTTCGTCACCGACACCATCATCAAGAAGGCCATCCCCAAGCTGATCGGGATGTTCATTCCCGGCGCCGGCTTCATCCCCGCGATCATCTCGATTTACGACACCGTGATGGTGTTCGTGCAGAAGCTGACCAAGATCATCCAGGTGGTCACCGCCTTCATCGATTCGATCGTCACCATCGCCGCGGGCAATATCGGCGGAGCGGCCAAACGGGTGGAAAGCATCCTGGCAGGCCTGCTGTCGCTGTCGATCAGCTTCCTCGCCGGCTTCCTCGGCCTGAGCAAGGTCACCGACAAGATCATGGAAGTGGTGCAGAAGGTGCGCGCCAAGGTGGATGCGGCGATTGGGGCGGCGGTGAATTGGGTGGTGGGGAAGGCGAAGTCGTTGTTTGCGCGCTTATTCGGCGACAAGAAGGATGACGATAAGGACGATGATCAGAGCAAGAAAGTAAAAGCTGCTGCTACAGCCGATATCAAAGCGGCCTCGCATTCCATGTCCAGCCCGGATGAGTTGGATGGCATGGTGGGTTCGGTATATGACAAGCACTCCAAGGACGGCCTGAAGGCAATCCGCGTCGAGCCAAAGGGCGAGGGACGGGCGGCCATCATCCTCAATGCGAGCGCGGATCTTATCGCTGAAGAGGTGCGATTCCTCTTTGCCGCTACTGACCCAAAGAAGGTGATTGCCAAGGTCACCATGAACAACTCCTGGGTTGAGGAGCGCACCTATCAGAACATGGATGGTGTGCATGCCGAGGAAGTCATTGCAGGCGACTGGCCCAACATACTGACTAGATTCAAGGCGGACAATGCAAACGCACCGCTAAAGTCGGTGGATATCTTCGTGAAGTACAGTCCTTGCAAAGGTAAGTGCGCTCCCAAGCTGATGGGGGTGGTCGCGCAGCATCCAGGTGTCAAGTTCACCATATATTACGGGGAGCTCTATGTCGGAAAGGGCGGCAAGGAATTGGAGAACTCCGTGGATGCGATCAAAACCATGCAGGGATCGGGCATCAAGATTGCTGCGTTCGATATATCAACCAAACTGGCCAGTATTCGCCGGGGAAGAAGATAAATGCCGCTGATCGACGATTTTAATAACGCGTTACGACGAGCCGGTTGGCAAGTCGAGGATTTCTCGGCGCTGCGCAATGCCGGAGTCGCGCTGGATCCATTGGGAATGGCCAGATACGAAACTAGGAACGTCGTTCTCGAGGTGCAGTTGAGCTCAAATGGGGAGCTTAAGCTTTTCATACTTGAAAAGGCGCAGGACCGAATGATCAGGCTCGTCTTCGCTCCCGGCGAGGGAAATATGTGCCGGATTCTCTATGCCGTAGTTGAAGAACAGGACAAGCTTGCAGCGGATAACTTTCCTTTGCTCATTCATAAGTTGCGCTATCTGGCGGACAGCATATTCTTCGTCGATCACGAAGGTCAGCGTTTCCACCTGGAGTTCGAGCCATGATTCAAGCGGCTAATATAGGCAAGGCCTTGAGTTGGCTCTCGAGAGTTGTTGGCAATGCGTTGCTTGCCTATGCCGATAAGAAAACCTCCAGTGATATCGACCCGTTCGAGTACCGCGACGATGGCGCGTGGCTCGCCAATTTTGTTCGAGATCACGATCCCAACCAACAAGAGTTCGTAATGCTGATGCTGGCGCTGGCGCCGCATTTTTTGCCGGACATGCTGGACCGGCTTGTTCGTCGGCATGTTCCTGAAGGAGGTGAGCTGCCGTCGTTCGGTGGGGTCAGAGGAGGTAGTCATCGAGGCTTGCTTCCGACCGGCGAAACCGCGTTGTTTGTCTTGTCTGGAGATGATCTTGAGAAGCGCTTGGAGGCGCAGTTGGTGCTCTCTCAGGAACACTGGTTCTTTCGCAATCGCATCGTATGGCTCGAACCCGTCCGCGAAGGCGAACCCGCCATGAGCGGCCGCCTGATCGTCAACCCCGAAATCATCGAGGAAATCGTCACCGGCAAGGTCGGTCGTCCGGCTTTCAGCATGGACTTCCCCGCCGAACACATCGAAACGTCGATGGATTGGGACGATCTCGTGCTCAATCCAATGACCCGCGCGCAGATCCGCGAAATCGAGCACTGGGTCAAGCACAACGACACGCTGATGAACGACTGGGGCATGCGCAAGCGCGTCAAGCCGGGTTATCGGGCGCTGTTCTACGGGCCGCCGGGCACCGGCAAGACGCTGACGGCGATGCTGCTGGGCAAGCACACCGGCAAGGACGTGTTTCGCGTGGACCTGTCGCGCGTGGTGTCCAAGTACATCGGCGAGACCGAGAAGAACCTCTCGCGGCTGTTCGACAAGGCCGAGAACAAGAACTGGATCCTGTTCTTCGATGAGGCGGATGCGCTGTTCTCCAAGCGCACCGACGTGCGCGACGCCCACGACAAGTACGCCAACCAGGAAGTGGCTTACCTATTGCAGCGGATCGAGGGCTACAACGGCCTGGTGATCCTGGCGTCCAACCAGCGTGCCAATATCGACGACGCCTTCGTACGCCGCCTTCAGGCGATCATCCCGTTCCCCATGCCGCAGCAGGAAGAACGCTACGAGATCTGGCGCAAGACCTTCCCCGCACAGATCGCGGTGGCCGGCGACGTGGACTGGCGCAGTATCGCCGCACGCCACGAGCTCACCGGCGCCAACATCCTCAACGTCACGCATTTCTGCGCGATCGAGGCGCTGGCCCGCCAGGCGGCCGAGGTGGACCTGCGCAGTCTGGAAGAAGCGATCCGGCGCGAGTACGTCAAGGAAGGGCGGGTGATGTAGCCGACCCGGGCGCATGGCGTCTCGCGGCGAACAGCGCCACCGCGACCGCCACGCTGGCGATCGCTAGCGCGATGCCGAATTCGCCCGCGTACCAGGCGCCGCGTCCCGAGCTGTCGGTCATCGGGTCGAGCAGCCACTGCACGAAGGCGTTGTGCGCCGCGTGCAGGGCGATCGCTGGCCATACCGAGCCCGAGCGCAGCCGCAGCCAGGCGGCGATCGCACCGGAGGCGACGACCATAGCGGTGAAGCACGCGATTTCGTAGCTGCGCGGCGCGGCGCTGTGATAGTCGGCGAACAGCATCACCGGCATGTGCCAGGCCGCCCAGATCAGGCCGCTGAGGATCACCGTGGCAGCCACGCCATAGCGGGCGCGCAGCGCCGGCACGAGATAGCCGCGCCAGCCGATTTCCTCGCCCGCGGCCGAGGCGGCGCTCTGGACGATGCCGAAGGTGAGAGTCAGGAATACCTGCAGCAGCGCGGGCGCGACGAGACCGATGTCGTGCATGTGCAAACGCGTCGCGCTGTCCTGCGCGAAGGCCCCGAACGTCGCGGGCGCCAGTCCGGTGAGCCACAACGGCACATAGGCCAGCAGGCTGTAGGTGATCGGCAACAGGTATCCCGCCGCCACGTAGCGGGTACGCCCCCAGCCCAGGCCGAGCATGGCCACCGAGCGGTACTGGAGCCATGCGGCCAGCAGGCCGGCCACGCCAGGCGCCCACATCAGCGAGTGGATGACGAAGCCGCGGCCCATGTCCATCGAGCCGCTGCGGGCCAGCAGCACGTAGTAAGGCGTGCTGATCAGGACGACCAGCAAGAGATAGAGAGCGATGGAAGGGTGCTTCGGTGCCAAGTTCATTCGTCCGCCGGAGAGTTCATCGATAGATGCGGGAATCGCCCGCCGTGTTTAAACGGTACGACCGCCGACCGTCAGCGCTGCTGCACCGCGACTTTCAGCCCCAGCGAGATGAAGATCGTGCCGACGATCTTTCCCTGCCAGCGCACCAGCCACGACAGCCGGCCCGCCAGCCGCCCGAGCGGCCGCACCGACAGCGCCAGCAGCGTCGTATAGATGGCGCTGAGCACGACCAGGATCAGGCCAAGCCCCGCGAACTGCAGGAAGGTCGAGCCGCGTTCCGGATGCACGAACTGCGGCATGAAGGCGAGAAAGAACAGCGCCGTCTTCGGGTTGAGCAGCTCGGCGGGAATCGCCTGCAGGAAAGCCTTGCCGGGTGCGATGGGCGCCGCCGCGGGCAAGGCCGGATCCTTCGGTTTCTCCAGCATCGCGCGAATGCCCAGGTAGATGAGATACGCCGCGCCGACGTACTTCACCACGCTGAAGGCGAGGGCGGAGGTCATCAGCACGGCGGACATGCCCACCGCCGCGAACAGCGTGTGCAGGAAATCGCCCGCGGCGATACCGAGCCCGGTCGCCACGCCCGCGTTTCGCCCGCCCTGCACGGTACGGCTGATCACCAACAGCACGGCGGGCCCTGGAATGAGAAAGAGGCCGAGCACGACCGCAACGAAGGTGCCCAGGGTCGGAAGATCGAACATGGCGCTCTCCTGCGCAGAACCGACCCGCATCAATCCCTGCCGTGCGCGCCAAGTCAAGTGTGCCGTTCGATTGGCAACCACGCTTCCGTTCGCGAAAGCGGCCTGCGAAGTTGCGCCCGGGTAGATGAAGACCCGGGCGCCTCATGCCACGCGCGTAGACACGGCCATCACGAATGCGAGCGCAGATTGCCGGAGTTCCGTTGGCGCAATGCCGCGGACAGGGGGCCATTGAACAGGGGGAACGATCGATGACACACAGACAGCGGCGTCTTTTGCGCTAGGCCGGTTTTCCGCGCCGGATCCATCCATGCGCGACGCGCGGCAGCGAGTCCGTGCGCGCCGACGAGCGCGTGCGCACTAGGCCGCCGCCCGCGCCTGTCCCATCCCATCATTCATACCGATCGAGGAACGTAGCCATGGCTTTGAAGCTTCTCTGCTGCGACGGCGGCGGCATCCGCGGCGTCATCACGGCATTGCTCATCCAAGACCTTGACCGCAGCTTCGGCATCGTCAAAACCGCCGACGGTTTCGCGGGCACTTCCACCGGCGGACTGATCTCGCTGGGCCTGGTGAGCGGCGTGGATATCGGCACCATCGTCGACGTCTACACGAACAAGGGCTCCACCATCTTCAAGCCCAACGGCTGGTTGCTCGACGCACAGGCCAGGCAGCAGGACAAAGCGCCGGCGCAGTCGGCCGAGGAACTGCTGGACAGCGGGCCGGGCATCTTCCGCTGCCAGTACGTCAACACCGGCCTGGAACAGGTCGCCAAATCGCTGGTGGGCACCGGCACGGTGGCCTCGGCGAGCCGTTTCGTGGCCGTCAATTCGGCACGGTTGTGGGACCCCGACGCGAACAGCTGGGTGCCATGCACCATTTCCAACGGCAAGAAGAACGCCTACCGCAACATCGCCATGGTCGATGCCGCGCTAGCCACGTCGGCCGCGCCGACCTACTTCCCGCCATACGCCGTGGGCGACTTCGGCTACTTCGCCGATGGGGGCACCTTCGCCAACAATCCGTCGATGACCGCGATCGTGGAGGCGGTCTATCAAGGCTATGCCAGCGGTCCGTCCGACATCGTGGTGCTGTCGCTGGGTACGGGCGTCAATCCGGTCGGCGTGCCGGGCAGTGCCGTGTCGGATCCGCTGGACTGGGGCGTCACGCACTGGCTGTGGCCATTCAGCGACGGCCTGGTGCCCGCCACGGCGCTGCTCAATCTCACCATGGACGCCACGGCGGAACTGGCGGCCGTGCAGGCACAGCAACTGCTGGGTGGCAATTACATGCGCGGCAACGTATCGCTGAGCCAGCCATTCGCGCTGGACGACTACCAGAATGTGGGGCAGCTGATTGGCGCCACGCAGGATTACATCCAGCATTCGGCGGAGTGGCAGCAGGTGCGGACCTGGGTGCACCAGAACTGGACCTGAGCTGGAAGCGCGTCGTTGTCCGGCTTTTCTCCATGAGGAGAGCCGAATTAACGAGCGGGCAGGCCGCGCGCCTACTTGTCCTTGTAGTAGGCGTCGGCCTTGATCACCTCGACGCCGCGCCATCCCCAATAGACGCGGTGCCATTGGATCAGTCCGTCGCGCACGTCCATCACTTCCATGAAATCCATCTGCTCGCCGGATGGCGTGGCCCGTGGGTACTCCCACATCAGGCCGGAGCCGTCGGTGAAATAGCCGCGGCGATGGAAGTGGCGGCTGCCCGGCTTGCGCGGGGCTGCCTTCTCGAGCAGCTGGCGGATCGCCCCGCGGCCTTTGATCACGCCGACGTTGCCTCCCAGCAGGTGGGGGATCAGCGGGCTTTCCAGCGTGGCGTCCGGAGCGTAAAGCGCAATCATCGCGTCCAGGTCGTCTTCCGACCAGGCGCGATCCCACTCGCGGTAGATGCGTTCGATGGTTTGCGCGGCACCTTCCGGCAAGTCCGCGCGGCTCAGGTTGTCGGACATGGCTGACCTCGGGCGCGTAGCGGCGCCGAGCGCGAAGGCACGCGGCGCCAGTGACGCATGGATAACGCCGGGCACGTTCAACGCGCGTGGATGTCATGTCGTCGATGCATCGCGACGTCGTGCGAGCGCGATGAGCTAGCACTCCGAATAGAACACCACCGCCAGCATGTCGCGGTCGAGCTCGATACCGTCCAGGACTTTCGTGGCGCGCTCCACGGCCACCAGCGGCAGAGGCTGGAAGGTCCAGCCCACGGCCGACGACAGCATGAACAGGGTGCCGAGGAATTCGTCGGAAGATGCGTCGGGATCATCGTCGACCGCGCGCCTCAACCATTCGTCGATGCGTTTCCAGACCGCATCCTCGGCCGGCAGGTCGTAGAGGGCCATGAGTTGGCGCACCGGCCCGGGGTAGTCGCCCATGATCCGGCGGATGGCGCGGTCGAGACTGGTGGGGTCGTAAAGCAGACTGAGCATGACATTCCCTGTCGCATGAAAGCGCCGCAGGCTAAGGTGTCTTCGGCCGGCGGACAAGCTTTCGCGACGATGTCGACGAGTTCCGGCGCGCCACTTCCGAATTGCGACGCGCCTCGCCATCGGCGCCGCTGACCTCGACACGTCCATCACATTCCAGGGCGCACATTCCTGCGATCCGCGGCGCAACGTCGTGGATTTTCACGGACGGGGGAGTCATGGAACGCACCACGCACTTGCTGCTGTAGGCCGGCTGCGCCTTCGGCCTTGAGTCCATGCGCGCGAGCGCATGGCTTCGTCGCACGTCCATCGCGGGCACGGCAGCGTGCGCCCGCACGGAGGCGGCTGCGCCGAAGGACGGCTCCTTCCTTCGTGATCGACCACTCAAGTCACGACAAGAGTCCTTACACAAGGAGAGTTGCATGAGTACCTGCAAGCGTACGCATGAGGGTGTCGCCCGACACGGTCCGGGCGACGAGGGTGTCACGCCGTTCCACGCATCCCAGCGAACGGCGCCGCGCAAGTGGCGCAGGCTCGCCGTCGCTCCCGTGTGCATGGCCCTGCTGGGTCTTGGCATGGCGGCGCCGGCGTCGGCCGCCCCGCGCCTGGGCATGACCTGGCGGGTGCTGGATCAGCAGGGCGGCTACGTGCACGTGGGCCGCGACGACCAGACCAACGCCTATCAGGGCGACACCACGGTCGACCAGATGCTGCCGGTGCTGTGCGTGCTGAAGGACGGACGCGCGGCACCGGGCGGCATCGCATTCGATTTCAGCAATGGCTGGGTGCAGGGTGCGCTGCAGTTGACCCAGCCGATCGCGGGCAGCGCGCTGACCGCGCAGGCGCAGGCCGACGGCATCTGCGCCAACGCCTTCGGCGCCGGTTGGCGCATGGCGGAATTCCATGACGGGCGCTACGGGCCGGGTTTCACCGGTATCGGCGGCTGGTCGTTCTGGGGACAGGCGCAGTTGCCCACCGATACGCGTTTCTGGGTGGCGATCAACGACCAGCCGGCCAATCCATGGAACTCGGCGGGCGACCCGCCGCCGGTCGATCCGCCGGATCCCAATTACTCGCAGCGCACGGTCCAGACCGGCACGGGCTGGCAGCTGGTGCAGACCGGCGGCACCCTCGACGACACCGGCGCGGCGTTCAACGAGCAGTTCTACATGATCGACGGGCAGACCGGCTTGAACGGCGCGCCCCTTCCGCAGCAGCTCAAGGACGCGATCGCCGCCGACATCGCGGCCACGCCGGCGGGCGAGGCGGTGACCTATTCGGTGAGCAAGAGCATCGCCGACGAGATCCAGCTCTCGGTCATGCAGGGTGCGCCGACCCAGCGCCTGATCGATCTGTCGGCCGACCCGGGCGGAGTGCAGAGCATGTCGCCGGTCGGCGTCGATCGCTTCGGCATCCTGGGCTGCGGCGACAAGGACGTCACCAAGAACAAGGCCTTCAACTGGGGCTCGCCGATCAACAGCAACTACAACATCGGCGACGCCAACAGCGGCTTCACCGGCAACGTGTCGCTGTCGGGCACGGCGCAGGTGAACGCCAACGGCGAGATCGCGGTGACGCTCAAGCGCGCGGGGTTCTGGAAGCTGTGCGTGCCCTATGGCGTGAAGCTGCGCTACGCCAGGGTGAACGGCACCGCGCTGATCGACCAGGGCGCGACGGTGAGCGGTTCGATCACCTATGCCAACCCGAAGGCGTGGGAGTGGCAGATCGCCAAGCCGTTCCTGTTCTCGATCAACTTCATGGCCGGCCCGATCCCGGTGCATATCGGCTTCAATCTGCCGATCACCGCGGGCTTCGACAAGAAGGGCATCACCGCGACGGTGACCGGCTCGGTGAGTTACAGCGGACGGCGCAGCGTGTCCGGTTACTTCGACTACAGCTGCACCAGTTCCGGATGCTCCGGCAGCTCGTCGCTGGATACCACGGATCTCGGCTCGCAGCCGGTGACGGCCAGCGTGTCCGGACGCTTCCAGCCGTCGCTGTATGCGCAGGTGGCGTTCCGCGGCTATCTGTACAGCGACAGCGTCGCCTATGCCCAGCTCGGCATCCGACCGTACGTGTTCGGCGATCTGTGGGGTTTCTACGGCAACAACTGCGGCGATGCGGACGGGGACGGCACCTTCGAGACGGTGGACGCGCTGACCTTCGATCTGGACTGGCAGCTGCGCGTGACCGGACAGGCCGACACTTTCCTCACCAAGCAATGGCGCAAGGACATCTGGACGTCCCAACGCTGGCACGCGCAGTTCTGGGACCTGCTGGGCGGCGCCGGATCGCGCGCGCTCACGCCGGTGGCGGCGGGCCCGGGCACGGTGCCGGCCGGCGTGGCGCAGACCTACACCGCGAAGATGCGCTCGTGCTGGCCGTATGCCGACAACGTGGACTTCTCGCTCGACTGGGGCGACGGCAGTGCCGCGCAGGCGGTCAACGGGCCGGCGTCCACCGGCGCCAATGCCACGCACACCTGGGCGCAGACCGGCTCGCCGCTGCTGCGCCTCACGGCGCTGCGCGACGCGCACGGCCGCAACCTGGGCAAGGCCACGCAGCGCACGGTCACGGTGAACAACGCGCACTACCACCTGGGCATGACCTGGAAACTGCTGGGCACCAACGGCTCGTACGCGCACGTGGGGTCCGACACGCAGACCAATGCCTACCAGGGCGACACCAATCCCAGCACCGCCTTGCCGGTGCTGTGCCTGAAGCAGGACGGACGCGCGGCGCCTTCGGGTATCACGTTCGACTTCAGCAACGGCTGGGCCCAGGGCGAGATCCGGCTGACGGCGCCGGTCCAGGGGCTGTCGCTCACGTCCCGCGCCGTGGCGGACAACCTGTGCGCCTCCACTTTCGGCAGCGGCTTCCGCATGGCCGAGTTTCACGATGGCAACGGCGGATGGACGTGGTGGGCGCAGGGCGTGATCAGCGGCGCCAGCCGGTTCTGGGTGGCGATCAACGACCAGCCGGCCAATCCGTGGAACTGACGGTGGCGAGCTGAGACTTCACGAGCGGTGAAAACCATCGTGCGGCGGATACACCGTATCCGCCGCACGATTTGACCGGTTTCGACGGTACGGTGTCAAAGCGCGGTATAGCCGCCGTCCACGGCAAGGATCGCCCCCGTGAT
>JBCNOA010000125.1:0-12348 GCA_039594095.1 Dyella sp.
AAGGTTCTTCGCGTTGCATCGAATTAAACCACATACTCCACCGCTTGTGCGGGCCCCCGTCAATTCCTTTGAGTTTCAGTCTTGCGACCGTACTCCCCAGGCGGCGAACTTAACGCGTTAGCTTCGACACTGATCTCCGAGTTGAGACCAACATCCAGTTCGCATCGTTTAGGGCGTGGACTACCAGGGTATCTAATCCTGTTTGCTCCCCACGCTTTCGTGCCTCAGCGTCAGTGTTGATCCAGATGGCCGCCTTCGCCACTGATGTTCCTCCCGATCTCTACGCATTTCACCGCTACACCGGGAATTCCACCATCCTCTATCACACTCTAGCGACCCAGTATCCACTGCCATTCCCAGGTTGAGCCCGGGGATTTCACAGCAGACTTAAGCCACCGCCTACGCACGCTTTACGCCCAGTAATTCCGATTAACGCTTGCACCCTTCGTATTACCGCGGCTGCTGGCACGAAGTTAGCCGGTGCTTATTCCTCAGGTACCGTCAGCCCCGCCAGGTATTAGCCGGCAGTATTTCGCTCCTGATAAAAGTGCTTTACAACCCGAAGGCCTTCTTCACACACGCGGCATTGCTGGATCAGGCTTTCGCCCATTGTCCAATATTCCCCACTGCTGCCTCCCGTAGGAGTCTGGGCCGTGTCTCAGTCCCAGTGTGGCTGATCATCCTCTCAGACCAGCTATCGATCGTCGCCTTGGTGAGCCATTACCTCACCAACTAGCTAATCGAACATCGGTCCATCCAACCGCGCGAGGTCCGAAGATCCCCCGCTTTCTCCCGTAGGACGTATGCGGTATTAGCGTAAGTTTCCCTACGTTATCCCCCACGTCTGGGCAGGTCCCGATGCATTACTCACCCGTCCGCCACTCGCCACCCATGGAGCAAGCTCCACTGTGCTGCCGTTCGACTTGCATGTGTTAGGCATGCCGCCAGCGTTCAATCTGAGCCAGGATCAAACTCTTCACTTAAGTTTTCGATCATCCGAAGACGATCTATCTTTCTGAAGCGTTGTCCTAACCATAAAACGTCAAGCTTTGAATTGACTCTTAGGTTAGACGCTTGCATTTGTGGACAGTTTTCCATCCACCGCAAGACGCCCACACAAGTCACCTGCGCACACTGTCAAAGATCAATCACTTGCGATTCGTTCTTCAAATCGCCCCGAAGCATTTCGTCCCGGGTGAGCCGCCCATTCTACATCGTCTTTCCTGTCCGTCAACACCTGCAGCGAAGAATTTTTGCTGCCGTTGTTGCCGTTGCGGAGAAGCCGTCGCGGCGGGGTGGCGAATACTAGGGAGGCCCTCCCTCTTTGGCAAGCGATTTCGTGAATATTTTTGAAAATTTTCGTAAGCGCTTGATCTGGCTTGCCTGAGCACCAGGCATTCGTCAGACACTCATGCGGCGACACGGTGGCCGCCGCATCACCTATCAGCCGCATCACCTATCAGGCGAGCCTGAGCGCAACGCGCGCAAAATTGCGCTTGCCGACCTGCAGCACGGCTTCAAAGCCCGGAGTGAAAACCTGCTGCGCGTCTTCCACAACTTCGGAATCAATACGAACCGCACGCTCCTTGAGCTTGCGGTTCGCCTCCGAATTGCTTGACGTAAGCCCCGCAGCCGTAAGCAGCGCCGCCAGCCGCAATCCCTCCGCCGGCACAGCGATTTCGGTGAGCGGCAGCAGACTCGTATCCCCCTCGCCCCTCACTACGGCATGCCAACCGGCGATCGCCTGCTCCGCTGCCGCCGCCCCATGGAACCGAGTAGCCAGCTCACGCGCCAAACGCAACTTGGCATCGCGAGGATTCAACGATCCGCCCGCCACCTCGCGCTTCATCTGCGCCAGCTCGTCCAGAGACACTTCGAAGCTCAGCAGCTCGAACCACCGCCACATCAACTCGTCGCCGATCTTCATCGTTTTGGTCACGATGTCGATCGCAGGCTCGTTTATACCGATGTAGTTGCCGAGCGACTTGGACATTTTGTGCACACCGTCCAAGCCCTCCAGCAGGGGCATGGTCAGCACGATCTGCGGCGGCTGCCCATGATGTTCCTGCAGCGCGCGGCCCATCAGCAGATTGAACTTCTGGTCAGTGCCACCTAGCTCGACATCGCACTTGAGTGCGACGGAGTCATAGCCCTGGACGAGTGGATAAAGGAATTCGTGAATGGCGATCGACTGCTGCGCTGCGTATCGCTTGGCGAAATCGTCGCGCTCGAGCATCCGAGCGACGGTGTGCTGCGCCGCCAAGCGGATCATGTCCGCGGCCGTCATCTTGCCGAACCATTCGGAATTGAATCGCAGCTCGGTCTTCTCGCGATCCAGCACTTTGTAGACTTGTTCCGCGTAGGTCTCCGCATTGGTCAGCACGTCCTCGCGAGTGAGCGGCTTGCGTGTGACGTTCTTACCGGTCGGATCGCCGATCATGCCGGTGAAGTCGCCGATCAGGAAGATCACCTGATGCCCGAGATCCTGGAACTGGCGCATTTTATTCAGCAGCACCGTATGGCCGAGATGCAGATCCGGCGCCGTCGGATCGAATCCCGCCTTGATGCGCAGCGGTCGCCCTTTCTTCAGTCGCTCGACCAGTTCCTCCTGCTTGATGATTTCGTCGGCGCCGCGCGCGATGGTGGCCAGCGCCTGGTCAAGCTCGCTCATGTATTCCTCGAATCCCGGTTATTCGGCGGCCAGAGAAGCGACGGCCGCCACGTCGTAGCGTTAATTGTGCGTTAATCAGAAAACTCGCGCAAACCCTTGATGGGAAAGGCGTTGACGCCCTTTGCACAGGGCCGCTATGGTACGCCGCATTACATAATTTGTACCGCGGGGCACGCAGGGCATGGGAGAGGCAAGAAAGATCGCGCGCGCGGCGCGTAAGCAGGCCATCCGCCGCAAGGCGCAGCGCCGGCACTCTCACTTCTACGAACGCTTTTCCCATTGGTCTTTCTGCAATCACAACGATGCCGAGCCCATCCGCTGGCATCGCGAACGGTGGATGCTCGCAGGTACCGCGCTGCTGCTTACCGCGCTCTCGGGTTTCATCATTCCCGCATGGGCGAGCGCGATGCGGCCCGATCCCGCCTCGTCTGCCCATGCTCTCCTGCCGCTTGCCCTGCCCAAGGCGTTGCCCACGACGGTACGCACGCCGACCGTTGAAGACTGGCGCATCGTGCAGGTGCGTCCCGGCCAGACGCTTTCCGACATCTTCCAAGGACAGGGCCTGAGCCTGGCCGATCTCCAGAACGTGATGGACGAGGCCGGCGACGCAGCGAAGGCGCTGCACAATATCCGCCCTGGCCAGGAGTTCGATTTTCTTCTCGCGAACGACGGCAGCCTCCGCGGCATTCGCTTCGACAAAGACGAAAGCAGCCGTGTAACGGTCCGGTTCGACAGTGACAAGCCTAAGGTCATGGCCCAGGCCCGCGAAGTGGAACGCCGTGAGCATGTCGCCCACGGCACGATCGACAGCTCGCTCTTCGCCGCCGGTGCCAAGGCCGGCATGAGCACGGCGATGGTTCTCAAGCTAGCCGATCTGTTCAAGTACGACATCGACTTCGTGCAAGACCTCCGCGAAGGCGATGCCTTCACGGTCATCTATGACGACATCTATCGCGACGGCTCCTATCTGCGCGAAGGCGACATCGTCGCTGCCGAGTTCGTGAACCAGGGCGAGCGCTATACCGCCTATCGCTTCAAGAAGGACGACGGCACCTACGGCTGGTTCAGCGAAGACGGGCGTCCGCTTCAGAAGTCGTTCCTGCGCATTCCCGTGGACTTCACGCGGATCTCTTCCCAGTTCAGCGCAGCCCGCATGCACCCGGTGCTGGGGCTGATGCGCGCGCACAAAGGGGTGGACTATGCCGCGCCCACCGGCACGCCCATCCATGCCGCCGGCGATGGCGTGATCAAGTTCAAGGGCTGGATGAACGGCTACGGCAATTTCGTGATCGTCCAGCACAACAGCTCGATCAGTACGGCCTATGGTCACATGTCCAAGTTCGCCAACGAGAAAGTGGGTCAACGCGTGAGCCAGGGCTCGGTGATCGGTTACGTGGGCATGACGGGCCTGGCGACCGGCCCGCATCTCCACTACGAATTCCGCGTCAACGACGTGCAGCGCGACCCGCAGAAGGTCACTTTGCCCAAGCCGGAACCGCTGCCCGCCGCGCAGCTGGCCAAGTTCAAGGCTCAGGTGGTGCAACCCCAGCTGGCTCGCCTGAAGACGCTGGACGCCAACGTCAAGCTGGCCCGCGTGGACGGCTCCAAGCGCAACGACGACTGAGCCGACGGCGTGGATGACGCTTCGGCGCTTTACATCGGTCTGATCTCTGGCACCAGCGCGGACGGCATCGATGCCGCGCTGGTCCACTTCGAACAGGATCGGCCGCGACTCGTGGCCGCCCTTACCCATCCCTGGCCCGATGAACTCCGCAACCGCATCCTCGCGGTAGCGCAGGATGAAACTCGGCTCGATCTGGACGCTTATGGCCGCCTCGACGTCGCCATCGGCGAATGCTTCGCTGCTGCCGCCTTGCAGTTGATGGATGCCAGCGGCACACGGTCTGCAGAAGTCCGTGCCATCGGGTCTCATGGCCAGACCTTGCGCCATCGTCCGCACGGCGAACATCCCTTTACCCTGCAAGTCGGCGATCCATCGGTCATCGCCGAACGCTGCCGCGTCGATGTCGTCGCCGACTTCCGGCGTGCGGACGTCGCTGCCGGCGGCCAGGGCGCGCCGCTGCTCCCGGCCGTGCACGCCATGCTGCTCGGGCTTCCGGGCCGGAGCCGCGTCGTACTCAATCTCGGCGGGATTGCCAACATCACCGTACTTGGTGCCGATGGCAGCGTCTTCGGCTTCGACACGGGGCCCGCCAACGGTCTGATGGATGCCTGGTGCCTACGCCATCGTGGCGAGACGTTCGATCGGGATGGCGCTTTCGCGCGCGAAGGCGCCGTTAGTCGGGATCTCCTGGCGGCTCTGCTCGCGGACCCCTACTTCGCCCTCCCACCACCGAAAAGTACGGGCAGGGAACACTTTCACCTGACGTGGCTCGACCGTCACACGGGAATAGCCCAGCTGTCGCCCGCCGACGTGCAGGCCACCCTGCTGGAGCTGTCCGCACGCAGCGTGGCCGATGCCGTAACGCGGCACGCGCCCGATGCAGTCGATGTCCTCGCCTGTGGCGGCGGGGTGCACAACGGCGTGCTGATGGAACGGCTGGCTGCGTTGCTCGCGCCGCGCGCATTGCGCAGTACTGCGGAGGAAGGGGTCGATCCGGATTTCCTGGAGGCCACGGCGTTCGCCTGGCTGGCCCGCCAGCGCCTGCTGGGGCTTCCGGGCAATCTGCCTGCCGTGACCGGCGCCCGCGGCCCTCGCGTGCTGGGCGCGGTCTACCCCGCCTCAGCCTAAGGTTTCGTCCGGTACCGCCAGCTGGGCGGGCGACAACTGCGTCGGCCGGGCCATGGACAGTGCCTGCACGGCCTCCTGGAAGGCGGCCTTTTCACGTGCGTCCCACTGGCCGCTGAGCACCGTCAGCTCGCCGGGATCGAGCATGGTCTCGGCGAAGACGTTGCCCTGCTGGGCCATGCCCAATCCATGGCGGAGTGCGTGCAGCACCACGTCATTGATGGACCACTGGCGCTCCTTGGCCAGCGACTTGATGCGCTCGGCCATGAGGTTGTCGATATGGCGAATCACGATGTCCGGCACAGGCGCTTCTCCGTTCCACGCATGAGCCCCCTGACCGGCGTCATGTTGTACAGACCTGGGCAGCCTTGCAAGTCGGCCATCCGGACGAATTCGCGGCGTGGTTGGCAATCCCGGCGGCTAGCCGGCGGAAGCGCCGCTAACCGGCCGCTTCCGCTTCCCGAGCCTGTTCGCTCTTCCGGTGGGAGGGCCACAAGTAAACGAACAATGCCATCGCCGGGAGGGCGGCCAGCACGGTGATGACGAAGTAGCCCCCATATCCCGATGCGGCCACGATGCCTCCCGCGAAGAAACCGAGAACTTTGCCCGGCAGGTTCACCAGTGAACTGAGCAGGGCATATTGCATGGCCGTGTGCTTGCGACTCACCAGCATGGAAAGAAAGGCGACCGTCGGCGGGCCGAGCATGCCTTCGAAGAAATTCTGTCCGGATATGGCCAAGGTCAACATCGCCAACTCGCCTTGGTGCGCGATCAGGAACAAATAAAGCAAGTTGCTCACCGCGCCCAGCACGATACATGCCCCGAGCGTCCGCCATGCTCCCCACCGAGCCACCGCGGCGCCGCCGGCGAAAGCGCCGATGATGCCGATCCAGGTGCCGTAAAGCTTGGTAACCGCACCGATCTCCGTCTTGGAGAATCCCATGTCGCGATAGAACGGCCCCATGATGCCGCCGATGATGGCCTGCTCCGGAATCTTGAACAGCAGGATGAAAAGCAGCGTCAACAGCGCGAGATACGCTCCATAGCGCCGGAAGAAATCGGTGAAGGGATCGATGATTGCTTCGCGCATCGCCTCCCCCCAGCTCGAGGGTACCGAGCGACGTACCTCAGGCTCGCGCATTCTTAGCGTGGTCAAGATCGGCAGCGCCATGGCCGCCGCCATCAGCACATAAATTGGCGCCCATGCCATGTGATCGGCGAGGATTAGCGCCAGCGCGCTGGACACCAGCAATCCGAACCGATAGCCCAAGGCATAGGTGGCCACGAGAGCCCCCTGTGCCGAAGGCGGAGCGATCTCGATGCGATAAGCATCTACCGCGATGTCCTGCGTGGCCCCCATGAAGGCCACCAGCAGCGTCGCCGCCACGAACGGCACCAGCTGTTTCGGCGTGAGCATGGCCATCATGAGCAGTCCGGCCACCACACCCAGCTGCGCCAGCAGCAACCAGCCGCGCCGCTGCCCAAGCCGGGTGAATAGCGGCAGGCGCCAGTGATCCAGCAAGGGCGCCCATAGGAACTTCAGAGCGTAGGTCATGCCCGCGCTCGCGATCATCGTGATGTCCTTCAATACGATGCCGTTCTCCTTGAGCCAGAACGACAATGTGTAGGACACCAGCAGGAATGGCAGGCCCGAGGAAAAACCGAGCAGGCACATCGTCCATGCGGACGGCTGCGCGAACGCCCGCCAGAGCGAAGCCTTGCCCGCAGCCCCTGCCCCAGCTTCAGTCGGCATAGTCGACCGTATACGGCGCATGGTCGGAGAACCGCTCGTCGCGATACACCGAACACGACTTCAGGCGGTCTCGCAGCGAGGGGGTCACCACCTGATAGTCGATGCGCCAACCTACGTTGTTCTCGCGCGCCCGTCCGCGGTTGGACCACCAGGTGTATTCCACCGCATCCGGCTTGAGAGCCCGGAAGCTATCCACCCAGCCGCGTTCCTTGAACAGCAGATCAAGCCACGCGCGCTCTTCGGGCAGGCAGCCGGAGTTCTTCTGATTGGAGCTCCAGTTCTTGATGTCGTTCTTGGTGTGGACGATGTTCCAGTCGCCGCAAAGCACATAGTCGCGTCCGCTCTCCAGCCATTGCTGGAAGATCGGCGTGATCCACTCCATCACCTTGAATTTGAACTGCTGGCGTTCATCGCCCGACGAACCTGAGGGTATGTAGAGCGACACCACGCTCAGGTTGCCGAAGCGCGCCTCGATGTAGCGCCCTTCGTCGTCGAACGGGGCCCAGCCCAGCGACGTGAGCACCTGGTCCGGCTCGCGCTTGGCGTAGATCGCCACACCGCTATAGCCCTTCTTGGTGCTGGCGTCGCGATAGAAACAATGATGGCCATCCGGCCGGAACATGGGGTCGCTGAGCTGATCTTCCTGCGCTTTGGTTTCCTGCAGGCAGACCACGTCGGCCTTCTGCTTGCGTAACCAGTCGAACACACCTTTGTTGGCGGCCGAGCGGATGCCGTTGGCGTTCAGGCTGACGATGCGCATGCGGGTTCCTCGTGTGATGCGTCATCATAGCAATCATGTCCCGATCGACCGACATCCAGGTTGCCCAGGTCACGCCAGAGTTGCGCCCGGCCGTTCTGGCTCTGCGCGTCCATCCCGAGCAGTACGCATTCGTTAGCCCGATCGATGCCTCGCTGGCCGACGCGGAGCGCAGCCACGGCAGTACGCCGATGGCCATACTGCATGGCGGCTTGCCGGTGGGGTATTACCGGATCGAGCACCATGCCAGCACCATCGCCGAGCGCGATTACGCCGTGCCGGCGTTGGGCCTTCGCTCCTTCTTCATCGGCGCGAGCTGGCAGGGCCGTGGCTTCGGCGCCCAGGCCATCGCCGCGCTGCTTGCCGATATCCGGCATCGCCACCCGGAAGCGCGCTTGCTCGTACTCACGGTGAATTGCCGCAATCTTGCTGCGCTGGCGCTGTACCGCCGGGCGGGCTTCGAGGACAGCGGAGAGCTGTACCATGGCGGCCGATCCGGGCCGCAGCACCTGATGTCGCTCCGGCTTACGTGAACTTCCCGCCCGACACGAGATACCCGCCCGTGCACGACTACCAGCGCGATTTCATCGAACTCACCCTGCAGCGCGACGTGCTGCGCTTCGGCGAGTTCACGCTCAAATCCGGCCGCCAGAGCCCCTATTTCTTCAACATGGGCCGCATCGATTCCGGCGCGGCACTGGCACGCCTGGGGCGTGCCTACGCTTCGGCCCTGGTCCAATCGGGCGTGCAGATCGACATGCTGTTCGGCCCGGCCTACAAAGGCATCCCGCTGGCCGCCGCCACGGCCATCGCGCTGGCCGATCAGCATGGCCGCGACCTGGCCTGGGCCTACAACCGAAAAGAAGCCAAGGACCACGGCGAGGGCGGCATGCTGGTCGGCGCTCCGCTGCAAGGCCGCGTGCTGATTGTGGACGACGTGATGACCGCCGGTACCGCCGTGCGCGAATCGCTGGCATTGATCCGCGCCCAAGGCGCCACACCGGCCGGCGTGTTGATCGCGCTGGACCGCCAGGAACGCGGACAAGGAGAGCTGTCGGCGGCGCAGGAAGTCGTCGCCGAGTTCGGCATTCCGGTCATCGCCATCACGAGTCTCGCCGACGTCATGGCGTATGCCGGCGAACGGCCCGACCTCGCGGACGAGTACCATCGCCTGCAGGCCTATCGCGACCGTTATGGGGTAGCCGCGTAAGCCATGGCCGCATGGGCGAACCGCGTCACATCCAAGAAGACGCTTTCGCCGGACCATGGCGGCGCCAAGGCTATACTCCCGCTCTCCAGGGGGAAGTCCATGCGTCGAACCAGTCTCATCCTTGCCGGCCTCATGGCCGTCGCCTGCGCCCACGCGCAGAACCAGGGCAACAATGGCGTGCGCTACAAGTGGCGCGACGGCCAGGGCCTGCCGCATTACAGCGATAGCCTGACCAGCGAAGCCATCAAGTACGGCTACGACGTGGTCAATGACCGCGGCCTGGTCATCCAGCACGTCGAGCGCCAGCTCAATCCGGAAGAACGCGCCGCGGCCCGCAAGGTCGCGGACGAGCAGGCCGCCCAGCAGCGCGCGGCCCAGGAACGGGCTCGCAACGATTCGCAGATGCTGGCCGCCTACCCTACCGAGGACGGCTACAAGGCGTCCCTCCAGCAGGAAGTGGACAACATCGACCAGCAGATCCGCACCACGCAGATCAATCTGCACAGCCAGGAAAAGGCGCTGACGGATCTGCTTACCCGCGCCGGCGATCTGGAGCGGGCCAAGCAGCCGGTCCCGAAGTTCCTGACGGACAGCATCGCCAAGCAACGCAACGTCGTGGCCGGCCAACGGGCCTTGTTGGATCACCAGCAAGCAGCCCGCGACGCCGCCAGTACCCGGATGACCCAACAGCTGCAGCATTACCGCGAACTGAAGGCGGTCCAGGCCAAGGACAAGTAACGAGCCGCTTTCCAGAAAGAAAAACGCCACGCATTGCGTGGCGTTTTTTTGCTCGCGGAACCCCGCACTCAGAACGGCAGCTTGAGACCCGGATCCACCGCGAGCAGCTGCTGGCGGAATACCTGCTGGATCCGCTTGAGTGCAGCGTCGTTGTCCGCATCGAAGCGCAACACCAGGATCGGCGTGGTATTGGACGGCCGGACCAGGCCCCAGCCATCCGGCCAGTCCGCACGCACACCGTCGATGGTGGTGAGCGCCGCGTCGCCGAAGGTCGCGCTCTGGCGGAATTTCTCGATGAACTTGTAATGCTCGCCTTCCGCCATTTCGATCTTCAGCTCCGGCGTCGACACGCCCTTGGGGCAGGTGGCGAAGATCTGCTCCGGCGTGCGGTCTTCCGGATCGCTGGCGAGAATCTCCAGTAGACGCGCGCCGGCATAGATGCCGTCGTCGAAGCCGTACCAGCGCTCCTTGAAGAAGAAATGACCACTCATCTCGCCCGCGAGCTCGGCACCGGTCTCGCGCATCTTGCTCTTGATCAACGAATGGCCGGTGCGCCACATCAACGGACTGCCACCCGCATCGAGGATCTGACCCTTCAGATGGCCGGTGCACTTCACGTCGTAAATGATCGTCGCGCCCGGCTGGCGGGACAGTACATCGCGGGCGAACAGCATCAGCGTACGGTCCGGGAAGATGATTTCCCCGGTTTTGGTGACCACGCCCAGGCGGTCGCCGTCGCCGTCGAAGGCCACGCCGAGGTCTGCACCGGTCGCACGCACCGCTTCGATCAGGTCTTCCAGATTGTGGGGATCGGACGGGTCCGGATGGTGGTTCGGGAAGGTTCCGTCGACGTCGCAATAGAGCGGAATCACGTCGCAGCCGATGCCTTCGAGCACCTGCGGAGCCACCGCACCGGGGATGCCGTTGCCGCAGTCCACCACCACCTTCATGCGGCGCTCGGCCTGCACGTCGGAGGTGATGCGCTCGACATAGTCCGGTACCACGTCGATATGACGCAGTCCGCCCTTGCCACCGCGCTCCAGCTCGTTGGCGGCGATGCGGCGATAGAGGTCCTGGATGGCACCCTCGGAGAGGGTCTCGCCGCCCACGACGATCTTGAACCCGTTGTAGTCGGGAGGATTGTGGCTACCGGTCACGGCCACACCGCTGCCGGTATTGAAGCGATAGGCCGCGTAGTACACCACCGGTGTCGGCACGGCGCCCACGTCGATCACGTCGATACCGGCTTCACGCAGGCCCTCGGCCAGCGCGCCGGCCAGTTCCGGACCGGAAAGGCGGCCGTCGCGGCCGACCACGATCTCGCGCAGGCCCTTCTCGCGCATGACCGTACCGATGGACTGCCCGAGCAGGCGAGCCACGTCGGCGGTCAGCGTCTTGCCGACGATGCCGCGCACGTCGTACGCGCGGAAAATGCTCGGATCCACCGTCACCGGTACGGCAGCCGGCGGCATGGCGGGCTTGGCTGGACGGGCTTCCGGCTTGGCCGGCTCGGGCGTGTTGTCGATCAGGTCAGACAAAATCGGTTCCTCGGTTGGAGTCTTGCTCAGGCCAGGCAGGTGACCGCGCAGCCACAACAAATATGCGCCGCCGCCCAAACCCAGAAGGGTCAGCAGGGCACTCAATAGCACGGACTTTGGCAACACGATGTAGGCGCCGGGGAGCGCCGCCACCACACTGAGGTTGCTGCCCGCCACCGGCTTGCCGCTGGCCTCGCTCAATGCCGAAGCGGAACCGCTCGCCAGGAGGCGCCGGTCGCCGCGGTCGTCGCCCTGGCGAAGTTCCAGTCTGCCGCCTTCCGGCGGAACGGCATTGAAACGCTCTTCGAACGGAGCGAACGGAAGCTCGAACCACACCCAGGCAGTGGGGCGCTGCCGGGCGCCCATCGGCAGCACGAAGGTCAGCCAGCGTTCGCCGGTGCCTTTGGGGAGCGTCTGCGCGAGCGTATCGCCCTCCGCCGTCTGCGCGGCCATTAGCTGCGCGGCCTTGGCGTAGCCGAACTCGCGGTAATTGGCGTGAAGCACTTCGTCCAGGGCACCGCTGTAGAACTCGGCCGCCTGAATCTGCGGAAGCTTGGCGCGCAGTTGCGTCGCCGCCTGCGCGGGATCGGCCTGCACGACAGCCGGATCCAGCGCGTCGAGCGCCTGCTGGAGCGTATGCCGCTCGCGCGCCAGTTCATCGCCCAGCGATTGCACCAACTGGTCCTGCGCGCGATGCACGCGCTCGATGGCGCTACCTTCGTCGGCGATCAGCCAGGTCTGCCATGCGCAAAACAATCCGCCGGCGACGAGCAGCGTGCCGCCGGCCAGCGGCAGAAGCCGTCGCCAGTCGAACGTTCGCTCACGCCATCCCCTTGCGAAGTCCATCGCCATCGCCCTGTCCCCTCTGCAGGCCTTTCAGTTGACGCCGGTCGAACCGAAACCGCCTTCGCCCCTCTGCGAAGGCTTGAAAT
>JBCNOA010000126.1:0-12279 GCA_039594095.1 Dyella sp.
GCGGCCGGCTTCCTCCAGCATGGCGTCCAGTACGTCGCGCGTATGGCCTTCGCCGCCCTGCAGCGCGGTGAGGGTCTTCTCCGCATCCAGCACGTCGTAGAGGGCGAAGCGCAGATCGTCGAGGGGGGCCTTGTAGATGGTCATGTGCGGTGTTCCTGCTGGGAATGCGGAGAGAGCGGCGCCTGTCAGCGCCAGGTGTTGGGGATGCCCGGCACCGGCGAGAGCCAGTCGTTGCCGTGGAATTCGAAGTCGCGCGCGTCCTTGTCCTGTTCCGGCTTGGCGTTCGCGCGCCCGGCGACGCTGTAGGGCACCGAGCCGCCGCTGCCCTTGGCGGCCGCCGCGGCGAGCGCCTGGCTCATCTCCGGCGTGGGCAGCACGTTGACGCGCGTGACGTCGCCGGCGAAAGCGGGGATGTCCAGGTCGAACGTCGAATGAAGCCGAACCGGCACCAGCTCGGCCACCTTCAGCTCCCCGTCGATCGAGCGGAAGTTCATGCCGGCGTAGCTGTTGTTCTGGATGCGCACGGTCAGCTGCCACTGACCGTCGGGCCGCACGGTCATCTCCTGGACGCTGACGGTGGGCGGGAACACGCTTTTGCGCGGCGGGCCGCAGGCGATCAGGCCGAGCGCGAGCACGACGGGGATCAGGCGATATAGCCGGCGGAACATGGCCTCTCCAAACGATCGTTTGAATGACGATTCTAACCACGAGAGGGGGGAGCGGGGCTAGGGGGAGGGGTGACAACCGGAAGTTGCCAGCCGGCCCGGGCACCCGCCCGCGATTCCACCGTCACGAGGAAACAGGCATCATCGAACTTTTCCCCATCAGGTCCCCCGCATGACACGTCGTTTCGTCGCCCGTCGCTCTCCCATCCACGGCAACGGTGTCTTCGCCACCGCGCCGATCAAGAAGGGCGAGGAGATCATCGAGTACAAGGGCACGCTGATGACCCACGGCGAGGCCGACGTGATGTACGGCGACGGCGGCGAGACCGGGCACACGTTCCTGTTCACGCTCAACGACGATTACCTGATCGACGCCAACCGCAAAGGCAACACCGCGCGCTGGATCAACCACAGCTGCGATCCGAACTGCCAGGCCCTGGTGCTGGAGGACGAGGACGGCGATCCGCGCAAGGACAAGGTGATCATCGAGGCCATCCGCAACATCAAGCCGGGCGAGGAATTGACCTACGACTACGGCATCACGCTGGATGTCCCGCACACCGCGCGCTTGAAGAAAGTATGGAAATGCCTGTGCGGCTCGCCCAAATGCATCGGCACGCTGCTGAAGCCGAAGCGGGGGCGCTGATCGCCAGCGACGCCCTCGCGTAGCGGAGCGCACCGCGCAGCTCCCGACGAAAAAGCCGCGCCATTCGCGCGGCTTTTTTGCATGTACGGTCCGCTCGGGCAGTGGCATGACGCCCGGGGGGCAGGAGGGCAAAGCCGTCGCTTCTGAAGCGAGACGGCCTTCTCTCCACCACCTCTACCGAACCCCGCCGCCCGTCGACGGCCGCCCCTCTCCGTGCCGGCGCAAACTCGCATGCACGCGCCCGGAATCGCGCCTATACTCCCGCTTCAGTGCCTGTCATGGGGGCTGGCACGCATCCACAAGGACGGAAGCCATGGAAAAGGAACAGAACTGGTACGCCGCCCCGCAAGCCGCGGTGGCGGACGTAGGGGGCCTCTCGGCAACGGATCTCGAAGCGCGCAAGGCCAGTCGCGGACAGCGGCTCGGCGCGGCGGTGATCGACGGTGTCGTCGTGGGCGTCGGTGCGATGCTCGCCGCCATCGGCGGTGCCGCCGCCAGCAAGGGCGACGGCGGCATGGTGGCCATCTCGATCGGCATGCTGATCCTGCTGGGCGTACTCGTGGTGAACTGCGTGCTGCTGCACCAGAACGCCCAGACGATCGGCAAGCGCCTGCTCGGCATCAAGATCGTTCGCACCAACGGCGACCGCATCGGCCTGGGCCGCATCATCGGCATGCGCATCATCCCGATCGGCCTGCTCGGCGCCATCCCGTACCTCGGCAGCCTCGTGTCCCTGGTGGACTCGCTGATGATCTTCGGCAACGAGCGCCGGTGCCTGCACGACATGATCGCGGACACCATCGTCATCACCGACTGATGCTCGACACGCTCCGGCAGATCGAGACACCCGAAGGGGTGTTTCTTCGCCTACGCGCGGCCGGCGCCCTGCCGCGCGCGCAGGCGTGGACGATCGATTTCGTGCTGCGCATGGTCGTGTTCTGGGCCTCGATGATCCCGCTTTCGCTGTTCGGTAGGGCGGGCATGGGCATGGGGGCCCTGCTGATGTTCGCCCTGATGTGGATCTACGCCGTCGTGTGCGAGGTGTGGTTCGGCGGGCAGACGCTGGGCAAGCGCGCGATGGGCTTGCGCGTGGTCAGCGCCGACGGCGCACCGGTAACGCTGGTGCCGTCGGTGGTGCGCAATCTGCTGCGTGTGGTGGACATCCTTCCGGGCGTGTACGCGGTGGGGCTGGCCAGCACCCTGATGGATCCCTACGCGCGTCGTCTCGGCGACGTGATCGCCGGCACCATGGTGATCCACGGCGGCGAGCTGCCGGCCGGCAGCCAGGTGCCGTCGGTGCCGGCGGTCGCGCCGCCGCCGGGCCTGGCCGCGGACGAGCAGGCGGTGATCGTGGAGTTCGCCGAGCGCTGCGGGCAGCTCACGCCGCAGCGGCAGCAGGAATTGGCCGATCTGCTTCAGCCGATCACCGGCTGCACGGGCGAGGCCGGCGTGCAGCGCCTGCTGGGTTATGCCAACTGGCTGCTGGGGCGCACATGAAACAGGAACGCTTCATCGCCCTGCATCGTGACGGATGGGACGAGTTGCAGCGCTGGCTCGACCTGGTCGAGACCAAGCAGCGCCAAGCCCTTCGCGATCCGCGCGCGAATAGCTTTCCGGCTGACTACCGCCGCCTTTGCCACCATCTCGCGCTCGCCCGCGCGCGCGGCTACAGCCGCGAAGTGACCGATCGCCTGCAACGCATGGTGCAGCAGGGGCATCGCCTGCTGTACCGGCCGCCCGCGCCGCGCTGGCACCGTGCGCTCGTATTCCTGGTGGCCGGCTTTCCCCGCCTGGTCCGTGCCGAATGGCGCTGCATGGCCGCGGCGGCGGTGCTGTTTCTGGTGCCGGCGCTGTTCTGCCTGATCGCGCTGCAATATCACCCCGAGTGGGCGCATTCGATCTTCGGCAGCACGCAGCTGGCCGAATTCGAGAAGATGTACGACCCGTCCAACGACAAGATCGGCCGCAGCAGCGGCACCGACCTGGCGATGTTCGGCGATTACGTGATGAACAATGTCACCATTGCGTTCCGCACCTTCGCCTCCGGCTTGGTGCTTGGCGTAGGCGCGGTCTACGTGCTCGGCGCCAACGGCGTGATCATCGGCGGCGTCGCCGGCCATCTCACCCAGATGGGCTACGGCGGTCCGTTCTGGCGTTTCGTCGCCGCGCATGCCGCGTTCGAGTTGACCGCGCTGGTGATCGCCGGGGGCGCGGGACTCAAGCTTGGTCTCACCCTGCTGGCGCCCGGGCGCCAGCGTCGCGGGCCGGCGATGGTCAAGGCCGGCTGGATCGGCGCGCAGCTCGCGCTGGGCGCGTTCGCCATGCTGGTGATCGCCGCGGCGATCGAAGCGTTCTGGTCGTCCGTCGCGTGGTTTCCCGACACGCTGAAGTTCGGCAGCGCCGCGCTGCTGTGGCTGCTGGTGCTGTGGTGGCTGGCGCGCGGCGGCGCGGGTGCGGAGGCCAACGATGGAGCTTGAGCGCATCACCGTCGCGCTGCGCCCGCGCACCGCGCGCGAGGCGATCGACCTCGGCGCGGCCATGCTGCGCACGCACGCCAAGGCGATCTGGCCGGCGTGGTTCGCCTTCACCCTGCCGGCGGCAGCGGTGTGCATCGCGGCGGGCTGGCTGCTGGATCTGCCCTGGCTGTCCACCCTGCTGATCTGGTGGCTGCTTCCTCTGTTCGGCCGCATTCCGCTGTACGTGCTTTCGCGCGCCGTGTTCGAACGAGCGCCATCGTGGCGCGAGACCCTGCGCGGCCAGCGCCAATGGCCCTGGGGCGCGTCGATCGCCGCCGCGACGTGGCGGCGCATCGACAGCCACCGCGCGTTGCGCCTGCCGATGGAACTGCTGGAAGGCCTGCCTTCCAAGCAGCGCCGCGAACGCTGGCGCGTATTGAGGCGGCCCATCGGCACCGATGCCTCGGCCCTGGCCTTCGGTTGCCTGGAACTATCCGTCGTGATGTTCGCGGGGCTCTTCCTGTTCGTGGCGCTGTTCATTCCGCCGGAGCTGATGCCGGACTGGCTGCGCATCTCCATCGGCGGCGTCGCGCGGCGCACGCCCGAGGTGACCGGCGCCCTGATCGCGGGCACGGCCTATCTCGCGTGGAGCATCATCGAGCCGTTGCACGTGGCCGCGGGCTTCGCGCTGTATCTCAACCGCCGCACGCAACTGGAAGCGTGGGACGTCGATCTTGCCTTCCGTCGCCTGCGCGACCGCTGGCTCGCCGCCGGGCGCGGCGCCGCTCTGCTGCTCGCGCTGGCTTGCCTGTGGCCGCATGGCGCCTGGGCCCAGAAGACCGGGGAGCCGAAAGAAGCGCCCGCGCAGATCGAGCATGTATTCGACCAGCCGGTCAGCGCACAGGACCGGCGTTTCGCCGATGCGGCGGCGGAAGCGTTCCGCGATCCGCGTTTCGGCGGCGAACGCAAGGAGCATGTGTGGGTGCCGCGAGAGTGGTCTTCGAAGCCGAAAGAGGTGCATGTTCCCGACATGCCGCTCGAAGGGGTGGGCAACGCGTTCGCGATCGGCATGAAAGGTCTGGTGGTCTTGCTGCTGGCCGCGCTGGCCATCGTCATCGCCGTCTTCGTCTTCCGCCGCGCGCGGCTGCCGGTCATCGCGCCGCGGCGCCGCCGCGAAGCGACCCTGGAAACGCATCTGGAGACCATCGAGGCGGAAGCGCGCCTGCCGGACGATCTGGCCGGCGCCACCCGCCGTCTGTGGAGCGGCGGTCATCGGCGCGAGGCGCTCGCGCTGCTGTATCGCGGCTGCGCCGAGGCCGTGGCAGCGGCCATGCATAGTTCCGTGCCCGTGGACGCCACCGAAGCGGACTGCCTCCGTAGCGCGCGTCAATTGGAGGAGCCCCGGCGGCAGCGCGCCGTAGCCATCGTGCGCGCCTGGCAATACGCCGCCTACGCCGACCGCTATCCGAGAGACGAGGATTTCGAGCAGCTGCTCGCCGGGTGGCCGGCTACGGGGGGCGCCGCCGCATGAGCCGCGTCTCGCCGATGCTGATCGCGCTGGGCGGCTTGGTCGCGGTCGGCTTGATCCTTTTCTTCAGCTTGTTCGAGCGCAAGGAAATCACCGTACCGACGACCCCGCGCGGCGAGGCCAGCTATAACCGGTTCTTCGCCCTCGACCGGGCGCTGGCCAAGCTCGACGTGCCGGTCAGTTCGGTCGCCACCTTGTCGCCGCACCGCGTGCTGCTGGCGTCGAAGGACACTCTCGTGCTGGGAGCCGGGCTCGAGCGCATCGACGTGGACGATGCGACGCGCATCGCGGATTGGGTGCGTTCCGGCGGACACCTCGTGTTGTCGCCGGGCAATGCGGGAGATGCCGCGCACACGCCGCTGTTCGAAGCGCTGGACGTGCTTTCGTCCAAGCATGCGGGCGACGGCTGCACGCGGCTGGCCGCCGAGGTGGCCAAGCCCGAGAAGGACGGCGGCACGTTCGAGCTCTGCGGTCCGCGCTTCCTGTTGAACGACGAGACGGCCGAGAACGTGGATGCCTGGATCGGAGACGCACGCCAGGGCTATGCGTTCGCGCGCATCGCGGTCGGCGACGGGCAGGTGAGCCTGCTGTCCGATCTGGCGCCGCTGTCGAATCGCGAACTGCGCCACGCCGCCCAGCAGCGTTTTGCCTGGCGCGTGCTCGCCCCGCTCGAGCGCGACGGGCACGTCTGGCTGCTGTACGCGCTCGACGGTCCCTCGTTTTGGCTGGCGCTGTTCACGCGCGGCTGGCCGGGCCTGCTGGCGCTGACCGTGTTGCTGCTGGCATGGATGACCTCGCGCAGCCAGCGACTCGGCCCGCTCATGCCCGCGCCGCCGCTGCAGCGGCGCGCCTTGCTGGAGCACGTACAGGCCGCCGGCGAATTCCTCTATCGCCGCGACGCGGGCCTGGGCCTGCACGCGCTGGCCTGCCGCGCCGCGCTGGCGCGTGCGCGCCGGCAGGACCCCGCCTGCGCCGAGCTGGAAGGCGAAGCGCTCTACGCGCGCCTCGCCGAA
The DNA here is from genome assembly GCA_039594095.1 of Dyella sp. Lineage (GTDB taxonomy): Bacteria > Pseudomonadota > Gammaproteobacteria > Xanthomonadales > Rhodanobacteraceae > Dyella_D. The sequence goes on from JBCNOA010000126.1 coordinate 6,309, forward strand.
CGCCACGGCATCGATTCCGCGCAGCTCGCGCGGGCTTTCCAGATTCCCGCGAACGCCACCGCGTTCCGCGACAGCATCGCCACCCTGGCGCGACTCAGGAGCCGCCCATGACGACCGAATCCCCTTCGCCCGCCTTCGCGACGGAATCCGCCGCGCCGGTGCCGCCGTTCGACGAACTGGTAGCGCGTATCGCCTCGCTGCGCGAACAGGTCTCGCGCGCCTTCATCGGGCAGGAGCGCGTCTTCGACGAAGTGCTGCTGGCCCTGCTGGCCGGCGGCCACGTGCTGATCGAAGGCGTGCCCGGCCTGGGCAAGACGCTGCTCGTGCGCGCCTTGGCCGCGTCGGTCAGCTGCAGCTTCGGCCGCGTGCAGTTCACGCCGGACCTGATGCCCACCGACGTCACCGGCCATGCCATCTACGACCCCAAGGCCGAACGTTTCCAGATTCGTCGCGGCCCCGTGTTCGCCAACCTGCTGCTGGCCGACGAGATCAACCGCGCGCCGGCCAAGACGCAGGCCGCGCTGCTCGAATCGATGCAGGAAGGGCAGGTGACCATCGAGGGCCGGCGCTTCCCGCTGCCGGCCCCCTTCATGGTGGTGGCCACGCAGAACCCGATCGAGCAGGAAGGCACTTATCCGCTGCCGGAGGCGCAGCTGGACCGGTTCCTCATCAAGGTGCTGATCGACTACCCCACGCTAGAGGACGAAAAGCGCATGGTCGACGAGGTGCTCAGCGGCCGCGTTGCGGCTGATTTGGACGTCTCGCGCGTGAATCCGGTGCTGAGCCAATCGGAGCTGCTCGCCCTGCAGCAGGGCGTGGCCGATCTGCGCGTGGATCCGGCGGTGACCGACTACGCGGTACGGATCGCGCGGGGCACGCGCGAATGGCCGGGCGTGCTCGGTGGCGCGGGCCCGCGCGGCGGGCTGGCGCTGGTGCGCCTGGCGCGCGCGCAGGCGGTGCTGGACGGCCGCGACTTCGTCACGCCGGACGACGTGCGTGCGGTGGCGTTGCCGGCATTGCGCCATCGCCTGGTACTGGCGCCCGAGGCGCTCATCGAGCGCCAGCGCGCGGACGACCTGCTGAAAGCGCTGCTGCACAAGGTCGCCGCGCCACGCCAATGATGCGACCGGGTTCCGTGCTGCTGTGGCTTTTGCTCGGCTGGACCGGGCTGGGCGTGCTGGCCGCGATCGGCTGGCTGCCGCTGTCCGCATGGCTGGCGGCGGCCGCGCTGCTTGCCGCCCTGGCGGCGTTCGATGCCTGGCGACTGCGAGCCGAACCGAGTCCGCTGGTTCAGCGCGAGCTGCCGCCCGTCGTGCCGCTCGGGCCCGAGCTGGTGGTGGGGTTGCGGCTGCGTCCGCTGGGCAAGCGTGCGCTGACGTTCGAACTGCACGACCTGCATCCGGGCGATTGGCCAGTGCGCGGCATGCCGCGCCGGCTGCTGCTGCCTCCGGGTCGGGAGCTGGCGCTCGATTACGCGCTCATCCCCGGCGGGCGCGGGCGCTTCGATTTTTCCGGCTGCCATCTGCGCCTGCAATCGCCCTGGCGGTTGTGGTCGCAGCGGCGTACCTCCGGCGAACCGGCGAGCCTGCGCGTCTATCCCAACTTCGCGCCGCTGGCGCGCATGGCCGGCCTGAGCGTGGAAGTCGCTTCGCGCAGCGTGGGCGCCCGCCTGCAACGCCGTCGCGGCGAAGGCACCGAGTTTCAGGAACTGCGCGATTACCGCATCGGCGACAGCCTGCGCAAGATCGACTGGAAGGCCACCGCGCGCTTGTCCCGGCTGGTTTCCCGCGAATACCGCGACGAGCGCAACCAGCAGGTGGTACTGCTGCTCGACTGCGGCCGCCGCATGCTGGCGCAGGACGACCGTCTCGCGCATTTCGATCACGTGCTCAACGCCTCGCTGGCGCTGGCTTATATCGCGCTGCGCCAGGGCGACTCGGTCGGCATGCTCGCCTGCGCCGGCGAAGACCTGCGCTGGCTGCCGCCGCAGCAAGGGAGCGGCGGCATGGACATGCTGCTGGGCGCCGGCTATGACCTGCAGCCCAAGCCGGTGGCGACTGACTATCTCGCGGCGGCCAGCGCGTTGCAGTCGCGTCAGCGACGCCGCGCCTTCGTCGTGCTGGTGACGAACGTGCGCGATGAGGACGACCAGGAACTGCGCATGGCGGTGCGGCTGCTGTCGCGCCGCCATCTGGTGCTGGTGGTCAGCCTGCGCGAGCTGGCGCTGGATCAGGCTGCCGCGCACGTCGGGGAAGAGGTGGACACCGCGATCCGCGCGGCGGCAGCCATGGACTACCTCGCGCAGCGCGATGCCATGCACGAGGCGCTGCGCCGCGAAGGCGTGGCGATGCTGGACGTGCGCTGCCATGAGCTTTCCGGCGTGCTGGTCGAGCGCTATCTGGCCGTGAAGCGCGCGGGCCGGCTGTAGAGCCGCTGCGTGCGGCGGGGCGCGGGCGTATCTCCCGCGGTGCCGCGTCGAAGGAAAGCGGTTCGGGTTGGCGCGTGCTTCTTCGCTATCCGTGCCATCCGTGCGACTGAGGCTCGCCCCTCAGGTGTCGTCTCCGTAATCGATGGCGACGATCTCGAGCTTCAGATCGCCAGCGGGACGTTGCCAGGTCACTTCGTTGCCTATCCGCGCGCCGATCAGCGCGCGCGCCAGGGGCGACACATAGCTCACGAGTCCGTGCTCGGCGTCCGCCTCGTCCTCGCCGACGATGCGGTAGGTGCGCTCGCCGTCGTTCTCGGCATCCACCGTCACACGGGCGCCGAAGGCCACGCGGTCGCGCGGCTGCTGCGACAGATCGATCTCGATCGCGCTGGCGACGCGCGCCTTCAGCCAGCGAAGCTCGCGTTCCAGGGCGGCCAGCTCGCCCTGCTGCGCGAGCTCCGTATCGCCCGCCTTGAGCTGATCGCGACGAGCCTGCGCGGCATCCAGGCGCTCGCGCAGTCTGGCCAGGCCGTGCGGCGTGACGTAGTTCGGGTGCTCGCTCAGCGGGATATCCGGCAGCGCGTCGCCCGCATCGTCGGCGTCTTTCACGAAAGCCCGGCTCATGGAGATCCTCCCGCATTCTTGGCAAGCATCGTCACAGACGCGACATGGCGGCAGCCGTCGCGCGACTCAAGCCGCGCAGCCCGGCCGGCACGGGCGCTCGCGCTATGGCAAGGTCCGGCCGGTTCGGGAAGGGAGAACGATGGCGCGGCGTGTTGGGCGCGTTCCTCGCGCAAGACCTCAGTCCTCCTCCGCCTTCGGCTTCCATGCTTCGCTGAGCTGCCGCTGCACCGGCGGCGGCACCGGTTCGTAGTGGCTGAGGTCCAGGCTGTAGCGTCCCCGGCCGCCGGTGACGGCCTTCAGTTCCGAGGGATAGTCGATCAGCTCGGCCAGCGGCGCCTGCGCCTTGATCACCAGCTCGCCGCCGCGCTGGGTATCGGTGCCGAGGATGCGCGCGCGCTTGCCGGCGAGGCCGCCGGTGACGTCGCCCACGTTGGCCTCCGGAATGGCCACTTCCACGTCCACGATCGGTTCGAGCACGATCGGCCGCGCCTTGCCGACGGCATCGAGAAAAGCCTTCTTGCCCGCCGAAACGAAAGCGACTTCCTTGGAGTCCACCGGGTGGTACTTGCCGTCATAGACGGTGACGCGCAGGTCCTGCATCGGATAGCCGGCGACGGCGCCGTTTTCCATCGCCTGGCGAACGCCTTTCTCGATCGCCGGCAGGAACTGGTTGGGAATCACGCCACCCTTCACCTCGTCGACGAACTCGAAGCCCGCGCCGCGATCCAGCGGCTCGACGCGCAGAAACACTTCGCCGAACTGCCCCGCGCCGCCGGTCTGCTTCTTGTGGCGATGGTGTCCGTCCGCGCGCGCGGCGATGGTTTCGCGATAGGCCACGCGCGGCGGGTGAGTGATCACCTCCACGCCGTAGCGCTCCTTCATGCGTTCCAGCATCACTTTGAGATGCAGATCGGAAAGGCCGCGCACCACCGTCTCGTTGAGCTCCTTGTGGTGTTCGACGCGGAAGCAAGGGTCTTCTTCGGCCAGCCGGGAGAGCGCCTGCGAGAGCTTCTGCTCCTGGCCCTTGTGCTTGGGCTCCAGCGCCAGGCCGAACATCGGCTGCGGAAAGCGCAGCGGCGCCAGGTGGATGCGGTCTTCGTCGTGGGAGTCGTGCAGCACCGCGTCGAAATGGATGTCCTCCACTTTCGCTACGGCGGCGATGTCGCCGGGGACCGCCTGCTCGATCTCCACGTGCTGCTTGCCGTTGAGGCGGAACAGGTGGCCTACCTTGAACGGCTTGCGGCCGTCATCAATGAACAGCTGCGTATCGCGGCGGATGGTGCCCTGCCAGACGCGGAATACGCCAAGCTTGCCGACGAAAGGGTCGTTGACGATCTTGAACACGTCGGCGACCACGTGCCGGCGCGGATCGGCCGACACCTCGATGGGCTCGTTCTTCGCGTTGAGGAACGGCGGCGGGTTGCCTTCGGCCGGATGGGGCAGTAGTCGTTCGGCCAGCTCCAGGAATTCGGCCACGCCCGCGCCGGTGCGCGCGCTGACGAAGCAGACCGGCACCAAATGGCCTTCGCGCAGACATTGCTCGAAGGCGTCGTGCAGCTGTTGCGGAGAGAGCGCTTCCTCGCCGGCGTCGAGATACGAACCCATCACCGTTTCGTTGATCTCGACCACCTGGTCGAGGATGCGCTGGTGCGCTTCGGCCAGCGACGAGAAATCGGTGGCGCCGTCGCGGTGAAAGAAGCAGTCGAGCACTTTCGAGCCGCCGTCCGCGGGCAGGTTCACCGGCAGGCACTCGCTGCCGAACTCTTCGCGCAGCGCTTCCACCAGATCGCCAAGGCGAGCGGTGTCGGCGTCGATCTTGTTGATCACCAGCACGCGCGCGAGGCCGCGTTCCCGTGCCCGTTCCATCATGCGGCGTGTGCCGTACTCGATGCCGTTGGCGGCATTGACGACGATGGCGACGGTCTCGACCGCGGTGAAGGCCGACAGCGCAGCGCCGCGGAAGTCCGCATAGCCGGCGGTGTCGATCAGATTGAGATGGCAATGGGGGCGGTCGATGCCGGCGATGCAGCTGTCGATGGAATGTCCGCGCGCCTTTTCCTGGCTGTCGGTATCCGATTGCGTGGTGCCGCGCTCTACCGAGCCTTGCGTCTGGATGGCGCCGCCGGCGTGCAGCAAGGCCTCGAACAGTGTGGTCTTGCCGGCGCCGGCATGGCCGGCGAGCGCGATATTGCGGATGTTTTCCGTGTTGTACGACACGATGCGACCCTCCCTTAGCAGAGTGCGGTCGTCGACCTGCGGCGCCGCACGACGCCGCGCGAGGCGGCTGGCGATGGCGGGCCGTCATGGCGAGTCCGGGCGTCGGCGACGCGGGGGCGGTCATGGCGGGGAGCGGCGCACGGCGCCGCCCGCATAGCCTTGAGCCGCCGGGCGACGGGGTCAAGCTGCACCGCACGGGAAGTCCCGGCCGCTGGCCGGGCGCAAAGCCCTTTTCAGGGAACCCCTGGCGGATGGGACTTGTCTTGGATGGACCCCGCGCGGCCCTATACGCGCGCTTCACCTCCGCGCCAAGGCTCCCGTCATCGAACACGCACCGCAGGTCGAACACCATCGCTGGCACGCCCCGGAAGGGCGCGATCGCGGCTTGGCGCCACTGGATGGCGCCACGCGCGCGCTGCTGCGCGAGCTGCGCTGGCGGCGGCCCCCGCGCGATCGGCGGCGGTTCTGGGTGGGCGTGTCCGCGGCGCTGGCTCTGCACCTGATCTTCGTCGCCATCACGTGGCGCGAGATGCGGCCCCGTCCTGGCGAGCCGCCGCCGCCGCGTCGCAGCGGCGTCGCACTGCAAGTGCGCTTCATTCCACGCGGCACGGCGCGCCCCGCCGCGCCGCCTCCCGTCGAGGCGCCGCCGCCACAACCGCCGGCGCCCCGCGTGGCGCCGGTGCGCGAGCCTCCCTCGAAGAA
>JBCNOA010000127.1:0-12133 GCA_039594095.1 Dyella sp.
ACCACAGGAAACACCACCGCAATCCCAAACCCCACCCCATCCAACCCCTCACCGGTTTCAACAACCGCCCCATGCGAATCGGCAATCCGCGCCACCAGCGACAAGCCGATACCACTGCCACGCTCGTTGCTGCCGGCCACGCGAAAGAACCGGTCGAAGATACGCGCACGGTCTTCCGCCGGAACGCCGGGACCGTTGTCGCGCACCTCCAGCCTCACGCCATTGCCGTCGCGCTGGCAGCGCACGGCCACGCGGCCGCCGGGAGCGGTGTAGCGCAAGGCGTTGTCGATGAGATTGCCGATGAGAATGCCCAGTTCGTCGACGTCGCCTTCGATCGGGCTGGGACAGGTGTCCAGCGCGATGGTCTGGTGCTTGGTGGCGGCGATGGTCTCGAATTCGCGTGTGGTCACCGCCACGAGGTCGGCCAGCTCGACCGGCGCGCACTCCCCGGAAGGACGCTCCGCGTCGAGCCGCGCCGAATCCAGCAGCTGCTGCGATAGCCGAGCGCTGCGCTCCACGCCGCGCACGAGCTGTTCCAGCGGCGCCTTGGCTTCCTCCAGGCTGCGCGAACGCTGCGCCACCTGAGCATGGGCGAGCAGGGCGGCCAGTGGCGTGCGCAGTTCGTGCGCGGCCTCGGCGAGGAACTGGCGTTCCTTGCGCATCGTGCCGTCCAGGCGGCCCAGCAGGCGGTTGAAGGATTCCACCAGCGGGCGCACTTCGTCGGGCAGGCGTTCGTCGGGCAGGGGCTGCAGGTCGAGCGCGTCGCGCGCAGTGATGGCTTCCTGTACGCGCGTGACCGGACGCAGGGTCCAGCGGATCACCAGCCTCATCGCGAAGGCCAGCACCAGCAGGACCAGAAGCGTGGTGGCCAGACCGATGCGGACCCAGCGGCGCACCTCCGCGACGAGATCGGCCATGGGCTTGCCGACCTGCACTTGCACCTCGCCGCGCGCATCCGAGATGGCATAGATGCGCCATGCTTCTCCGTCGATGTCGCGGGTCGCGAAACCGTCGGCGAAATCGGGCAGCAGCGGAGCGCGCGCGGGTTCGGCCGAATGCACCACCAGATGCCGGCGGTCCTTGATCCAGACCTGGAAGATCATGCGTCCGAGCTTGCCGTGACGCCCCGGTGGAGGCGCTGCGTCGTCCGGGAGGCGCAGGTTGGCATCGCTGTCGAGACGGCTCACGTCGGCAGGCATGGAGACCAGGATCTCGCGCGCGACCTCGTCCAGGTTGCGGTCCCACACGCCAGTGTGCTCGCGCGAAAACTGCACGCCCAGGATGGTGAGCGTGACGCCCCAGGCCACCGCGAAGGTGGCCAGCAGTACGATGAACAGACGCAGGCGCAGCGAGCGCATCAGCGTTCCTCGCCCAGCCGGTAGCCGTAGCCGTGCACGGTGGCGATCACGTCCTCGCCGAGCTTGCGGCGCAGCTGGTGCACATAGACGGCGATGGTGTTGCTTTCGATGGAACCCTGGCCGCCGTAGACGAGATCCTCGAGCAGGTCGCGCGCGACGGCGCGGCCCTGCCGTTCCATCAACGCCAGCAGCGTGCGGTATTCGTGCGCGGCCAGTCGTACGGGCGCGCCGTCGCGGGTCACGGTGCGGCGGGCCGGATCCAGCACGATGTCCTTCCAGCTCAGCACCGGGGCGACGCGCCCTTCGGTGCGACGGATCACCGCGCGCAACCGCGCCAGCAGTTCGTCGATCTGGAACGGCTTGACCAGATAGTCGTCGGCACCGGCGTCCAAGCCGCGGATGCGGTCCCCGAGCTGGTCGCGCGCCGTGATGATCAGCGCCGGCGTGGTGTCGTAGCGTTCGCGCATCGCACGCAGTACATCCAGGCCCGAGCCGCGTGGCAGGCCGAGGTCGAGCAAGGCGGCGGCGTAGCCGTGATCGGTCAGGGCGATGCGCGCCGACGCGGCGTCGTGGGCGCAGTCCACGTGCCAGCCGTCCTGACGCAGGGCCGCGGCGATGGCGTCGGCCAGCATGCGGTCGTCTTCCACTAGCAGGATGTTGGGCAAGGTTTCCTCGCGGATCGAACGCCGTGTCGCAAGTCATGCAGCCTAGGGCCGCGGCTTTAAAGAATTCTTAAATCCGGACGGCCAGACTGCCGGACGTCCGGTCAGGCGCGCATTGCCGGGGCCGGCCTTCCCCGCGAAGAGGCGATTTGATGAACGCTCACCCCCGCAGCATTCCCGCCGCCGACCCCGCCGCACCTTCCGCCGAGGGCGCATCGCCGCAACGCCGCACGATGTGCCTGAGTGTGAACGGGCACCCCCGCACGATCAACGCCGATCCCGATGCGCCGCTGTTGCGCGTGCTGCGCCAGGAACTGGGGCTGACCGGCGCATCCTACGGTTGCACGCACGGCCGTTGCAGTGCCTGCGTCGTGCACGTGGACGATCGTCCGACGCGGGCCTGCCGGATTCCCGTGCATGTGGTGCAGGGCGCGGAGATCGTCACGATCGAAGGTCTCGCCGCGCGCGAAGGCCTGCCGCCCGGGCAACTGCATGCAGTGCAACGCGCCTGGGCCGAAAACGGCGTGCCGCCGTGCCCGTGCCAGGCCGGCATGATCATGGCCGCCACGGCGCTGCTGATGGACAACCCCGATCCGAGCGACGCACAGATCGAAGCGGCCGTGTTTCTCGGGTGCGGCTGCGGCGTGCGTCCCCACGCGCTGCGCGCGATCCGCTCCCTGGCCGAGCGCCTGCGTTCCTGGTGACGCGGCGCTCCGGCGCATGCTTTTCCCCCACGGAGTTCGACATGTTTTCCCTGCATGCACGACGCGGTCTCCGCGTGTCTTCGTTCGCTTGTCTGCTGTTCTCCGCCAGCACCGCGTTTGCCGCCGACGACGGCTGGCATGTCACGGTGGGCGCGGGCGGCATCGATCTGCCGCGCTATCCCGGCAGTGCCGACCGGCGCAGCCAGGTCGTTCCGGTGCTGAGCGCCACGTATGGGCGGTTCTTTCTGGGCGGCGTACCGGGATCCGGTTCGCCCGCGGGCCTGGGCATGTATTTCCATCAGGACGCGCAATGGCGAGCCGGCGTGTCGTTCGCCTATGACTTCGTGCAGCCGCGCAAGGAATCGGACGATCGTCGGCGCCTGCGAGGGCTGGGCGACATCGACCGCACCGCGCGCGCCGCGCTGTTCGGCAGCTATACGGCTGCATGGGTGACGGTGCGTGGCAGCGTGTCGTCCGACATCGGCGGCAAGGACCAGGGTACGACCGCCGCGCTCGACGTCGAAGGCAAGTACCGCTGGAACGATCGGCTGAGCCTGGTGGCCGGTCCGGGCATGGCGTGGGCCGACGGCCGCCACAATCGCACGTTCTACGGCGTGGATGCGCTGCAGAGCCTGCGTTCCGGCTACGCCGCGTACCGCCCGGGCTCGGGCCTCGAGTCGATCCGCTTCTCACTGGGCGCGGATTACCGCTTCAACGAGCATTGGAGCGCCGGCGCGCGCGCCATCGTCGCCCGCCTTCAAAGCGATGTCGCGGATAGCCCCATCGTGGCCAGGCGCATGCAGAACACTTACGTGGCGTACGCCTTCTATCGTTTCTGATCGCCGGCGGCCAGCGCTTCGCGCGCGGCCTTGGCCTGCGCCGGCAAGCGAAGGCGCTCGGCCAGCGCGAGCGCTTCGCGGCGCTGGCGCTCGGCGGCCGTGGCATCGCCCAGCTTCTGGTCGAGATCGGCGACCTGCAGCAGGGAATAGGGCACGTATACCTGGAAGCCGATGCGCCGACGTATCGCCAGGCTATCCGCGGCGAGGCGCCGTGCCGCGGGCAGATCGCGTTCCAGCTCGGCCACTTCCGCGAGGTGGCGCAGGTCGTAAGAAAGCTCGAGATCGCAATGCCCGGCTTCCGCCACTCGACGCGCCTGTCGAAGGCCGGGCGCGGACTCGGCGACACGGTCCTGCATCTGGTGCATCAGTGCGGCGAAGAACAGCGCATCCGCCCGGCGGCAGGCATCGGCCAGTTGCGGCGCCACCTCGCCGAACGCGGCCTGGAGCGGCTTCAGATCGCCGAGCGAGGGACCGGTGAGGCGCTTGAAGTACTCGGAGACGGCGGCGCCGAAGCGGACGCGCGCCTTCAGGTCGGGATTGGCGCCGGGCTCGGCAGCGATCGCCGCGAGCGCGGACAGTGTGGCGTCTTCCCGAGGATCGGGCAGACCGGAAAGGCGGGCGGTCTGCTGCACGCGCAGTTGCTGAAGCAGCAGGTCGGCCTTGGCCTGCGGTGTGGGGGCGCCGTCCAGCGCTTGCCTCAGTGTGTCCTGCGCGCCGGCTAAATCGCCGGCGTACAAAGCGCGCTCGGCCTGGGCCACGGTTTCCCGGGCGGCAGCCGCAGGCATCGCGGAAACGCCGGCAGATAGGGCGAGCAAGGCACAAGCGGAGAGGAGGGCGCGGGGCATGGCGAAGTCCTCGGGCGGGGCGCGTGCCGGGGAGCGCGCGCATCCTGCAACTTACGGTGGGCGCGCCGCGGCGCGCATGCGCCGGAAGACGGGGGGCGGAACGGACTGTTTCAGCGACCCGGCCGCTTGAACGCCTTGCGTGCCTTCTCCACCTTGGCGCGGACGGCGCAATGTTCGACGTGGTCGTCGACCAGGCCCATCGCCTGCATGAAGGCATACATCGTGGTGGGACCGACGAACTTCCAGCCGTCTTTCTTCAAGGCCTTGGACAGCGCGACCGATTCGGCCGAGGTGGCGACCGCCTGCGTGGGCGCCTTGCGCGGCGGTGCTTCGTAGCGCCACAGGAACGCCGCCAGCGAACCCTCTCGCTCGGCCAGTTCGACCGCGCGCCTGGCATTGTTGATCACGGCCTCGATCTTGCCGCGGTGGCGAATGATGCCTTCGTTGCCGAGCAGCCGCTGCACGTCGCGCTCGGTGAAACGCGCGATGCGATGAAAGTCGAAGTCGTGGAAGACCGCGCGGAAGTTCTCGCGTTTGGCGAGGATGGTCCGCCAGCTCAGGCCGGACTGGAAACCCTCCAGGCTCAGCTTCTCGAAGAGCCTGCGGTCGTCGTCGACAGGGAAGCCCCATTCGGTGTCGTGGTAGTGCATGAAATCCGGCGCGGAGCCGCTCCAGCGGCAGCGCGGCTTGCCGTCGGGGCCGGTGATCGTATCGTTCATGGGCTTGTTTCCTTGGAAGTGGCGCGTGCCTGTCCGTGCAGGGCAGGGAGATTGAAACGGGCCTCCGGAACCGGTCAAGCCGCGCCGCGCCAAGGCTTGTCCGCGGGGATGCCGCACGTGGCGTCCGCCTCGGCGGAGAGGGAAGGATGCCTCAGTCCGTATCGACCTCGATCGCCGTCGAAAGGCCTATGATCCTCGCCGTCAGGACGCCTTCGACGAGGAGCGATGTCCATGGTTCACAGCGAACGCACGCCCGCGCCGCGGGGCATGGCCGCGGCACTGCCGCCCGACGAGGCGCAGCGGCTGCATGTGCTGCGCGAGTACGCCGTGCTCGACACTTTGCCGGAGCAGGCCTACGACGATGTCGTGAAGCTCGCGTCGTTCATTTGCGGCACGCCGATCTCGCTGATCTCGTTGATCGACAGCGACCGGCAGTGGTTCAAGGCCAAAGTCGGGCTGGACGCTACGCAGACGCCGCGCGAACAGGCGTTCTGCGCGCACGCCATCCTGGATCCCGCGCAGGTGATGGTGGTGCCGGATGCCGAGAAGGACGAGCGCTTCGTGCACAACCCGCTGGTGACGGGCGACCCGCATATCCGCTTCTACGTGGGTGTGCCGCTGGTGACGCCGCACGGCCAGGCGTTGGGCACGCTGTGCGCCATCGACCGCCGCCCGCGCCAGCTTTCTTCCGAACAGCTCGACATGCTGCGCGCGCTGGCGCGGCAGGTGATGGCGCAGCTCGAATTGCAGCACGGGCTGCACCTGCTGGAGCAGACCGTGGCGCATCAGGGGCGCTACGTGGAGCGGCTGGAGCATTACCAGAAGCTGATGGAAGAGGAGCGCGTCACGCTGGAAGCGCACAGCTTCACCGACGGGCTGACCGGGCTGCTCAACCGCCGGGCCTTCGACGCGCGGCTGGAGCAGGAGTTCGGCCGCACGCAGCGCGAGCATGCGCCGTCGGCGTTGATCCTGCTCGATGCGGACCGTTTCAAGGATTACAACGACCGCTTCGGCCACCCCGCCGGCGATGCGGCGCTGCGCCAGCTGGCCGCGCTGCTGCGGGAAGCCTGCCGCGGCTACGACTTCATCGCGCGCTACGGCGGCGAGGAATTCGCCGTGATTCTGCCGGGCACGCCGCGCGAGGCGGCGCTGGTGATCGCCGAACGCATCCGGCGCACCGTGCAGCGCGCGGCATGGCCGTATCGGCAGCTCACGGTGAGCGAAGGCGTGTCGATGGCGCGTCCGCGGATGCGTTCCGCCGTGGAATGGCTGCGCGAAGCCGACCGCGCGCTCTATGAAGCCAAGGCGGCCGGCCGCAATCGCGTGCGTTGGATGAATCAGGCATCGGAGCAGGCGCCGGAATAGGGCTTTCTAGGCGGGGCGAACGCGCGTGAAGCGCTGCTCGACCATGTCCTTGCCCCAATGCGTGCCACGGCTTTCCGATTGCAGACGGAAGCCCGCACCTTCGTAGAGATGCCGCGCGGCATCCAGTCCCTTCACCGTCCACAGGTGGGTTTCGCGGAAGCCGTGTTCGTCGCAGAAGCGCAGGGCCGCATCCAGCAGGCGACGGCCGACGCCCTTGCCCTGCACGCGCGCATCGACGATGAAGGTGCGCAAATGAGCGATATCCGGTTCCAGGCTCTGTCCGTCGACGGCGACAGAGCCGACCAGCGCGTCGCCGAGCAGGGCGCGCCAGATCTGCGTGCCCGGCTGGTCCAGGCGTGCGGTGACATCGGCGAGCGCCGTCGCCACCCGGGCCTCGAACACCTGGCTGAAGCCGACGCGCTCCGCGTAGTAGGCCATGTGCAAGGCCGTGACTTCGCCGATCACCCCCGGGGCGTAGCCGGTTTCGATGCGCACCTCTTCCCGCGCCGGCTCGACGCCGAGACGATTGGCGCGCAAGGCATCGGCGTAGGCGGTGAGGCTGGCGCACACGTCATCCAGCTGCGGTGGCGCCAGATGCGCCGTGGCCGCGGTGACCTGACGTCGGGCGAAAGCGTCGATGGCGGCGAGCGTGCGCCGCCCTTGTTCGGTGAGCGCCAGCGGTTTGCTGCGCGCGTCGGCGCCGCTGTCGATAGGGGCCATTTCGCCGGCCGCGATCAGCTTGGCGAGCATGCGGCTGACGCTGGATTTGTCCAGCCCGAGCACCTCCACCAACTCCACCGCGGTGAGCGAACCGCGCCGCCCCAGTTCGACGATGGCGTGCACGGCCGATGGCGAGTAGGCAGTGCCAGCCAGCGTGGGGCGGAGAAAGCCCCATTCGCGCGCCATCTGGCGGGAAGCGGCACGGATGCGGTCGATGGGATCGTTCATGGCGGAGGCCTGGCAAGGTTAGGTTGCATCGTACAACCTTTTTTCGTGAATGCATGGTGATGACACGAACGCGGCGTAGCTGGCTGGTTTTAAAAGAATTAGCCCGGATCAATCCACCGCTTCGACATCGCTCGCCATCGGCCAGAGATATTTTATCTGGATGTTATTGACCGCCATGATTTGCCCGGGTATATATGTCTCCATCGCGCTGGCAGACAGCGCTTCGGAAGCGGACTCCCCATGCATGCCCCCACGCCTCATCTCGAACCCACTCAGGCCGCCGGCCGCGCTTTCGTCATGCGCGGCCTGAGCGGCCCGGTGCATATGCTCAACCTGCTGCGCTTGCGCGCAATCGCCGATTACTCGTCCGCGCCGGCGCTGGCGCCAGTGGCTCCGATCAGCGGAGCGGAAGCGTTCCGCCGCTACATCGACCACACGCTGCCGTACCTCCGCGACAGCGGAGGCGACGTGGTCTTTCTCGGCGACGGCGGTCCGTGGCTGATCGGGCCAGAGAGCGAACGCTGGGACCTGGCGATGCTGGTGCGGCAGGACAGCGCCGAGGCCTTTCTCGCTTTCGCCACGCACGAGGACTATCTCGCCGGTCTCGGTCATCGCACCGCCGCGCTGGAAGACTCGCGCCTCTTGCCGCTGACAGCCATGCCCACCCACATCGCGGAACGACACTCGTGACTTACGCCATATCGACACGCTATGCCAGCCGCTCCGTCCGCCTGCTGGATCGCCATTGGGCCTGGCTCGATGCGCAACCCTGCGGCCCGGCCGCGAGCCTTCGCCGTCTGGTCGAGGAGGCCAGCCGCGATGCCGATGGCCGCTACCGCCGTGCCGCGGCGCGCGACGCCTGCTACTTCCATCTGCGCGATGCTGGCGGCGATCGCCCGCACTTCGAGGAGGCGGTACGCGCCCTGTTCGCCGACGACCGGGAGCGCCTGCGCGAACTCATCGCCGAGTGGCCGCGCGAAGTCCGATTGCGCATCGCCATGCTGCTGGACGACGCGGGAACGTCGCCGTGACCGAACGTGAGCGACGCAAAGCGCTGATCGGCGCCTACAAGCTCGCCTTTCCGCCGATGGGCGTCTATGCCGTGCGCAACTTCGCCACCGGACGCATGCTGATCGACCGCAGCGCCAACACCACGGCCGCGCTCAATCGTCACCGCACGGAGCTGCGGCTGGGCCTGCATCGCATCAAGGCGCTCCAGGAGGATTGGCGCCTGCACGGCGAAGCGGCGTTCGTCTTCGAGGTGTTGGAATCGGTGACGGAACGGGCCGACCCCTCGTTCGACTACGAGGCGGAACTGGCGCGCCTGCTCGACGCGTGGCGGGAACGGGTGCCGCCTGGATCGCCGGCGTCGTACCGCTAGGCGGGTCGCCTCGCAACGAAAAAATGCGCGGAATTTATGCGGGAGCGCCTTCGCTTGGCAGAAGCTTTATCCGAGCTCCCGGCATGATGGGTCATGCTTTTCCGCAGAGCGGCTCATCGACCATGACCATCCTGATCGTCCAAGGACCGCACTCCGACGGCCGCGCCGTGGGCGGCGATGTCGTAGCAACGCTGCAGCGCATGGTGCACGCCGCCGGGCATACGCTCGCGGTCTTTTCCTGCCGCGGCCTGCGCGAGCTGATTGGATGCATCCGCTCGCTGCCGCGCGGCGATACCGAATTCGTCGTCTTCGATCCCGGCGAATGGGCAGGGCAGGTTCGCGGGCGGGCTCAAGCGCATCTCCATGAAGCGCTCGATGCCTTGCCGACGCCGTACGTAGAGATCCATGACGACAGCGCCGCCGCCATGATTTCGCCCGGGAGCCCGCGCCATGCGCCGCTGGCCACCATCGTGATCCATGGCGACCTTCCAGCGAGCTACCGCATCGCCATGGGCATTGCCTTGCGGCAGTTGGCAATCTGAAAAGGCTTTGTCATGGCCAGCGGCCATCATCGCTCGCCTCGGCGCGCCGAAAGCGATGGCCGGGAGCGCCGTTCCGAGTCCCCAGGTTCAAAGAAGAAGGAGGGCGATGGCCATGCCCATCGAACCCGACCAGACCGACATCGACACCCTGTTACTGATCGACGCGGGCAAGCGCCCCCTGATCGCGCGCGGACCCGCGGCGCGGCTGATGCTGATGGGCTACCTCGCTCCGGTCGAGGCCGGCCTGGCGGCGCTGGCGCCGGCGCGGATGGAGAGCAACGACCGCATCGTGCATCTGCGCATGACTTACCGGGGCGTGCGGCTGGTCGCCCAGCACCGAAACCGCCCCGTCGCGAATGACACGCCGCCCAAGGACCTCACGCCGCTCCGGCGAGCCGGCCGCTGAGCGGCGCCGGATTCATTGCTTCACGTATGCGGCGAGGTGCTCTCCCGTAATCGTCGAACGCGCCGCGACCAGCGCCGCCGGTGTGCCTTCGAACACCACGCGTCCACCCTCGTGGCCGGCACCCGGCCCCAGGTCGATCAGCCAGTCGGCGTGCGCCATCACCGCCTGGTGATGCTCGATCACGATCACCGATTTTCCGGCGTCGACCAGCCGGTCGAGCAACGCCAGCAGCTGTTCGACGTCCGCCAGGTGCAGGCCGGCGGTCGGTTCGTCGAGCACATAGACCTCGCCCTTGTCGGCCATGGCCGTGGCCAGCTTCAGCCGTTGGCGCTCGCCGCCGGATAGCGTGGTCAACGGCTGCCCCAGGCAGAGATACCCCAGACCCACGTCGGCGAGACGCTCGAGAACGGCGACCGCTGCCGGCACGCGTGACTTGTCGTCGCCGAAGAAGGCCTTCGCTTCGCTCACCGGCATGGCCAGCACTTGGCTGATGTCGCGTCCGCCGAAGCGATACTTCAGCACCTGCGGTTGGAAGCGCTTGCCCTCGCAGGCTTCGCAGGCCGTGGCGACGCCGGCCATCATGCCCAGGTCCGTATAGATGACGCCGGCACCGTTGCACTCCGGGCAGGCGCCCTCCGAGTTGGCGCTGAACAGCGCCGGCTTCACGCCGTTGGCTTTGGCGAATGCGTTGCGGATGGGGTCGAGCAGGCCGGTATAGGTGGCCGGGTTGCTGCGCCGCGAGCCGCGGATCGGCGTCTGGTCGATCGACACCACACCCGCCTGCCCGGATACCGAACCGTGGATCAGCGAGCTCTTGCCCGAGCCGGCCAGGCCGGTCACCACCACCAGCACGCCGAGCGGAATGTCGACGTTGACCTTCTTCAGGTTGTGCAGACTGGCGCCGCGGATTTTCAGCGCGCCGTCCGGCTTGCGCACCGCGCGCTTCAACGCGGCGCGGTCGTCCAGATGCTTGCCGGTCGATGTGCCGCTCTTCTTCAAGCCGGCCACGTCGCCTTCATAGACCACCTCGCCGCCGGCGGCGCCCGCGCCGGGGCCGAGGTCGACGACGTGGTCGGCGATGGCGATCACTTCCGGCTTGTGTTCGACCACCAGCACGGTATTGCCCTTGTCGCGCAGACGCAGCAGCAGGGCGTTCATGCGCTGGATATCGTGCGGGTGCAGGCCGACGGTTGGCTCGTCGAAGACGTAGGTGACATCGGTAAGCGACGAGCCGAGATGGCGGATCATCTTGGTGCGCTGCGCCTCGCCGCCCGACAGCGAGCCGGCGGGCCGGTCGAGACTGAGATAGCCCAGGCCGATTTCCACGAAGGCCTCCAGCAGCGCGCCCAGCGAAGCGAGCAACGGAGTCAGGGCTGGCTCCTTCAGTCCGCGCACCCAGGCGGCGAGATCGCTGATCTGCATCGCGCAGGCATCGGCGATGCTGATGCCCTTGACCTTGGACGAGCGCGCCGCTTCGCTCAGCCGCGTGCCGCCGCAATCGGGGCAGGTGGAAAAGGTGATCACGCGCTCGACGAAGGCGCGCACATGCGGCTGCATCGCTTCGACGTCTTTCGACAGCATCGATTTCTGGATCTTCGGAATCAGGCCTTCGTAGGTCAGATTGATGCCATCGACCTTGATCTTGGTCGGCTCCTGGTAGAGCAGGGCGTGCAGCTCCTTCTTGCTGAACTTGCGGATCGGCTTGTCCGGATCGAAGAAGCCGCAGCCCGTGAAGATGCGGCCGTACCAGCCGTCCATGCTGTAGCCGGGCACGGTGAGCGCGCCTTCGTTGAGCGACTTGCTGTCGTCGTAGAGTTGCGACAGATCGAAGTCGGTGACCGTGCCGCGGCCTTCGCAGCGCGGGCACATGCCGCCGACGCGCTCGAACGTCTGCTTCACGGCCTTGGTCTTCTCGCCGCGCTCGACGGTGATCGCGCCCACCGCCTTGACCGAGGCCACGTTGAAGGCGAACGCGCTGGGCGGGCCGATGTGCGGCTTGCCCAGGCGGCTGAACAGGATACGCAGCATGGCGTGCGCGTCGGTGGCGGTGCCGACCGTGGAACGCGGGTCGGAGCCCATGCGCTCCTGATCGACCACGATCGCGGTGGTCAGGCCGTCCAGCACATCGACCTCGGGGCGTGCCAGCGAGGGCAGAAAGCCCTGGACGAAAGCGCTGTAGGTTTCGTTGATCAGGCGCTGGGATTCGGCGGCGATGGTGTCGAAGACCAGCGAGCTCTTGCCCGAGCCGGAGACGCCGGTGAAGACCGTGAGCCGGCGCTTGGGGATGGCGACGCTGACGTTCTTGAGGTTGTTTTCGCGGGCGCCGTGGACGCGGATCAGGTCGTGGGTGTCGGCGGTGGGGAG
>JBCNOA010000128.1:0-11914 GCA_039594095.1 Dyella sp.
CCCACCCAATGCAACGGCATGAATTTGCAAGCCAATTTCGAACAGATCCCGCTCAAGGAATACGCCGAGCGCGCCTACCTCGACTACTCCATGTACGTGGTGCTGGACCGCGCCCTGCCCTTCGTGGGCGACGGTCTCAAGCCTGTGCAGCGCCGCATCATCTATGCGATGAGCGAGCTGGGCCTGGCCGCCACGGCCAAGCCGAAGAAGTCCGCCCGCACCATCGGCGACGTCATCGGCAAGTTCCATCCGCATGGCGATACCTCGTGCTACGAGGCCATGGTGCTGATGGCGCAGCCGTTCTCCTACCGCTATCCGCTGGTGGACGGCCAGGGCAACTTCGGCTCGCCGGACGACCCGAAGAGCTTCGCGGCGATGCGCTACACCGAGTCCAAGCTCAGCCCCATCGCCGAGGCGCTGCTGGGCGAACTGGGCCAGGGTACGGTCGACTGGGTGCCGAACTTCGACGGCACTCTGGAGGAACCGAGCTGGCTGCCGGCGCGCGTGCCGCACGTGCTGCTCAACGGCTCGATGGGCATCGCCGTCGGCATGGCCACCGACATCCCGCCGCACAACCTGCGCGAGGTGGTCAGCGCCTGCATCCGCCTGCTCGACGATCCGGACGCCACCGTCGCCGATCTGGCTGAGCACATCCTGGGTCCGGATTATCCGACCGAGGCGGAAATCATCACCCCGCGCAACGAACTGCTGTCGATCTATCAGAATGGCACCGGTTCGCTGCGCGCCCGCGCCGTGTTCCAGCGCGAAGACGGCAACATCGTGATTACCGCGCTGCCGCATCAGGTGAGTCCGTCCAAGGTGCTCGAGCAGATCGCCGCGCAGATGCGCGCCAAGAAGCTGCCGATGATCGAGGACCTGCGCGACGAGTCCGACCACGAGAATCCGATCCGCCTGGTCGTCGTGCCGCGCTCGAACCGCATCGATCCGGACGAGGTGATGCAGCACCTGTTCGCCACCACGGATCTGGAAAAGAGCTACCGCGTCAACCTCAACATGATCGGCCTGGATGGCCGGCCGCAGGTAAAGGACCTCCGGCGCATCCTCACCGAGTGGCTGAGCTTCCGCACCGCCACCGTGACGCGCCGCCTGGAACACCGCCTGGCCAAGGTCGAGCGCCGCCTGCACCTGTTGGAAGGCCTGCGCATCGCCTACCTCAACCTGGACGAGGTGATCCGCATCGTCCGCACCGAGGACGAGCCCAAGCCGGTACTGATGGCCCGCTTCAAGCTCAGCGAGGAGCAGACCGATTACATCCTCGAGACCAGGCTGCGCCAGCTGGCCCGCCTCGAGGAGATGAAGATCAATGCCGAGCGCGACCAGCTGGAAGAGGAACGCGCCCGCATCAACGTGCTGCTGAAGTCGCCGGCCAAGCTCAAGGGCCTGATCAAGGAAGAACTGCGCGCCGATGCCGCCAAGTACGGCGACGACCGCCGCTCGCCGCTCGTGCAGCGCGAAGCCGCCCAGGCCCTGGACGAAAGCGCGCTGGTCGCCAGCGAACCGGTCACCGTGGTGCTCAGCCAGAAGGGCTGGATCCGCGCCGCCAAGGGCCACGATGTCGACGCCGAAGGCCTCTCCTACCGCGAGGGCGACAGCCTGCTGTCCGCGGTGAAGGCGCGCACCACGCAGCAGATCGTGGTGATCGACTCCACTGGCCGCACCTATTCCACGCCGGCGCATACCCTGCCCTCCGCGCGCGGCAACGGCGAACCGCTCACCGGCCGCTTCAGTCCGCCGGCCGGGGCGAGCTTTGACGCGCTGTGCGCGGGCGACAACGACACGCGCCTGATCCTCACCACCGATTTCGGCTACGGCTTCGTCACCCGCTTCGAGGCGCTCACCGGCCGCAACAAGGCAGGCAAGCAGGTGTTGACCTTGGGCGAGGGCGCGCGCGTGCTGCAGCCGCAGGTGAGCGCCGATCCTTCGCGCGACCGCATCGTCGTGGTCACCACTGAGGGCCATCTGCTGATGTTCTCGGTGGCCGAGCTGCCCGAGCTGGACAAGGGCAAGGGCAACAAGCTGATCGAAATCCCGAAGGCCAAGCTCGCCTCGGGCGACGAGCGCGTCGCCGGCGTGGCGGTGGTGACCGAAGGCAAGGGCGAGGTCACGCTTTACGCGGGACAGCGTAAGCTCACCCTGCGCTGGTCCGACCTGGTGGAGTTCGGCGGCAATCGCGCCACCCGCGGCGGCGTGCTGCCGCGCGGCCTGCGCCGGGTGGAGCGGATCGAAACCACGGGTTGATGCACAGCGCCGTTCCGGTACGCCGGAACGGCGCCTGCCGGAGGCGCGAGCATGCACGGCGAGTACAAGATGCCTGGCGGCAAGCTGGTGGTGGTGGATCTCGACGTCCATGCCGGCCAGCTGCGGCAGGTGCAGGTCAGCGGCGATTTCTTCCTGGAACCGGCAGATGCGCTGCGCCGGATCAATGCCGCCCTGGAAGGCTTCAGCGCGACCGCCGGCGAGGCCGCGCTGGCCAACGCCATCCAAAGCGCTCTGTCGGCCGACGTCCTGATGTACGGCATTTCGCCCGAGGCGATCGCCGTCGCCGTGCGCCGCGCGCTGCACGAGGGAACCGGCGCATGAGCCGCAGCGCCTGGAGCGCCCACGACTGGCAGCTGATTCATGACGGGCCGCAACCGCCCGCGCTGCATATGGCGCTGGACGAAATCCTGACGGACGAGGTCTCCTCCGGACGCCGCAAACCGACGCTACGGGTGTGGGAATGGGCTTCGCCGGCTGTCGTGATCGGCCGCTTCCAGTCCCTGCGCAATGAAGTCGACCGCGATGCAGCGCACCGTCACGGCATCGAGGTGGTACGGCGGATCAGCGGTGGCGGCGCCATGTTCATCGAGCCGGGCAACACCATCACCTATTCCATCTACGCGCCGCTCAGTCTGGTGGAAGGCCTGTCCTTCCAGGAGTCGTACGCACTGATGGACGCCTGGGTGATCGAGGCATTGGCGGAACTGGGCATCGAGGCCTGGTACCAGCCGCTCAACGACATCGCCTCCGCCGCAGGCAAGATCGGCGGCGCCGCGCAGGCGCGCCACGGCAGCGCCGTGCTGCATCACGTGACCATGGCCTACGACATCGATGCGGCGAAGATGCTGCAGGTACTGCGCATCGGCCGCGAAAAGCTTTCGGACAAGGGCACGGCCAGCGCCTCCAAACGCGTGGATCCGCTGCGCAGCCAGACCGGCCTGCCGCGCGAGGCGGTGATCCAGCGCATGATCGACACCTTTCACCGCCTGCACGGCTTGCGCGACGACACCCTGCGGCCGGAGGAACTGGCACGGGCGCGCGAACTGGCGGCGAACAAGTTCCACAAGCCCGAGTGGACGGCGGAAGTGCCGTAATCTCCTTTCCCTCAGCTCTGGTGAGAAGTGCATGACCATGCCTCGCTCCGCCGGAACTCTCCGGCGAGCCCGCGCCCCTCGCCTGCCGCGACCCCATGCTGGAACTTCGCTGCGCACCGAGCCGTCCAATCCCCGTTGTGCACGTCTACCCCGCCCCACCCGTTATCGGCAGCGCCCCCGGAGCTTCCCCATGATTGCCAAGCCCATTCCCACCGCGCTCGCCATCGCCATTCTGTTCGCCGCCGCCGCCCACGCGCAGACCGCCGGCCTCAACCTCAAGCTTCCTCCTGGCAGCGTCCCGGCCAGCGCCAGCAGCGCCTCGCCACCGGCCACCCCGCGCGATGCCCCGCCCGCCATGGACGCGGTCAACAGCCGCCCAGCGCCCGCTTCCAGCGCATCGCGCCCGGCTCCCGGCGTCTACTACGGCGACACCAGCGGCCGCACCGCCGCCCAGGACGAGGCCGAGGCCGAAGCGGCCCGGCCCCATTGCGACGATGCGACGTACAACCAGCCCCAGGTCCACGGCAGCGTGGGCATGGGCGTGGTGACGGGCAACCACTGGGGATCGGGCACGTACAACAGCGGCGCGGTCAATCTCACCCAGCGTCTGGGCAGCTGCTCCCATCCCACGGGCAGCATCGGCGTCTCCATTGGGGCCAGCCGCTTCAACGGGCGCTGAGGCCACGGGCGGCCGGATCGAAAGTTTTTAGAAAGAGCCCCCATCCAGACTGCCGGCTATTCGCCTCACCAGCCGTAAATCCATGCGCCCTGCCGTACTGTCCCGCCTCCTTCCCCGTGGGGGCCGCCCGTCGTGATCCAGAACGTCGAGTTCCGCTTCGAAGGCGGCCGCGCCGGCGTGCTGCTCATCCATGGCCTGACCGGCACGCCCGCCGAGATGCGCCTGGTCGGCAAAGGCCTGAACCGCGCCGGTTTCGATGTCTACGGCATGCAGTTGGCCGGCCACTGCGGCGACGCGGACGACCTCCTCGCCACCGGCTGGACCGATTGGTACGACAGCGTGAAAGCCGCCGCCGAGCGCTATGCCGCCGAGCTGGACCACCTGTTCGTCGCCGGACTGTCCATGGGCGCCGTGCTGGCGCTGAAGCTGGCTGCCGACCGGCCCGACCTGGTCAAGGGCGTGGGCGTCTACGGCGCCACGTTCCGCTACGACGGGTGGGCCACGCCGTGGTACGGCAAGCTGTCCTTCCTGCTTCCGCTCGTCACGCGGCTGGGCTTCGGCCGCAAGCGCATGGTCTACGAGACCGAGCCGTACGGTCTGCGCGACGAGCGCATCCGCGCTCAGATCAGCGCCTTGATGTTCGGCGGCGACAGTGCCGCGGCGGGTCTGCCGGGCAACCCCTGGCCCTCGCTGGGCGAGATGTACAAGATGGCCGCGGCGGTGAAGCGCGATCTGCCCAAGGTCACCGCGCCCTGCCTGATCGCCCACGCCACCGAGGACGACATCGCCAGCGTGGACAACGCGCGGCTGGTGGAGCGCTCCGTATCCGGCCCGGTGGAGATGCTGTTGCTCGAAGACAGCTATCACATGATCACGATCGACCGCGAGCGCCGCCTGCTGATCGACCGGTCCGCCGATTTCTTCGGCCAGATCGCCAACCCGGCCGCCGGCTCGCGCGCCGCAGCCTGAACAACTTCGCGGTCACCCGGGCTTCCCGCCCGGGCGGCAAGGACAGACAAGTGGAGATCCGGATGCCCGATCGCGAGAACACCTCATTCCCCTGCCGGACGCCGCACGGAGCGCGACCGTGAGCCCGCTCGCCGTCACGCTGTGGCTGCTCAACGTCACCCTGGATACGGTAGGCCAGCTGGCTTTCAAGGCCGCCGCCAGCGACCCGGCCGCGGGTGACGGCGTGGCACGCTGGCGCTACATGGCCGCGCGCCCGTGGATCTGGGTCGGCATCGTTTCCTACGTCGCCGAGTTCCTGGTGTGGATCGCCTTCCTGTCGCTGGTCGACCTGTCCGAAGGCGTGCTGCTCGGCTCTATCAACATCGTGGTGATCATGATCGCGGGCCGCATTCTGTTCCGCGAGAAACTCACCCCGCTGCGCGTCACCGGCATTCTGCTGGTCACGGCCGGCGTGGCCATCGTAGGAGTCGCCGGTGGAGGCTGAACGCATGCAACCCGCACGCCTGGGGCGCTTCTATTTCTTCGGCTTCCTGATCCTGGTGGCGTTCGACACCGTGGTGCAGCTGAGCTTCAAGTACGCCGGCAATCACGCCTTTCCGCCGGAAGCCAACTGGGCCTGGATCGTGCGCGTGTTCGGCCATCCGTGGATCTATCTGGCGGTGATCGGCTACGTCGGCAACTTCTTCACCTGGATGACCCTGCTCAAGCATGCGCCGATCGGGCCGGCTTTCGCGGTGACGCACCTGGAAGTGGTCAGCGTGATGCTGTTTTCCGTCTGGATGTTCAACGAGCCGCTGACCTGGCCGCGCGTTCTCGGCGCCCTGGTGATCGTGGCGGGCATCGTCTGCCTCGCCTTCGCCGAGAGCGGCGCGCACCCCGAGGGCGATGCGCCCACCGAGGCCAAGGGCGCGCTCGGCGTATCCGCCGGAGACTGAGCCGATGCGCCGCGAGCTGCCGCCCACCGCCGGCCTGCCGCTGCGCCCGTCGGACCTGCTGCCGCGACGCGCGACGTTCGGTCAGGATCTCGCCACGTGGCTCGGCATCGGCGAGGTGCAATTGGAGTGCTCCGGCACCGCGGCCATGGTGGTCGCCCTGCATGCGATGCACCGCCTGCGCCCCGAGCGCGATGAAGTCGTCGTTCCAGCATGGACATGCCCGCTCGTGGCATTGGCCATCCATCGCGTCGGCCTGAAGCCTCGCCTGTGCGACCTGGCACCGAACCATTTCGATCTCGATCCCGCGCAGCTCGCCGCTCTGTGCGGTGAGCGCACGCTCGCCATCGTGCCCACGCATATGGCTGGCCGCGTGGCCGACGCGTCGCGGGCGCTCGCCGCCGCCCAGGCTTGCGGCGCCTATGTCCTGGAAGATGCCGCCCAGGCGCTCGGCGCGCGGCAGGACGGGCGCACGGTCGGCCTCGTCGGCGATGCAGGCTTCTTCAGTCTCGCCGTGGGCAAAGGCCTCACGCTTTATGAAGGCGGCGTGCTGGTCTCCCGCGATCCGGCGCTGCGCCGCGCCTTCGCCGAGAGCCGCCGCGAAGTGATCCATTCCAGCCCCCGCTGGAGTACGCAGCGAGCGGTCGAACTGCTGGGCTACGCGATCGCCTATCGCCCCTCGCTCCTTTATCTGGCCTACGGCAGACCGCTGCGCCAGGCGCTGGCCGACAGCGATCCCGTCGCGGCGGTGGGCGACGACTTCGACATCGATATCCCGTTGCATCCGCTCGGTCGCTGGCGCCAGGGCGTCGGCACGAGTGCGCTGCGGCGACTCCCGGCCTTCCTAGAAGCGACACGCGCGCAGGCGCTGCGGCGCCTCGACACCCTGCGCGAGCTCTCTGGCGTGACGGCGTTCGGCGATACGCCCGGTGCGCGAGGCGTCTGGCCGTTCCTGTTGCTGACCATGCCCGATGCGCGATCGCGCGATGCCGCGTTGGCGACGCTTTGGACATCCGGGCTCGGCGTGAGCCGCCTGTTCATTCATGCCTTGCCCGACTATGCGTACCTGCGCGGCATCGTCCCCACCTCAGAGCTGCCCAACGCCCGCGACTTCGCCGCGCGCTCGCTGACCGTCACCAATAGTCCGTGGCTGCGCGACGACGAATTCGCGCGCATCGTCGAACGCCTGCGCGAGGTGCTGCAGGCCTGAGCGCGGGCGCGGGCGCAAAAAGAAACCCCGCTCTCGCGAGCGGGTTTCGTGTTCCACAGCGTCGTGTCGGCATGTTTGCTCAGTCGTACGCGTGCGCCGGATAGCGCCCACGCAAGAAAAAAAGACGGCCAGACGGCCGTCTTTTCTATCAGCCTTTCCTAGCTTGTACTTAGAACAGCGCTTAGAACGCGTACACCACGGAAGCGCCGACGCCCCAGTCCGGGCTGCCGTCGGAGAAACCCTTGGTCGCGTAGACCTGGGCCTTCCACTGGCTGGAGAACTTGTACGAGTAGTAACCCGTCAGCTCGCTGCGCGAGAAGCTCGTGCTCGATGCCTTTTCACGATAGTCGTAGTACGCGCCGATGGTGCTCTGGCTGTCGAGCTTGTAGCTCGCGCCGGCATTGGCGCCGAAAACATTGTTCAGACGGATGTACTGCGAGCTGCCCAGCCAGGTGTAGCTGACGCCGCCGAACACGGTCCATTGGCCGAAGCCCTTGTACGTGTCCACCGCGAACGTGTAGTCGTTCTTGCCGGTGCCCAGGCCCTTGTTTTCGTCGGCGGTGCCGAACTTCACCTTGCCGGTGAGATCGATGCCGAAGTTATTGGCGTCGTTGTGATAGGCCGAGTACGTGGCCGACGCGATGATGTCGCCGAGACCGGATGCCGAGCCCGTGGTCGTGGTGTCGGCCGTCGTGACGGGGGTGCCGCCGGTGGAGTTCTGCCCCTTGCCGTGTCCCTTGCCGCGACCGCTGGGGTTGCCGTTGTTGACCGGGCCCACGCCGGGAATCACATCCGCCGGGCCGGATACGCGGATATACGGCAGCACCAGCTTCAGCGACCAGTCGCCGGTGTCGTAGCCGACGGAGACCGGCACCTGCGTGATGTCGGTGGTCTGCGACGTGCCGTACTTGCCGGAGGTGTAGTCCACGCCGGCACCCACCTTCACGGTGGAGTCGTCGGCATGCGCCGCCTGGGCCACCAGGCCCAGCACGCCGAGGGCAGCGAGCGTGCTTGCATTCTTCAATTTCATAGTCTTGTCCTTGGGAGCAGCAACAAGGGAAGGCCCTGCAAAGGGCCTTCCCGGTAGTTCAATGGTTTTGTCTTGCCCGTGGGCTCAGCGGCCGCCGTGTTCCGGCTTGTCAGGGCGCTCGGGCTTGTCGGGACGATCGGCTTTCTCGGGGCGCTCCGGCTTGTCCGGGCGATTCGCCTTCTCGGCCTTCTCGGCCTTCTCAGCTTTCTCGGCCTTCTCGGCCTTCTCGGCTTTTTCGCCCTTGGAAGCCTTTTCAGCCTTCTCCGCCTTGCCCTTTTCGCCGTGCTCGATGTCTTCCTTCGAGGGCAGCGGACCGCGAGCCTTGGCCTGTCCCATGATCTCGCCGAGCTTGAAGCCGAGCGACTTGGAGATCTGGCCCCAACCTTCGCCGGATGCGCGCAGGGCGAGCACGCCGGAAAGCTGCACGGTGCCGGTGGAGGTCGTGATGGTCCCGCCGTTGAGCGCCGCCTGCAGATCCGCCGCGGTCGGATGGGCGATACCTGCCTTGGTCAGTTCCGCCTGCGCCAGCGACAGCGCGATGTTCACGTTGCCCAACCCCATCGGCCCGGTAGCCGGCGTGAAGCTGGTCTGCACGGCTGGCGCGGTCGCAGTCGCCGGCGTCACCAGCACGATCGACGTACCGCCGCGCAGGCCGCTGACCAATGCCTGGGCATTATCGGTCGAGCCTGCCAGCGTGGTGTACGAGGTGGTCAGCCGAGTGGTTTCCACCGTGGTTGTGGTGGTCGTCGTCGTGGTGCTCGTCTGCGCGACGGCCTGGCCGGTCAGGCCAAAACCGATCGCAGCGCTCAACACGGACACCGCAAGCAAATGTCTTTTCATGGTTCACCCTTGAAACACACGGTTGGAGTTCGTTCGTTTCGAGGCGCCGTCCCCAGAAAGGGCGTCAGATGAACTCCGCATCCACCATCGCCGCATTCCCCGGCAATGGCCTCGGCGCAGGATGCTTGCCGAGAAACACAAAAACGAAAAGAGGTACCGCGTTTTATTATTCAGCTGATTTTCTGCCAGCCGCCAAAGCGCTTTCTAAGTAATCGGCTGTGCGTGTGCGCTCGTCGACTAAACAAGGCAACTGAACTTTCGACTATCTTTCGTCGGGCTTGCGTTATTGGCTGAGCCCGCAAGAAAAAAAGCCGGCATTATTCAGTTTGGACCTCGAATTACCCATCGCCATTCGACTTACGGCCGTTCAGCAAATTGACAGTCCGAATAGCGAGACCTACGCTGCGAACGCATCAAAATTGGAACAGTCGCTATAACTTAAGTAATGCTTAGCGACGTTTATTTTCCAGAACACTGCATATGGACACCCCAGGGGGAGGGGACCATTCACATGGTCATGCCTGCTTTGCCGCCCAGCACTGCATCGGTCGCCCGTGCGCAAGCGCGCCGGAATGGCGCGCCCGGTTTCACGCTGGTCGAATTGATGATCGTCGTCGCCGTCGTGGCCATCCTGGCCGCGATCGCCATTCCCAACTATTACCGCTACATGCTGCGCGCCAACCGTGCCGCGGTCGAGGACGTCATGCTCGACATGTCCAGCGCGCAGGAGCGCTACATGATCGACAGCCGGCAATACACCACGAGCGCCGCTCAACTGGGCTATGGCGTCTTGCCGACCACCGTATCTCCCAACTACACCATCGCGATCGCCCTCGTCGCCGGCCCTCCTCCCGGCTACACCATCACGGCCACACCCATAGGCTCCCAGACCCGCGACACCGATTGCGGCACGCTCACGCTCGGCAGCGACGGCAGCAAGAAGGCGTCCGGCCCTTCCACCACGTGCTGGAAGAAATAGCCATGCGCCGCGTATCCCACGGTTTCACCCTTGTGGAGCTGATGGTCACCGTCTCCGTGCTGCTGGTGCTGGT
Organism: Dyella sp.; assembly: GCA_039594095.1. Lineage (GTDB taxonomy): Bacteria > Pseudomonadota > Gammaproteobacteria > Xanthomonadales > Rhodanobacteraceae > Dyella_D. Next base: position 10,087 of record JBCNOA010000128.1, read on the forward strand.
CGTGCTTGCGGCCCCCCAAATGGCACCCTTCTTGCAGCGCCAAAGACTGAAAAACGCCACCATGGACCTCGCCTCCACGGTGGTCCTCGCGCGCAGCGAGGCCATCAAGCGCAACGGAGCGGTCTACGTGGTCGCCAATGGTTCGGACTGGAGCCAGGGTTGGACCGTGAGCAGCGCCGCCGCCGTATCGCCCGCCAGCACCATTCGCGCACAGGCCGCGCTGGACGGCCTGCGCATCAGCGAAAGCGGCGGCAATACATCGTTCAATTTCGGCAGCGACGGCCGCATGTCGGGTACGGGCATGTCGTTCTCCGTGCAGCCGACGGTCACCTCGCAGGGCCAGCAGCCGCTGTGCGTCGCGGTGGGAGCCACGGGCCGCGTGCAGACCACGAAGGGAGCCTGCTCATGAGACGCGAGCGCGGCATTCTGCTGATCGAGGTTCTGGTGTCCATGCTGATCGCGTCAGTGGCCCTGCTGGGCACGGTGACGCTGATGGCCCGCTCGACGCGCAACGAGATGGAGTCTTACCAGCGCGTGCAGGCATTGACCCTGGTGCAGGACATGGTCTCGCGCATCAATGCTAACCGGCAGGTGGCCTCCTGCTATTCCAACGGCGCCACCGGTCTAGTCACCGGCAGCGGTTCGGGCACTCCGCCTGCCTGCGCCACCGGCACGCCGACGCCCACGACCGTGCAGGCCGCGACCGCCAACGCGGATCTGGCCGCATGGCGCAATGCATTGCTCGGCGCGGGCGAGGTTTCCGGCGGCAACAAGGTCGGCGCCATGATCGGCGCGATCGGCTGCATCGACCAGATCGATGCGACCAACAACGTCTACCGCATCACCGTGGTCTGGCAGGGCCTGATGTCGACCACCGCGCCCAGCCTGGCCTGCGGCAAGAACAGCTTCGGCACCGACGACAGCCTGCGCCGCGCGGTCAGCGTGCAGGTTCGGATCGCCAAACTCACCTGACGACCACGATGCGCTTCCACCGACCCACCATGCATCCCCATCACCAGCGCGGCCTTTCCCTGGTCGAGCTGATGATCGGCGTGACGATCGGGCTGGCGCTGCTGGCCGCGCTCGGCTCGCTCTATGTCGCCACCTCCAAGGCCCGCACGGAATTCAACAAGACCGGCGAGCAGGTGGAAAACGGCCGCTACGCGCTGGAGTCGATCGCGCGCGATGTGGAAATGGCCGGGTTCTTCGGTCGCCCCGGCCTGCCGGTGAAGCTGCAGTACAACTTGTCGACCACCTGCGCCGTGACCCAGGCCAGCATGGGCTTCGACGGGACCACCTCGCCGATTACCGTACCCGTGGCCGTGTCGGGCATCGCTGCGACCGCCACCGCCCCCTCCTGCCTGACGAATATGGTGACCAATACCGAGGCGCTGACGGTGCGCTACGCGTCGGGCAACACGTCGCCTTCGGTATCCGGCACGGAGTTCTATCTGCAGCAATCCAGTTGCAGTAGCGACACCACACTACTGGTCTACGACAGCAAATCGGCGAGCTTCACCCTGCGCGACAAGAACTGCGTCTCGACCAAGACGGCCGAACTGCGCAAATACGTGGTGCGCAGCTATTACCTGGCCAACTGCGACAACTGCACCACCGGCGACGGCATGCCGACGCTGAAGGTCGCGGAGTTCGTCAACGGCTCGATGCAGGTCTCCTCGCTGGTCGCTGGCGTGCAGGACGTCCATTTCAGCTACGGCGTCGACACCGACAACAACGGCTCGCCCGATTGCTACGTCGACGATCCGTCCGCCGACAACACCGCGCTGTGCAAGAACAGCGGCAGTTATGCCTGGACCAACGCCACCAC
>JBCNOA010000129.1:0-11812 GCA_039594095.1 Dyella sp.
AGGCCTGGGCGGCGCCGGCGCGGTCGTCCGTCGCCAGCAAGGCCTTGCCGAGAAGTTTCCAGGCGGCCGAATAGCCCGGATCGAAGCGTACGGCTTGGAGCAGTTCCTCGGCCGCCGTCGCCGTGTCTCCCGCCCCCAGCAGCGCGTTGCCCAGGGAGAAGCGCAGCAGCGCGCCGTCACGGGGACCGCCGCACTGGGCGCGCAGATTGGCGATCAGCGCGTCGTTCATGGCGATTACTGCAGCGCGCGGTAGCGCCACGCGTCGACCTGGTAGACGCGGGTCGGGTGCGGCGGCTCCGGCGGCGTGCGGCCGGCGAGATGGGCGGCCAGCGAGGTGGCCGGCCAGATCACCACCCAGCTCGAGCGGAATGGCTGCACCAGCAGCGGATAGCGCAGGTCGGCGGCGTCGAGCTTTTCCGGGCGGGCGATGATCAGGCCGTCGGGATGGGCGCGAGCGAAGGCTTGGATGGACTCACCTTCGCTGAGGCGCTCGATCGGCCGGGTAATGCGGCCCTCGTAGTGGAACTGGCCTTCGTAGTTGCCCACGTAGCCGATGGCGCGGCCTTCGGCATCGGCGGCGCCCAACAGATGGGCGGCGGGGCGCAGATCGAAGTTCTGCCACATGGTCAGGGTGAACAGGGTGTTGAGCGCCAGCGTGCCGATCAGGCCGGCGATGGCCAGGCGGCGCAGCTCGCCGCGGCCGCGCAGCAGCAGCAGCGCGCCGAGCACCACGAAGACAATGCTGAAGAAGCGGCTGTACTGCGAGGTGCTGTCGATGAACTCGCCGTGCATCAGGTTGTGCGCCACCAGGTTGGGCAGCACGAACAGAAACACCGCGAACAGCAGGCCGCCGATGCCCATCGGCCAGGTGCCCAGCCAGGGCGAGTTGGCCAGCGCGGGACGCTTCTCGCGCAGCACGGCGATGGCGCCGGCCAGCAGCAGCGTGGCGCCGGCGAACTCGGGCAGCGGGTAGTAAAGCTGCTTGCCGCTGATCAGCGAGAACGCCACCAGGATCGGCAGCAACCAGCACAGTGCGAAGCGGATGCCCGGCTCCAGCGGACGGCGCAGCGTGACGAGCGCCGCCCAGGCGCGTGGCCAGCCGCTGAAGGGGAACAGCAGCGCGGGGATCATCGGCAGATACCACCAGAGCGGACGGGCGTGGTCGAACGCATCCACCACGCGGCCGGCGGTCTGAGTGAAGAACAGGCGCTGGCGGTAGGCCTCGCCGCCGCTGAAACCGGCCGGGAGCGCCCAGGCCAGCAGGATCGCGCCGCCCAGCAGCACGGACAGCACGCCGCGGCCGTACCAGCGCGCGCGGTGGCGGTTGGCCCAGTCGTTCCACAGCGGGCCGAGCAGCCAGGGAAAGGCCACGTGCAGCAGCATCACCGGGCCCTTGGTCATCAGGCCGGCGCCGATGCACAAGCCGAACAGCAGCCAGCGCGGTTCCTCGCGATCGGCCTTCGGCGTCAGGCACAGCAGCGCGGCCAGCACCCACACGGCCAGCAGCACCTCGTACATGATCTGCAAGCCGAACAGGAAGGCATAGCCCAGCGCCAACAGCATCCACGGCGCGCCCTTGGCCACCCACGGGCGGTTGGGGAACAAGCGCCGCGCCAGCGTGGCCAGCAGCACCAGTTCGGTACCGCCGAAGATCACCTCCAGCACGCGCGGCCACACGTCGTTGACGCCGAACACGAACCAGCCGGCGTGGATCAGCCAGAACAGCAGCGGCACCTTCTCGCTATAGGGCTGGCCGTTGATGTGCGGCACCAGCCAATGGCCGTGGTTCCACATCTCCCAGGCCACCGCGAGGGTCCGGGTGGAATACAGCGGCATCGGCCCGTGCGAAAAGATCGCCAGCAGGGCGACCGCCGCCCACAGCGGCAGCCAGGGCCACAGGGATCGCAGGTGTTCGGAACGGCTGTAGGCGCTGGTGGGCACGGGGCGGCTTCTTTCTCAGAGGTGTTGCGATTCTAGTGCGGCCGGGCTGTCCGGTCGCTTGGCGAGGTGCGGCGCCGTTCACGCCGCGTCGTCGTTCAGCCCCTGGGCAGCCGGGCCAGGCCCCAGTAGCCGATGCGGCGGCGCAGTTTCAGCTTGCGCCACCAGTTGCGCGGCTTGGGCCGGCGGTTGCGTCCGCCTTTGGCGATGAAGGCGTCGATGGCATCCAGCACGCGTTCGCTGGAATGGCCGTCGCGGTACGGGTGGATGGCGTCCGCGTACTCGCGGATGGCCTGCATCAGCTCCGGCGGGCGGCTGAGCGCCCGGCGGATGGCCGGTTCGAACTGGGCTGGGTCGTCGATATCGATCAGCTGGGGGCCGGGGCGCCGATTCTTGAAGGTCACCACCGGCTTGCCGGTGAGCAGGAACTCGTTGAGCGCGGACGAGGTGTCCGAGCACATCAGGTCGACCTGCGGAAACAGTTCCAGAATGTTGTCGTTCTCGGCGAACGTCAGATGCTCGCCCTGCAGCGCCTTGAACTTGGCCACCGTCTCAGGATTCATCTTGGGATGAAAGGTGACGATCCAGCGCCACTCGCCCGCTTGCGACAGGCGTTTCACTTCCTCGTAAAGGGTCTCGGCCGCGCTCCACGAAGGCGAGAAGGTCGAGTGGTACAGGATCACCGGCTTCTCGCGCACCGGCGGCAGCGGGCCGGCGATCTCCTTCATGAAGGGGTCGAGCTTGGGCCAGCCGGTCTCGGCCACCGCGAAGTGGCCCATCTCCTGGGCCAGCGCCTCGAACTTGGCGGTGTCGCGCGGGCCGGTGGTGCAGTACAGATCGAAGAAGCCGCGGATGTAGATGTGGCGCGGCTTGCCGGCGTCGAAGCCGTGGAAGGTCTCCACCTTCACGCCGGGGAAGAAATGCGGCAGGTGGTTGGACGAGGTGATGCAGGCGATGGGTTTCCACGCGCGCACCTCGGCCACGGTGAGAAGCCGCTCGCCGTCGACCAGGTCTTCCGCGCCGGGGCCGTCGAAGAACCAGGCCGCCTCGTCGCCACGCGCGCGGATCGCTTCCTGGACCGGACGCAGGATGGCCAGCGCATAGCGCTCCGAGCCGTAGAGGAGGTAGTGCTTGGGCATGGTCAGCGATCGATTCCGTGGCGGGTCAGGGCGGCGGCCGCGCTTTCCAGCGAGGCGGGGTTGTGGCGCATTTCGTAGTAGCGCATGCGCTTGTAGAGGGCGTAGCTGGCGGCCGTCTGCGCGATCATGAAGCCGCGCCAGCCATCGAGCATGGCCAGGCGGAACACGTAGTCCTTGGCGAAGGCCAGCAGGAACACGAATGGTGCCTGCCACATGCGAACGGGTTTGTCCTTCTCCAGCCAGTCGCGGCACTTCAACTCCGAGTAGCGGAGCACCTTCAACTGCTTGTGCACTAGCGTGGGGTTGTTGACGTGGCGGAACCGCTCCCGCAGGACGGGGGCCGTTCCTTCGAACTGGAGGGATTCGTGCACGCGCGCATCCGACCAGCGCGCGCGGCCGCGGTGATAGAGGCGGGCCATCTTTTCTCCCATGGCCGGCAGGTACCAGCGCATGGGGCGGCCCATGTACACGGTGCTGCGGCGCAGGACCGCCGCCGGCGCATCGCTCGCCATCAATGCAGGAAGCCCCGCCTGCAGTTCCGCGGCCAGCTCGTCCGACAGGTACTCGTCAGCATCCAGCACCAGAATCCAGTCGTGGGAGCTGAGGGCGGACGCGGCGTTGCGTTGCGGCCCGAAACCCAGCCAGTCCTGATGCACTACCCGCGCGCCATGGGCCTGGGCGATGGCGACGGTGTCGTCGGTGCTGCCGCTGTCGACCACGAGCTTCTCGGCCGCGAACGGCACGCTGTCCAGGCAGCGCGCGATGTTGTCGGCCTCGTTGTGCGTGATGACGGCCAAGGTGATGGGGAACTGGGTCATCGCAACATTCTAGCGGGCGGCCGGACACTCGTCGGCATTCAAAAAAAGCGGGTCCGCCCGTCATCTCTGCGGGCCGGCTCGTCGTTCATGGCATGTGCGCCGGCCGGACGGACCGGCGCGCACGCGGCACGCGGCGGTCGGCGCATCCGGCCCCATCGGGAAGCGATCGGCTTCGGATGGCTCAGCCGGACGGCTTGATGGATATGGGAGCGTATGGGTAAGCGTGCATTGGTGATGGGGGCGGCGGCCGGGTACGAGCCGGGCAAGATCCGCCTGTTCGTGCAGAGTCTGGCGGCGACGGGGTTCCAAGGAACCTTGGTGCTCTTCGTCTATCGCTCCCAGGCCGCGGCCACGCGCGATTTTCTGCGCCGGTATGCGCCGGGCGTGACGGCGGAACTCGTCCCTATCCGCGGCATCCGCGAGCACGCCAAGCTCGTGCGCTCCTGCATCAAGCGACTGTTTGCCATGATGCCGACCGAGTCGGTGCCGTCGCTCAAGCGTCGCTTGTTGCGTTTCCAGGGCATGCCCCATGTGACCCGCTACTTCCACTACGCCGACTACCTGGCCGCACACGATGATTTTTCACAGGTGCTGCTGAGCGACGTGCGCGATGTGGTGTTCCAGTCCGACCCGTTCGCCGGATGGGCTCGGGGGCTTTACCTGGGCATGGAGAGCCCCGCGCTGACCATTGCCACCGAGCCCTTCGATCGCGAGTGGATGCTCGATGCCTATGGCGAAGCGATGCTGGCGCGCATCGGCGACCGGCAGGTGTCATGTTCGGGCGTTACGTTCGGCGACGCCGCATCGGTGAGGCGGTACGTGGATCAAATCCTGGAAGAAGCGCTGCGGTTGCCGTTCAGCAAGATGAAAACGCGGATCTACGACCAGGCCTTCCATAACAAGCTGCTGCACGAGGGCGAGCTGGCAGACGTTCATTGGTGTCAGCCGCTGCGCTCACCCATCGCTACCCTGGGCTGCCTGGACCCGGCGGTATTCACGTTGGCGGACGGGCTCCTGCTCAACGAGGACGGCCATCCCGCTCCGATTGTTCACCAATACGACCGCCACTCTGTACTGGTAAAGGCGTTCGAGCAGAGAATGCCCGCCTGAGGAGTCCCCCCTCGGAAGGCGCGGACGAAGTCCGCGGTTACGGCCGTGAATGGCCGCAAGAACCCGTAGATCTATGCCCAAGCCCCATTCCCCGACCGTCTCTCTGCTGATTTCCACTTACAACTGGAAAGAGGCGCTCGAACTGGTTCTGCGCAGCGCCGCGGCGCAGAGCAGGCTGCCTGACGAAGTGATCGTGATGGACGACGGTTCGCGCGAGGACACCGCCGAACTGCTGCAGCGCATGGCCAAGGAGTTCCCCGTGCCGCTGCGCCATGTGTGGCAGCCGGACGAAGGGTTCCGCAAGGCGCGCATCCTCAACCGCGCCATCGCGGCCGCGCGCGGCGACTATGTGATCCAGCTCGACGGCGACATGATCATGCATCGGCATTTCGTGGCCGATCACCTGGCGCTGGCCGCTCCTGGCCGGTTCCTGCAGGGCACGCGCATCCGCACCACGGTGGCCGAGACGGCCCGGCTGCTCGCCGGCGGCACGCCGCGGTTCGGCTGGTTCGTGGACGCCTATTTCAGGGACGACAAAGACCGCAGCACCTATCACTTCGGCCGCCGCCACCACACATTGCGGATTCCATGGCTGGCGCGTATCAAGAGCCGGTCCGGCGGTCACCCGATGGGTTGCAACGTGAGTTTCTGGCGGACGGATCTGCTGCGCGTCAACGGTTACGACGAGCGGATGCACGGATACGGCAGCGAGGACCTGGAGATCGACATTCGCCTTCGCAACGCGGGCTTGCGGCGCTGCCAGATCAAGTTCGCGGCGCTGACCTTGCATCTGGAGCACCCGAGCGTGGCGCCGCCCGACCCCAGCGACCCTTCCCTGCCCAACAACCGGCTGCTGTATGCGAGCAGGGACGGCCGGCTCGTGCGAACAGCCCATGGCCTGGAAGCGCATGTGCCCGATTTCCGCGAGCCGCCGCCCGATCTGCGCGATGTCGTGGGGCGCGCTGGATGAAGAGTCGTCGTTTGCCGGATCCGAACGCCGCAGGCATGACCTCGGCTTCGCGCGGGGATGCGCTCGACCGATGGCTCCACCTGCTGGTGTTCGCCGGGGTTGCGTGGCTGATCGTGGGGCTGGGGGTCATGCCGTCGGGCCCTTCCTTCAACCCCGGACGTTGGTATCAGCGCACGCTGGCGCTCGCTCTGTACCTGCCGTCTCTGGTGCTGCTGGCCAGGCACCCTCGGACCTGGTTGGACTTCTGGCGTCGGCCGCTGATGCCCGCCGCCGTGCTGCTGCTGGCCTGGGGCTCGCTTTCCCAACTGTGGGGCCATGCCGACCGGCCGGCCGACGAGATCGCGCGAAACCTGAGCATTCTGCTGTTCCTGCTGGGCTGGAAGCAGGTGCTGGAAGGGGACCGCGAGCGCACGCGCTGGCTGCTGGTGGGGTGCGGGCTCGCCTTCGCCGCGGTAGCGGTGCCGGCGATCGCGTGGGGATGGATGTACCCGCCGACCGATGGCCGCCTGGTGGGATTCGGCGTGATGGCCAACGCGAATCTCGCGGCGGGCGCCATGGGCGCGGCGCTGGTGTGGCTGTGGCCCTGGGCGCCGGGCGACTGGAGAATGCGGGCGCTCAAATGGGCGGCGCTCAGCGTGCTTGCCCTGTTCGTGCTGCTGACCGAGGCGCGTAGCGCCATGGCGGCGGTGTTCTGCGCCCTGGTGGCCATGATCGTGGCGCGTGGCGGCACGCGGGCGGGCTGGTATGCCCTGGCCGTCGCGCTGCTGGGCGTGGCGGGGCTTCTGGCGGGCCTGCCCATGCTGATGGAGCGCGGCTGGTCGCTGCGCCCCGAGATATTCGCGCAGTCGATGAATCTGTTCCTGCAGCATCCGTGGCTGGGTTGCGGCCAGGGAACGCCGTTCCAGCTGCATGCGGGTACCGAGACGCTCACCCACGCCCACAACCTTTTCAGCCAGCTGGCGATCGAGCTGGGCCTGCCTGGCTTATTGTTGTGGACGGGCCTGTGGCTGGCGCTCGCATGGCGTGCCTGGCGACATCGCCGGGAGGGGCTGGGTCGGGTGGTGCTGGGGCTTTGGGTGTTCGGCACCGTGCTGGTCCAGTTCGATCTGCCCTATCTGCTCGACAGCCCGCGTCCCGGCTGGTTGTTCACCTGGCTGCCGCTGGCGGCGAGCATGGCTCTGGGGCGCGATGTTTCGAAGAAAGAGACATCCGGCTTATGAATGTTTCGCTGGTCGTGCTCACCTACAACTGGCCAGAAGCGCTCGCACGAGTGCTGGACACGGTGGCCGCCCAGCGTCGGCTGCCGGAGGAAGTCATCGTCGCCGACGATGGATCCGGTCCGCAGACGGCGGCGCTCATCGCAGCCAGAGAGAGTTCGTTTCCGGTGCCTCTGCGCCACGTCTGGCAGGAAGATCGGGGGTTCCGCGCCGCGCGCGCCCGGAACCGCGGCTTCGCGGCGGCGAAAGGCGATTACGTGGTGCTGATCGACGGGGACATGCTGCTGCATCCCAGCTTCATCGCCGATCACCTGATGTTGGCCGAGCGGGGCTACTTTCTGCAGGGCGGCCGCCTCAAGGCCGACAGCGCGGAAAGCGCGCGCCTGCTCGCCGGCGGTCCTCCGGTGTTCGCGCCTTGGATGGCCGGCAATTTCCACGAATTTGACGGCACGCGCCGCCTCTACGCTTTCCGACAGCCCCTGCTCGCGCGCTGGAAGGCACGCGCCCGCCGCGGCGGGCGCGTCATGAGCTGCAACATGAGTTTCTGGCGCGAGGACTTGCTGCGGGTGAACGGTTTCGACGAGCGCATGGAAGGCTATGGCGCCGAAGACCGCGAGCTGGCCGCGCGGCTGGAGAACGCCGGTGTCCGGCGGCGCCAGCTCAAGTGGGCCGCGCTGGCGGTGCATCTTGAGCACCGTTCGCGGGCACAGCCGGACGTGGACGATCCAACGCTGCCCAACAATCAGCTGTTCCGTCAGACGGTCGAGCAGCGCATCACGCGTTGCGAGCTGGGTATCGATCGTCATCTGGCGGAATTCGCGCTACCGCAGGCTGCGGCAAGTACGTCGCACGTGGTGGCCGGGCCGCCTGCTCGTGCCTGATGCGCCTTCGCCGGAGCCCGCGTGAAAGTTCTCTATACCAATTTCCATACCGGCGACGGCGGCGGACACACCACGTATCTCCGCTGGCTTGCGTTCGGCCTGCGCGAGCGACATGAAATCCACATCGCCGCGCCGCCGGGAAGCCGCCTCAACGAGGAAGCCCGGCGCATCGACGGTGTCACGGTGCTGGACCAGCCGTTCCCCAACGGCTTGAACAAGCTCGCGGCCCGGGCCGCCGCACGGCGGCAGCTGGCGGCCTATCTGCGCGAGCAGCGGTTCGACCTGGTGCACGTGAACGGATCGGCCGACCACCGGCTCGTGCTGGCCGCCCTGCCGGACCGGCGCCCGCGCATCGTATTGACCAAGCACAATTCCAAGCCGATGACGGGTCTCGGGCATGCGTGGCGTGCCAGGCGGACCGATGCGGTCATCGCAGTTTGCGAATACACGCGCCGGCAGCTGACCCGGACCGCGTATCGGCGCTGCCTGCTCGCCACGGTGTACAACGGCGTCGATCTGGACCGCTACCGCCCTTGGCCCGCCGACGAGGCCGGCGCCGCGCGTGCGCACTGGGCCGGTGACCGGCGGGATGTCCTCGTCCTTGGCAGCAACGCCGGTACCGCGGACTACAAGGGATGGATGGACTTGGCCGAAGCGCTGCAGCGGCTCGAACCGCACGAGCGGCAGCGCTTGCGCGTGCTGGTGGCGGGCGTGCCGCCGAAGGCGCCCGCGCGCGAGCGCATCGCCGGCATGGGCCTGGCGGACACGGTGGTGTTCCCCGGTTTGCTTTCCGACGTGCGGCCGCTGGTGGCGGCGTTCGACGCGGGCTTCGTGCTGTCGTGGGACGTGGAGACCATCTCGTTCGCCTGCCGCGAAATGATGGCGATGGGCAAGCCGGTGCTGGTCAGCGACTACGCGGGGCTGCCCGAGAACGTCCGGCCGGGCGAGGACGGCTGGGTGGTGCCGGTGCGCGACCGCGAGGCGATCGCCGCGCAAGTGCGACGCCTGCTGGCCGAACGCGACCGCCTGCCGTCGATGGGACGCGCGGCGCGCGCGCATGCGGAGGCGGAGTTCGGGCTGGCGGCATTCATCGACCGCACCGAGGCGGTCTACCGGCAGCTCGTGGGCTGAGCCCGCGTCTTATTCGAGCGCCGCGGCCGGAACGCGGTCGACGTCCTCGCCCGGTACGCAGCCAGGGATTACCGCGTCCGCCTTGAATAGCCACCACTCGCGACGGTTGGCATGGCCCAGGCTGATGGCCTTGCTGCGGTCGACGCACTTGTCCATCACGCCGTCGAGCGCGAACAGCCAGCGATGAGCGGGGGCCTGCGCCTGCCATTTCACCGCGGCCGCGTACTGGTCGTGCCAGGGTACGGTGAAGCCGAAATCGGTGGCGGGGCGGTCGAGCATCAGCAGGTTCTGTTCCTTCCAGGCGACCAGGCCGAGCTCCTCGTTGGCCGGTACGTGCTCGCGCACTTCCTGCATGACGCCGGCCGCGGAGCTGGAGTCGTTGAGCAGCGGATAGGCCCAAAGGCTCCAGGCCAGCCACATCGCGGCCATGCTGCCGCAGGCCGCCCACACCGCGCGGCGCAGGCGGAAGGCGGCGATCAGCAGCAGCTGGATGGCGCCGATGGTCACGAACATCCACCACACCGCATGACCGCCGTCGTCGAAGCCGCGCGCGGTGGCGAACTCGCCGGCGAACTTCGGATGCGCGCCGAGCGCATAGGCACCCGTGCCCAGCATTGCAGCGCCCATGACGCCGATGAACAGCAGGCCGGCGATGCGCAGCCAACGTTTCTGCAGCAGCTCGCCGAGGAACGGGCCGGTGATCAGCGCCAGCATCGGCAGGGCCGGCATGATGTAGACGTCGCGCTTGCCCTTGGGAATGGCGAAGAAAATCAGGATCAGGACGATCCAGCCCAGCGGCAGCAGGATGCGCGCGTCCTTCGCCTTCAGGCGCTGCCACCAGCGCGGCAACGTGCCGGGGTAGGTCAGCGACAGCGGCAGCCAGCTGAAGAGAACGATCGGTACGTAATAGAACGGCGAGTGGTGGTGGTCCCACGACTTGCTGTAGCGCCCCGCGGTCTGGTGGAACAGGATGTCGTTGACGTAGGCGGCGTAGGCCGGGTCGCCGGCATGCGCCTTGGCGGCCAGCAGCATCGGGACCAGCCACAGCGCCATCGCCGCGAGCATCGCCACCAGCCCCAGCGGCCAGCGCCACCACGCGCCAGCGCCCATGCGCGACACGCCGTCCCACTGGCCACGCCAGGCGACCAGATAGGGCACGAGCATGAAGAGCGCGAGCACGCCCACGCCTTTGGTGATGACGCCGAGGCCGGCGCAGAAACAGCCGAACCAGAACGCGCGCCAATTCGGCCCTTTCAACAGGTGCACCAGCAGGCCCCAGTTGGCGGCGGTGATATAAAACATCACCAGCGGATCGATCTGCGCGCGCTTGACCTGATACACGAACTGGAAGCTCACCAGCAGCGTCGCGGCCGCGTACAAGCCGGCCTGCCGGTTCCAAAGGCGCCGGCCCAGGTCGTACACGAGCAGCAGCGTGCCCAGAGCGGCCAGCAGCGACGGCAGCAGGAAGGCGATGCGCCAGCTGCCGGTGATCACGTAGCTGGCCGCTTCCGTCCACATCAGCATCGGCGGCTTGTCCGAATACAGCTCGCTGCCGCGATGCGGGAACAGCCAATCGCCGCTTTCCACCATCTGCTTGGCCGCGAGGGTGAAGCGCGGCTCGTCCGACGGCCAGGGATCGCGCAGGCCGATGCCGGCGCCGATCACCACCAAGGCGAAGATCAGCATCAGCCAGAAATAGCGGCGTTCCTGGGAGGTGGCTTGCGGAGCAACGGACATGCGTGGAATTCCGGCGTCGGCACCGCGCTCGCATGGCGCGGCGGAGAAACGTTCTGGACCTTGCGCTTCGGCGTTCCGAAGACGCGGTCAGGCCCGTTCGAGCACGGCATAGTACATGCCGTCGAGATCGCCATCCCCCGGCAGGATCTGCCAGCCCACGCCGGCCGCTTGCCCGGCGGGCAGCGCGAAGGCGACGGCGCGCGCCTCGGGCCGATCGGCGAGGAGCGCCTGTACGACAGCCTCGTTCTCGGCCTTCAGCAACGAACAGGTGACGTAGATCAGCCGGCCGCCGGGCGCGAGCAGGGGCCACAGCGCGTCGAGGATGCGTTTTTGCTGCGCGGCCAGCGCCGGTACGTCGCTTTCGCGGCGATGCAGGCGTACGTCCGGGCGGCGGCGTAATACCCCGGTCGCCGAACAAGGGGCGTCGATGAGAATGCGGTCGAAGGGGCGGCCGTCCCACCAGCCTTCCGTCTGGCCGGCGTCGCCGATCACCAGCTCGGCGGAAAGGCCGAGGCGTTCGAGATTCTGTCGGATGCGCGCGGCGCGCCCGGCGTCGAATTCGACCGCGGTGAGCGCGACGTCCGCGCGTTCCAGTGCGTGGCAAGCCTTGCCGCCGGGAGCGGCGCAGGCATCGAGGATGCGCAGGCCGTCGTGGATGTCCGCCAAGTCGGCCGCAATTTGGGCCGCGCCGTCCTGCACGGCGAACTGGCCTTCCGCGAAGCCGGGCATGCGCGTGACGTCGGCGCTGTGGGGCAGGACGATGCCGTCGGCGAGCCAGGCATGGGGTTCGGCCACATAGCCGGCCGCGCGCAGCCGTTCGAGCAGCGCTTCGCGGGTGGTGCGGCGCCGGTTGGCGCGCAGCATCAGCGGC
>JBCNOA010000013.1:0-39014 GCA_039594095.1 Dyella sp.
CGAAGCCTTGCACAAGAACTCGCACCACGCCGCGTCAATCTGGTAGCTCCCGGCATGACCGACACCGAGGCCTGGGACGCCATGACGGCCAGCGACAAGACCGCTCTCTACGCATCGTTCAGCAGCAAGCTGCCGCTGCGCCGTGTAGGCCGTCCGGAAGAGAGCGCCAATGCCATCGCCTTCATGATCGCCAGCACCTATGTGACCGGGTCCATTCTCGATGTCGACGGTGGCTGGCATCTGGGCTAGACAAAGGGGCCCACGGACCGCTATCCGTGGGCCTGACAGCGGCGCTCTGTCGCGGCCAGCTGCCGGGAAACGCTCAACGAGAAGGCCTGTACACCTCACACGACACCTTCGGCATCAACGCTCCACAACGACACGATTGACCGAATAAGCCGGCAGGACAAAATGCTGCCCATCGAAGGCTTCCGTGCCGCGCTTGAGCACATGCTCCGACGTCACGACCGTGGTCAACGCCGGCGCCGACAAGCTCTCCATGTGTCCACGACCCATGCTGGGATATCGCAACGTTACCGGCTGCGACGAGAGGTTGAGCAGCAGCCACTGGTTGCCCTGCCCTTGCAAGGCAACACCGGTAACCGCGGGATACGAGGCCCCCGACTTGGGATGGATCATGGGCGCCTGCGCGAAGGTAACGGCATACGCCGACTTCGCCTGCTTCAACGCACCACCGAAGAGTGAATAAGCCTGACCGGTGGCCGTCAAATCGCCCACGGTGGCATGAAACACCATGCTCTTGCTCTGGCACGCATTCCAGTACGAAGAGGAAGGCTGGAACATCAGCGATCCGGTGCTTCCGGCCATGTTGTAGAGATCGACCTGATCGACCGACGGCGTCGAAAGGAACTGCACGAGCATCTGCGATTGATACAAGGCCTCCAACCACGTGCCGCTGAAGCGCGCGTGCGACGTGCAATCCTGGAAACCGCCGAACTCGGTCACCCACACACGGGACCTGGCCTTTTCGATCATGCGAACTTGTGCCGCCACGATGCTGGCCCAATCGGTGAAGGCGCGGCCCAGCACCGCGTCCGGCTCCGTTCCGTCCCAGACGCCGCCGTCGACGATGTTGTCGTAACGGTGCAGCGTCACCGCATCGATACCCTGCGTCTTGCCGACGACGGCCTCGTTCCAGTGCTTCGTCCTCGCGTCGCCTGACGACGGAATCGCCGCCATGGAGGCGACCCGAAGATGCGGGTAAGCCTTCTTCAGGCCCGCCGTCCACGCATTCATGTCCGCCGCATAATCGGCGCCCGCCGGAAAGGCACGATCGTGATCCGGCGAACTCCAATAGAATTCATTGCCGAGCTCCACCTCCTCGACGGGGAGCCGCAAGTCGCGAATGGCATCGAGCATATGAATCTGGTTGTCGATGGCCTGGGGCAGCTGCGATCGATGCAGAACCGCATTACTCAACGTCATTACGTTCACGCTGTAAATGGGATAGACGCCTGTCGCGCGAACCAAGGCGCTCAACGCCTGCAGCGAATCGTTCGTCCTGCCGGCCTTGCCGATCGGGTAAACCGTGCCGTTCTGCCAATCCCAGTAATTGCTCACGTCCCCGCCTGGAAAACGCACCGCCTGGATGCCCACCGTCTTGATGGCTCTCAGCAGGAGCGGGTCCGTCCACGACAAGACCGGCGACGCCATATAACTGTTTTCGATATTGACGCCCAGAAAGTGAGGCGACAGTTCGTGCGTCGGCGACGTGCGTTTCGGAAGCGCGGCGTCTTGCGCGGCGACCGACACGCAACCGCCCAATAACGCACATCCAACGGCCATCACGAACCCATAACGCTTACTGGGTTGATCGCATTGCTTGCCTTCCATAGCTTTTCTCCGCGTGGGCTTTGACGGACGAACGCTTCTGCCGCCAAGGGTAAGCGGCTCGGTGCCGCTGCGAAAGTCAGCGCAGTCACGAAGAACGCCTTGCCACCGTTCTTGCTGACACGGCGCCGCTCGTAATTTCTTTCTGAATGCCCGGCCGCCGTCCACACGAAGGCATCACTGGTCGCACGCACCGGTATGTGAAAGCACTCATCACAATTACGCGCACCTTTTGCAACCAGGCCATGCGGCAGGCGCAGCTCGAATGCGGCGACTGCAAATGAAGAAACATCAAGTGCACCCGTCGATTTCGCAATTGCGCGTCGCCTCCGTGCCTTTTCAGTATCGGCAGCCGGCCGGCACGGTGCTGCCTATGTGCCGCGTGAACGCTCCAGATCGCCTAATCGAGAGGGTTTCCCGTATGGATTCGCGCCATTCGCACGTTGCCCGGTATCGCCCCCTTCCCGCTGCCCGACGTTTTTCGCCCCGGCTCCTGCCGGCGTTGCTTCTCGCCGCCGGCATGTCGCTGCTTCCGACCAGCGGACGAACGCAGCTGGCCAATCCCACCTATGGCTGGAATCTCGGCAATACCCTGGAAGCCACCTGGTCGGGCGCGGTCATGCCCACGCAAACGCTGATCAACAACGTCGCGGCCGCCGGCTTCAACACCATCCGCATTCCGTGCGCGTGGGACCACAACGCCGACCCGAACACGCACGTGATCAATGCGTCCTACATGGCCACGGTCACGCAGGTCGTGCAATGGGCGCAGGCGGCCAATCTCACCGTCATCATCAACGATCACTGGGACGGCGGCTGGTTCGAGAACTCGAACTTCAACACCTACGACCCGAACATCAACGCCAAGCTGGTTTCCTACTGGACGCAGATCGCGAACAACTTCAAGAACTACAACTCGAAGCTGCTCTTCGCCGTCGCCAACGAGCCGGCCGTATCGTCGCAGGCGCAGACCGCAGTGCTGTTTCAGTACTACCAGAACTTCATCAATGCGGTTCGTGCCACCGGCGGCAACAACAGCACGCGCTGGCTCGTGCTGCAGGGGCCGGGCGGAAGCAACATCGACGATACCAACAGTTGGGTCACGACGCTCCCCAACGATTCCGCCAAGCATTTGGCATTCGAAGTGCACTATTACTCGCCCTATCAATATGCACTTATGACGTCCGACGCCACATGGGGATCCATGTGGTACTTCTGGGGACAGAACTACCATTCGCCGACGATGACCAACCGCAACGCGACGTCCTCGACCGAGGAGTCCTATGTCACCTCGGAGTTGCAGAAAATGCAGTCCCAATTCACCAGCAAAGGCATCCCCGTGCTCCTGGGTGAATTCGGCGCCATCCGCCGCACCGGCACGTCCGGCTTGACGGGCACGGAACTCAACCGGCACCTCGCATCGCGCACGTACTTCGACAAGACCATCGTCAGCCAAGCCAACAGCATGGGCATCCGCCCCGTGTATTGGGACGATAGCGACAGCGGCTCAGGCAACAACGCCTTCGGGATTTTCAATCGGTCCACAGGCGCGCTCACTCGTCCCGATGACGCCCGTGCCTTGACGGGCGGTGCGGCGCTGCCGCCTCCGAGTGGCTGATATGTCTGCGTAAGGAGGTCGGGCGCACGACATACGCCGCGAAATCGCCCTTCATCCCTCAAGAAGCCCAGCAAGCAGTTGCCGGGCTTCTTCTCTCATGAGCGCCGGCACCTGAAGGCGGTTACCCAGCTCGCTCCACGTCTATCGCTCACTGCGTTCACCGCCGCTATCTAAGGCGCGTGACTTCATCCTGCCCCCGCGCCGCCCGCACCAACGCCACCACCCCCAGCACATACACCGTCACCCACGGAATCGCCGGGATCCCCACGATCATCCCCGGCATGGTGTACCACCGCTCCGAGAGATCGGGATATTGCAGGCCGCGCGTCACCAGCCCCACGACGGCGATCGCCGCGATGATCGTCATGACCGATGCGGCCCCTCGGGAAAGCCAGCCCTGCCGCATGAAAGACAACGCATAGAACGCCGTCGCCATGTAAGTCATCAAGCCGGCGAAGAAGAGCAGCACGTCCGATGCATTGGCCAATGGCGTGCCATCCAAGGATCGATAGGTCGCCAGGTCGCGCGCCGCCGACATGGTCCAGCCGATCACGATGGCCGCCCAGACGAGCTGGCAGCCCACGGCGAGCAAACCGCTGGCCTGGCCCAGCGGGGCGAGCAGCCGGTCGCCGGCGTCGCCGTGCGCGAGCGGCTCCTTCAGCACCAGCAAGCCTGCGCCGAGGAAGGCGGTCGAGATGAAGAGAATGACGAACCGCACGTGGTTCATCGCGAGGGTGGCAGTGAACGGCGGGCCGTAGCCCGGCATCAATGTCAACAACGCCCACGGCAGAATCAGCAGCACTCCGGCGATCGCCACCGCGCGCCGATGCTCGTCGCCGGAACGCCAGGCCGGCAGGATCAAGGCCAGCGCCGCCCCGCCCATCAAGAGCAACTGGCCAACGGTGAGCGCGGCCGATACCGCAGTGGAATAACGCGCCGGCTTGCCGAAGATCCCGATCGCGATCAACAAAGCGAGGAAAAGCAGCGACGCCGCTCCTCGGTGCCGCCCAAGCTGACTAGCCATCATTGCTCCCTGTGCTGGAACCCGCCTGGTTTCCGTTGGACGCTGCCTGCGCCCACCTGCTCGCCGGAGCTTTCGCGACAAACCGCCGGCCCGCAATTAGCCACTCGATATAGGGCCGGCCGGCGAATCTCCGGTCGAAACCATCGAGACCGATGCCACGCCCCTGATGAGGCGGCCAACCCTGCCTCGCAGCATGACCTGTAGGCCGTGCGCAGACCGCGCACTAGGGAGCACCCTGCCCACTGTCGGGTGACGTGTCCGAAGCCCGCCACAGGCTCACCAGGAGGAAAGCCATGACGCCCCATTCCACCGCTTATGCCAAGGTCTCGCGCTACGCCGCCGGTGCGATGGCGGTCCACTGTCATGAGACATCCAGCCTCACACTGGTGCTGGGCGGCAGCTACGAAGAAACCATCCGTGGGCGCGCGGCCTCGCACAGTGCCGGCGCGCTGCTGTTCTATCCGGCGGGCGAACCTCACTCCCAGCGCTTTCCTGCCACGGGCGCGCTCAAGCTCAGCCTTTCGCCCGCACCAGCCATGCTGGACTACCTGGCCGACCGCCTGCCGCTGGACGAGGCACCGGTCGCCGCGGCACCGGAGCTGATGCGCCTGGGGCGCCGCATGGCGCAGGAGATACGCGTGGCCGACGCCTATTCGCGCATGGCGCTGGAAGGTCTCTCCTGGGAGTTGATCGCGCTGTTCGGCCGCCACGCCGGCCATCGCGCGGCCGAGAGCTCTCGCTGGGTTGCCAAGGCGCGCGCATGCATGGCCGCGCATCTCGACCAGCCGCTCTCCATCGCCCGCCTGGCCACGCTCTGCGACGTGCATCCGGCGCGCCTGATCCGCGCCTTCCGCCGTGAGCTGGGCATGGGGCCCGGCGAATACCAACGCAACTTGCGCCTGAAGCACGCCCTGCACCTGGTAAGCGAGACCGACATGCCACTCAGCGAGATCGCACTGGCCTGTGGCTTCTGCGATCAATCGCACTTCTCCCGTGCCTTCAAGGCCGCCTACGGCGATGCGCCGTCCGCATTCCGCTGCACGTAGGATCCCAATCGCCGTGTCGGTCCAAGACCGGGCCCATCGCGCTACCTAAGCTGCCGGTGGAACCACGCAAGGTAGACACCATGATCCCATTGCTAAGCGCCGCCCTGGCGGCCGCCTTGATGAGCGCGCCCGCCTCCGGCACACCCGCGCCCTACGACGCCGCCGCCTGGCGCGCCGACTTCGCCCAGATGCAGACCGCGCTGCAGGCGCGCTACGTGAATCTGGCTTGGATGGGCTCCAACGAAAGCGGCATCGATGTGCCTTCCCTCGTCCATCGCACCGAGGCCGCCCTGGACGCCGCGCACAGCGACGCGGAAGCGCGCGAGGCCCTGCGGAGTTTCGTGGCGGGCTTTCACGACGGTCACCTGTCGGAACTGGCCACCCAAGCACCCGCGCCGGACGCGGCAGCCGAACCCGGCAAGGCCACGCTGGATCCGGAAGACCCGATCTCCGGGTGCGCGGCGATGGGCTACTCCTCGACGGCCAACGTCGCCTTCAGCCTGCCCTTCGAAAGCCTGCCCGGCGTGCACTTGCTGGGCGACGGCCAGGCGAGCGTGTTGCGCGTGGGCATGGCCGAGAGCGATGGCCATCGCATCGGCCTGATGCGCATCCAGGCCTTCCGCGCCCGCGCCTTTCCCCAGGCCTGCCAGCGTGCGTGGGCACAGGCGCGCAAGGCAGGCACGCCGATCGCACGCGGCGATATCGGCCAGGCGGCGCGCCAACTCTGGCTGCAGGAACTGGCCGACCAGCTCAAAGCCTTGCGCGCGGCGGGCGCGCAGGCCGTCGTCGTGGATGTCGGCAACAACGGCGGCGGCGACGACAGCGGCGATTGGATCCCTCGCCTGTTCGGCACCCGGCCGATGGTGTCCTCGCGCCTGCTGGTGGTGGACGCGCCCGAGGGCCAGCTCTATCTCGACGAGGAGATCGCCGGGCTGACCGAGGCTCTGGCCGCCAAGCCCGCTCCCAAGGCCAAGGCCGACCTCGAGCGCGCGCTCGCCGCGTTCAAGGTGCGCAAAGCCAACCTCGGCCAAGCACCGTGCGACCTGTCGTGGGTATGGCACGAGCGGCGCGCGTGGCGCGATGTCGGCTGCCGCCGCGTCATCGACGCGGGCTACGCGGACGGCCCACTGCCCGGCCTGCCCGCGCACGCCTATGGCGACGCAACCGCGGAACAGGCCCTGGCCTGGTCGACCATCGTGCAGGATCTCTACGGCACCTGGCCGGGCCCGGCCTATGTCCTCACGGATGGCAAGACCTACTCCTCCGCCGAGATGTTCGCCGCCACCATGCAAGACAACCGCGTGGCGAAAACCATCGGCACACGCACCGGCGGCGACGGCTGCGGCTTCATGGGCGACGTGCCGCCCCTGGTGCTCTCGCATTCGCGCCTGCGCTTCCGCGTACCCAACTGCATGCGCTTACGCGCCGACGGCACGGACGAAGTGGCCGGCATCGCGCCGGACTTGCCCGTCGCCCCCACCGAAGGCGAAAGCGATCGTGCACGCGCCGCGCGGGTGTTGCGGACGGTGGCGGCGGAGCTGGGCCCCTAAGTCCGGCTCATGTCGGCTGCCCCGTCCCACGCCGTGAGCAGTAGCGAACCCTGCATTAGCGCGTTTGGAAATGCCGAAGCTCACCCGCGTCGGGCAGCACCCGCAGCCGCCTTGAGCAACCGGCGGAACGTGCGGCATTCCATGTGGCTCGGCGCCGGGCAGACGGCCGCATGCCGCAGGCCGTCGCGCATGGCACTCAGTTTGCGGATCGTCCGGTCCAACTCGTCGGCCTTGGCGTTTAACGCCTTGCGGTCGATGTGGAGCCCACCCTCCCGGGTGAACATCTGCGCGATCTCGTCGAGCGAGAAACCCGAAGCCTGCCCCAGGGCGATCAACGCCAGCCGCTCGAGCACGTCGGCATCGAACAGGCGGCGCAGTCCGTGCCGGCCGACGGAGGCGATCAAGCCCTTTTCTTCGTAGTAGCGCAGCGTCGACGCGGGCACGCCGGCCTGCTTCGCCACCGCGGCGATGTCCAGAAGCTTCACCCGCTTGACCTCAAGTCAACTTGAAGTGGCAAAGTCTAGCGCCCCACCTTCAAGCGCACGCCAGGGAGAAGCCCATGACCTCCACGCCATCGAACTACGTCGAGCAAGCCTCGCTCTGGAACGGCCCTTCCGGCGACGTCTGGGTCCAGCAACAGCCGGTACTCGACCAGATGTTCCAGCCGCTGGCCGCCCTGCTCGTCGACGCCGTGCGCGACAGCCATGCGCGCCGCGTGCTCGATGTCGGCTGCGGCACCGGCGCCACGACGCTGGCCGCCGCACAACAACTCGGGGCGCAAGGCCACTGCACCGGCGTGGACATCTCCGCCGCGATGATCGCCGCCGCGAAGGAACGCGCGCAGCGGAGCGGCTCGACGGCGGATTTCATTTGCGCGGATGCCGGGTCTTATCCCTTCGAGCCCGCCAGCTTCGACATGGTCATCTCGCGGCTGGGCGTGATGTTCTTCGAACAGCCGGAGCAAGCCTTCGCCAACCTGCGCCGCGCTGCACGAGACGACGCGTCCCTGTGCTTCATCGCGTGGCGCGGCGCGCAAGAAAACCCCTTCATGACCACCGCGGAACGTGCGGCCGGTGCGCTCCTGCCAAACCTCCCCGCCCGCCAGCCCGACGCGCCCGGCCAGTTCGGCTTCGCCAACCGCGACCGCGTCGCCACACTGCTCAAAGCGGGCGGATGGCGCGATATCACTATCGAACCTGTCGATTTCGCCTGCGCCTTTCCCGAAAGCGAACTAGTCGGCTACTTCACGCGCCTGGGCCCTGTCGGCCAGGCGCTGCGACAGCAGGCGGACGAACGCCTTCGCGAGCGGATCATCGAGAAGGTGCGACCGGCGTACGACGTCTTTGTGGAGGGTGCGGAGGTTCGGTATACGGCGGCGTGTTGGGTGATTCGTGCGCGGGCGGCGGCATCGCTTTAAAGGCAGTCACGAAGTCTTACGCCGTGGAAAACTCGTGCGCCAAGGACGCCAAGGTTGATAAAGGCCGAACCGAATCTGCTCGTATTTTGAGCGTACCCAGCTAGCCAGCGATGGAAGTCCCAGGATGTCAGCTTCCGACCTATGGCGGACATCGGCATGCCCGGCTCAAGCCATATTTGCCGAGTGCGGCCATGTCATCGTATGCACGAGCCGGCCTTCACTCCAGGCAGCGCCAGCCATGCTTGCTCTACCTGATGTTGTTTTTTTGGCTCATGTCATGCGGTTTCATCCATAAGGGATTTGCGGTTCCTATCGGGGGGGGAATATGGAACTTTGGCTGCGCATCGTGGTGGCGCTGGCGTTGGTGCTCGCTCAACCCGCACTTGGGCATGCATCGGACCAGTGTGTTGAGGCGTCCCAATACGGGCCGCCAGGATCCCTGGCGGTAACACGAGGCGAAATTATTGGCCAGTCGGGCGAGCATGCGCTGATGACAAAGGCAGTCCCGCGACAAGATGGAGAGGGCGTCAGCGTGGGTTATCTCGTCAGCGGCGATCGCGTGGATTTTGTCGAGGCGTGCAAAGGCTATTCGTATGTTCGCTATCACGGCGCCAGCCGAACCACGACGGGCTGGATCGATAGCCGTCGGCTCCAGTTGCACGGAAAGCGATTCGTTCCGTTGCCGGCCGACGCGAGCGCACTTTGCTCGGCAGCGGAGCGAGAGGTCAACCGAGGTGTCCTGCCGATGGTGAAGTCCAAAAACGCCCCCGATGACTTGAGCCAGGCGTATAAGGACGATCCAAGGATAACGCCGTCCGATGTCACGCCTCTGAAGGTGGATGGGCGGTCGCTGGCAGTCGTGCAGCTATCGGAGGGAGGAAGTTGTTATTCGTCGCTCACCAGTGTCAGAACCGGCGATCTAAAACAGAGGTTGTCGCCTGACGACACCGAAAGCCGCAACCCTGTTCGACTGCGCTTTGGCGGAAACGGATGGGCGATGGGGGTGTCGGAAGACGTGGTATTGGTGGATGCGAAACCGCTGCTTCGCTCCAGCGTGCGTGGCGAAGAGTTCGAGCTTTCTCGCATCGACAGGACCGGCGATACCCAGCTGATCTGCCATGGCCGCCTGCAGCCGTTACAGGGAAAGCCTGTGGTTGTCGAGGGTGACGGCGCTCTGTGCGAGTCCCTTGCAATGACTGCCGTCCCGGTGGCGATGCAGCAAGCGGTGGGACATTTCACCGTGCCTGAGTCCGCCGGTCCCGACGTCACGCTGAAGGCAACCCAGTGGGGCATGGTCGACCTGGACAACGCCGGCCACGCTGGGCCGGTCGGTGTCATCAACTACGCCTACGCATCGGGCGCCGGGTGCGGCAGTGGCTTTGCCGTCGAATTTCCATTGCCGCTCGATGGAACCAGCGTGACCGCGGACCAGGCGCAGAAGGCTTTCGAGGCCTCTTATGCCAATGATATTGATACCTCCAGTTTTTCGTCCGACCTGAAGGTTCGAATCGTGCGTCATGACGGCCAGACCTACGTAGAGCTTCTCGATGTTGGCTTGCTATCCGACGCCGATACCACTCGCGCGCCAGTGCAGTCCATATGGAAGTTCAGCCCCTCCGGCGCCAAGCGAGTCTGCAAGTTCAAAACCCGTCGTTATCAACTGACATTACCTTCGGCCAGCGAAGATGGTCCGGGTCTATTGTCTGGCGGCCAGCCACAAGAATAGGGAATGCCTGCTCCCCGGAAGCCTCGCTAGGCGGACAGCTCGAAGATAGAACTTTCCGATCAAGGGACATGAGGTAGTTAAGACAACGAAGCCACTCACCGGCCTTCGCACTTAACTACCTGCGGCCCTTTATCGCGCGAGCGAATCTGTCCATGTTTCTGATCGCGCCGATGTAACTCCGCTAGAGCAATTTCCCCTGCATCTCAGGCGGCACCAGCGCTGGATGCCGGCGCCAAATGGGGGAGTAGAGATGCTCCCCCAGTGCGGCGAGGATGTGCCCTAAAGCCAAACGGATCTTCTTGGCCTCTTCTGCACTCTCCACATCCTGTGCCTTATGAAGAAACTCTGCAATTTTCCCTTGAAATTCCAGACCGATGCCTATCGCTTCAGCTGCGAGTTCCTCGCTGGAAAACAGGTTGCCCGGATTCTGAGAGCTTCGCCGGATAGATGCGGGAGGAGAGCCTTCTCCCGCTTCGAGTACGTGTAGTTCAACTACATCACCCACTGCCAACTCGACCGTTGGCCACTGCAGCGAGACGTTCTCAGTACCCGACGAAGTGTCATATCCCTTTATGCATATCTTGCGCCTTGTCTCTTCTGGGTGCTCGGAAAGATTGAGATGTGCGCTCAGATAGCCAGGAGCCGGAATCGACGCGACGTATTGCGCTACAGAATTCAAAGTCAGGCCAATACGCATTTGGGCCTCCAATGTCCGATGCGTTCGAAACGGGAACCACCAGTATCGAATGCGGGTTGGCGATCGACAAGCGGGAACGAGCACAAGGGGGCCCGAGGTAGTTAAGACAATGGAGCCACTCACCGGCCTTCGCACTTAACTACCTCCGGCCCTTTATCAGAGGTTCGGTATACGGCGGCGTGCTGGGTGATTCGTGCGCGGGCGGATTAGTTATCGAGGCAATCTAACCCAGCCAATTTTGAGCAGCACGAACCATCAGAGTGCGGCATTTTCGAACGAAGCCAGCGCTACTGCAGATCACATCTGCTGCGCCATGAACTTCCCGCAAGACGGCGACGTGCGTCTGTTTGGCTCAAAGGGGACCATTGCGGCCTCCTTTAAGCAGCCGATTTCTTCAAGCACACGGTTGCGACGTCGGGCCATTTCGATTTGCACTCCTCTGACCCTGTTCCAACGCTGCTCAGCTGCCAAAAAAAGCTTCGGCAATACATCGCAGCTTGATGACACATCGCGACCAAGCTGGGTAGATGTCCCTTCCGTGCAAAACGAATCCTGCAGCACTTGCTCCAAGGAAAACCAGGAGCCGCGTTGAAAACGCTCTTGCTCGTACTGCGCCCTGCTGATGTAGATCGCCTGAGACTCGTAAGCTTCGACCTGAATCAAAATAACGGACGCGGCCGCCTTATCGAGCGCATTATCGCGGACGAGCTTGCTTTCCTTGACGTATAGCGCGCGCACGCCACTTCCGATGAACTCCAGGTCATCCCTATGCGCCGCACCAAGCCATTTGTCGGCGTCTTTTATGTAGTCGTTCAGCTTGGCCGCAACCAGGTTCGCGGAAGCGGTTTCACCTGCCCGTAAAAGCTTCTTGAAAGACGACATCTCACTGTATCTCGCCAAAATCTCCCCGTAAGCAGTTTCGTTACTTAAGACAAAGTTGCCGTAACTACTGCCCGTCTCGTTGCGTGGCAACGTCCAAGACAAACGGAACCCCAACGAAGTCATATTGCCCTCCAGACCGGCCATTCTGGCCTGAAGCGATCCATTCGCGAGCTTTATCACCAGCGGAGCGACGCCAGTATTTTCATAGTGGTATGGAAAAAACGTTTCCATTATTTGTTGCTTGCCGAGAACACCTTCCAGCTCGGATGTCTCCCGAACCAAGTCGCCAGACTTGTCAAGCCGAATAAGCTCAAGTGACCCCTTGAACGCATTTCCGCTCACTTGACTGATGCGTACCGCGAACGCGTTTGGATTTTCGCCGCCCCCACCAGCGATATAGATGCCGGGGATGAGAGACATTACCGACTCAGAACTTGCTTTATTGTTTGCAGCTCGGCCCGTGGCCGTGTCGTCAGCGACTGCAGGAGCAACTAAGAGGAGCAAGGTTACGGCCATAGTCCAGCTGACAAACAATTTCATGGCATCCCTTGAACGAGGACCGAGTGATTAGAGGAAGTTGAAATGATTGAGCGTCGATGAAGATCAACACCGACCACAGCACATCGCCCATGAACCATGGGACTGCACGACAGCGCGCAGCGCACGGTTACACAAAAGCGTGCGACGAGTGTGGCGTAGCGATGGCAACCTTAGGTCCGTATATGGCCCCCTTTTCCAAGCATCCCTTAGCTCTGGCATCCGTGTCGACTGCACACGTATATGCGGCCTCCAACCGCTGCACCCTCGGGGGCGCCTGGCCATGATGGGCTAGTCGCGCGTCGGGCCCCAATCACTTTGGTGAGCACCAAGAGGGCCGAAGGTAGTTAAGACAACGAAGCCACTCACCGGCCTTCGCACTTAACTACCTCACTTAACTACCTCCGGCCCTTATCGGGGTGCAGGTCCGGTATACGGCGGCGTGTTGGGTGATTCGTGCGCGGTCGGCGGCGCGTTCCGGGTGAACAGAATCTCGATTTACGCCGCTCCCGCTGCTACCTGCCAGCCAACAACGCCTTCACCGCTCGCTCCAACGCCGGATCTTTACCGCGCCGAATGCTCTCCACCGTAGGCGACACCGCCACATCCGGCCGCAACCCCACGCCTTCGAACGCCAAACCATCCGGCGCGCGATCATCTCGCGTGCAAACGCGCGCGCTGCCGCCGCCGGCCAGTGGGAAGAACAACGGCTGTCCCGTGCTACCCGCCGTGGACTCGCCCACGGTGATGCCGCGATGCATGGCTTTGAACGACGCGACAAAGTCCTCCGCCGCAGAAAAGGTGTGCGCACCGGTCAGCACCGCCACCGGCACGTCGACGTGGTGGTCAGGATCGGCTGGCACCTCGAACGGCGGGACGTCGAACCAGCCCGGCAGCGCGCCGCGCGCGCGGTCCGCGGCGCGATAGCTGCGGGTGCGGATCAGCGGGCCGCGGATCGGTTCCTTGACCAGCACCTGCAACAGATCGATCGGCGTGCTGCCGCCGCCGTTGGCGCGCACGTCGATCACCAGTCCCTTGGCTGCGTTGACGCTCGCGAGGTTCGCCAGTAGCGCCTTGGTGCCCTCCGTGTCCTCGAACTCGTCGATGGTGAGTACGGCGACGCCGTCCGGCCTGAGCTTGAACGACACGGGCGGGTGTTTGAACTTGGCCCGCTCCGCCATCGTCAGCCGCGTCAGCACACGCGCCTCTTCCTTGCCTGCGGCCGTCTTCACCGTCACATGGATCGAGCTGCCCGCGTGACCGCTGAGCAAGGCGTAGTCGAACGTGCGCACCTGCAAATCCTGCGGCGTGGACGAACTCTGGTAAGGCGCAATCTCGCGCTCCGCATAGCGCTGGATATCTTCCCCTTCGATCGTCAGCAGCACATCGCCCACCCGCCACTGCTGCGCGAGCAATGCCGGGTCATCCACCGCCGTCACCACCACCGCGTTCTCCACCCATTGGGTGCGCAGTCCGGGCCGTCCGTAGAAAGCGTTCTGCAAGGGCTCGGGGGGATACACGTTGGTGTGGCCGTCCTTGAGCAAGGCCGCGAACCGCATCAGCACGCGGTAGTACTCCTCCGTGGAGGCGGTGGCCCGCACCTTGGGCAGGAAATCCAGGTAGGTCTGGTTCCAGTCCAAATCCGGTTGCCGGTCGAAGAAGGCGAAGTTGAAGCGCGCCTCGGACCACACCGTGGACAGCCCCGCCACCTTGGCGTCATCGCCCAGGTTAGGCACCAGCGGCAGCCCCTGCCCCGGCTCGCGCGCCCACAGGCGCTCCCGGTTGCGTGCCGCTTCGACCAGCCGCGTGAAGCGCGGGTCCCCATGAAGCGACGCCAGATCCGCATCGGTCGCCAGATGCTCCGCCGACCCGCTACCGCCCTGGGCCTGCGACGCCATCAGTGCCTCCATCGCCTTTTCCTTGCGGCCCGCCAGCGCCTCGTTGCACGCTAGGTCGTACATCGCTGCGTTCCAATGCCAGTCCATGCCTTCCGGGCCGGCGGCGAGGAAGGGCTCCAGGACGGCGGCGGCTTCGGCGTAGTGTTTGGATTCGTGGAGTTTGAGGGCTTCGCTGTAGCGGGCTGGGAGGTTGGCGGGGGATGCGGAGGGCTGCTGCGCGCCGACGGTGCAGGCGGCCGTGCAGATAGCAAGAAAGAAAGCCTGACCGTACCTGCGTGCCCTTATCTTGAGCATGTCGTAATTGCTCCCTGCCATGCGAGATGAAATGGTGGGCTGAGCCCTCTGACGCTACGCATTACCTTAACTATCTCCGTCCCTGGCTGCTGCACCGGAGAGCTGAAAGAGCAGCGCTTCCGGATGCGGCCCGCTGTGGTCTCTCACGTGGTTATGATTGAGGGCCGGGGTGTCCGTTGTCGACCCGAAGTGGATACATGTCCCCACCTTGCAAGGAGTGCAGCGTGCCTCGTCCATCCGATCAGATAAAGCTTTTGATTGAAAGGAATGCTGCGGAGGTTACCCGCCTTCATAGACGTATCCATGAAACCGTTACAAAAAGGCATATAAGCGAAGAAAATCGCGAGGAATGGAAGCGAGCCTGCGAAGCCTTTCATCATCGATATGAGGAGCTAGCTTTCCCTGGTGGATACCATGGCGCTCTGGATCGCTTGGTGGCTGGCGACGAACAAGCGATGGAGGCGGCCATCTGCTTCCTTGAGGTGAGGCCCTATTTCTTTAGATCTGGTTATATGTTCAAGGAAATTCTCCGTAAGGCGAAGCGTGCTCCACTAAGCGCCGAGCAGAGCGCGCGGCTTCAAGTCGTCGTTGATAAATTTCAGGCGTGGAAAGCCTCAAAACGTGAGAAGCGGAAGCAGGACGAGACTCACGGTTGAACAATGGAAGGCATGTCCGCTTCCGCGCCATAGCAGACACATTTTTCAGATGAAAAACGTGATGGAGGCAGATCAAGGTGGAAAGCGTATTTGTTGTCCAACACAAGCACACGCTTCATGGCGATTACGAAGACTGGAAGATGATTGGCGTCTATCGCACCCTTGATCGTGCAAAGGCGGCGGTCGATCGCGTATCGGTGCAGCCTGGCTTCGCTAAGCATCCGAACATCATTGACCCAGAGGCTTCAGGCGAAGACGACGGCTTCTATGTCTCGGAGCACGAATTGGATCGCGACAACTGGATAGAGGGGTTCGTGACCATGAATGGCGATCACGAGTGCGAAGAATGATCAAGTCCGCCACCGACCCAGAACGAACATCGTGGTTATCGGGCGGTGAGCATGGCGCTATCTGGCGTCCAGCGAGGAATTTGGTCTCGCATTCGGGATGTTTGCTCGGCGCTGAGAGCGACCGAGTTCAACACCACAGCTCCTAGGAAAGCGAGATGTTCTCCATTCACTCGAACTCTTCAGACAGGGAAGTTCGATTCCTCGACCGCCGGGGTGACGAATTTATCGTTGAGCTTGTAGGACGCGGCGTGCTGGCCACGCAGTCGGTATCGGCATTCACCGATCCCAAAGGGTTGGCTCGATGGATGGGAGAGCTGGCGGCCAACGAGCTACCCTGGAACGGCACGAAGTCCTGGGCGACCCTTGAAGGCGAATTCCAGATTTCCGCGTCGTGCAACGCTAGTGGGGCCGTAACTTTCCTGGTGACGCTAAGCGGGCTCCCGGGGAGCAACGAGGAATGGCGCGTATCCGCCGGTGTTGCTAGCGAGCTTGGGCAATTGCCCTTGCTTGCCCAGGCTGCGGGCCACTTCTTTGACTGCGTGGGAACCTGACGCTCGGTCGACACCTGCCTTATCAGAAGGGCCCGTTTCTGCCCATACCGAGGCAACTAGATGTTGAAAACCAAGAATAGCCACGCATGAAATCTGCAGACCTTTTGATAGAAATTGCCAGCGCGTTTCCTCCCATGGAGATGCCATTGAAGGAAGAACTCCCGTTCCATGCGCGCGGCTGCCTTGAGTGCCAGTGGCTACAGGAAGAGCTGGATTGGCTCAGGGGAAAACCCATCAACGGTGATCTAATTCGCCTCCTCCACCAAGAGCTGTCCTGTTTATCGGCAAAGGCGTGGCGCTGGATTGCTCCTCACTACATAAGGTATTGCCTCACCACTGAGGCAGACTACAACCAAATGGAAATCGAATTTCTAGTCTATGCCCTCGGACCTGAAGAGCGATTTCAGAAAGATGTAGTGAAAAGGCTTTCGTTGCTCGATAGCAGACAGATCCGCTGCTTCATCCTTTTCGTAGAGTATCTGGCTGACCATGCATTCTGGTCCGAGTACTTTCCAGAGAACATCCGTAAGGCGGCGGAATTTTTGGGCGCCATCGAGCGATCAAGAGAGCCTCCACCACCTTTGGCCAGTTAAAGCGGTAAGAAGCCGAAGACAGTTAAGAGGCCCACACACCAAAACAACAACACTTGGCAGGCCCTATGCAGGGCCACTTTCCGGCCGACGGCCCTTTACTCTCCTTGTGCAGCTGCGTGCTAAGGCCGGTCATCGACCAACAGGCACTACCAAAACAGCAACCCCGGGCATAGCATCGACGACGCTGCCGGACTGCAATAGTCCCTGCAGCCGACCACAGGGGAACACCTCATGCGCAAACTCAGCATCTTGCTTGCGGGCTGCCTGTTGACGCTTTCCTTTGCGGTCCATGCCCGGGGTGGCGGCCATAGCGGCGGCTCCTCCGTGCACTACTCAGGCGCTCATCACACCACTAGCCATGGCGGCCACTATGCCGGTGGTTCTGGTTCGTCGCATCGTGGTGGTGGCTACCGCAATACCCGGACAAGCAATCACTACGGCAAGCACGGGCATTGAGAATCTGCGCTAGGTCCAAAAATGCCCCCATGCGCGGGTAACTGGACAAGGGAGCCGGGTTTACTCAACTGTCTCTTGGAAAGTGAACCCGATCCCATTTTTGTGCAGTTCTATAAAAAATTTACCCGTCCAATAGACCATATCAACCACTCAGCGATATCTGAGCAAATGATCATCTGTGTAAAGGAAGCACATGGACAGCGATCAGCCCAAAGACAGCAATGAAGATACAGCCAAGAAAAAGCCAGAGCTATCCAGGGAAGAGCGCCTAGCTAAACAAAGAGCTCACTTCCTGGAAAAGTTCGCTGCGGGCGACACTAATCACGTGCAGACTAGGGTCGCCTGGATTCTCAATCGATATCCTTCGGCTCGCGACTCTGACGTTACCCTCCAGGTCCTGTACTGGCGCACTTTCAACAGAGATCTCCTGTCCGGCCCAAATACAGTGACGCTGGAAAACCTCTATAAGCTCACTCGGCTAACCGATATCGCAAGGTCACGAGCAAAAATACAAAACGAGTATCGCCTCTTCCAAGCATCCGACAGTGTTAGAAAACGGCGCGTTGCTAAAGAAGAGAAAGAACGAACTCGTCAGATTGACGATCAACCACCACTTCCGACGCTTACCGTATATTCAGATGAAAGCGGGAAGACCGAAAATTTCCTTATCGTTGGAAGCGTTTGGTTTCTCAGAGGCGAGGATGTAGCCAACGTAAGTAGCGCCCTAGAGGAGTGGCGTCAGCACAACAGATTCAAGGACGAACTCCATTTCGTAAAAATCAATGATAGAAATATTGAGAAGTACCTGGAAGTAATAGATATTTTGGACAAATTTGCCGCAACCATAAGCTTTCGGGCAATCACTATAGAGCGGAGAGGGCACACAGACGTTTCAAGAGTTATCGACGACCTTCTTTTGCACCTTCTAGTGCGTGGCGTTCGACACGAACATACGAGCGGCCGCGCCCCACTTCCGCGCTCTATAAGTATTTTCAAGGATGCAGAAGAAGAGGCACGCGACAGGCTCTCTGTTGCCAACTTGGAACTCAATCTCAAAAATGTTTCTAAGGCGCAATTTAGCAACGATCTTCATGTTTCTCTTGTTGACGCGATAGACTCAAAATCACTTATCCCGATCCAACTAGCTGATCTTTTTATCGGAAGTCTCAATCGAAAAATAAATGTAGCTCAGAAGGGAGGACATGCTAAAGACAAGTTTGCGGAAGCATTCCTCGCCAGATTCGCCCCAAAAGGCGAAAAGCAAACATATGATCGAGATGGCGACATGACCGTGATTGACAAATTTTGATAACACCAAATGCTCTGGCGACCAGCCTCATAATTTTTTCAACACGAACAAAGGGGCGGAGGCGGTTAAGTCGGCCCAGTTCACCGCATTAACCACTCCGCCCCGGTCCACGCCTACTTCTGCTCCACCCCCAACTTCCCACTCACCCCACCACTAAACACCTCCGCATCACTACTCACCAAACAGTTGTATTCCTTCCCCTCATTGAGCACCAAGATCGACGACTTGGCGCCCTTAAAGTCCGTCCCCATCGAGAACAGCACGTATGTATCCGGCAGCTCGGTCGGGCGGAAGGCGCCGAAGGCGTACTCGCCGGCGATGCCCAGGGGTGACAGTTTGATGGTGAGTACCACCGGCTTGGTGGCGTGCGGGGACGGCAGCATGGACGAGGCGCTCATGATCATGGTCTGCGCATCGACCGAATACTTCGTGGTGACCGTGATGCCCAGGTAGCGGGAATTGGGTGAAGACACCTGCTTTTTGCAGGCGGCGATGTCCGCCGGCTTGGTATCGGGCTGACCGTTCTGCAGGGTGGCAAAGACATGGGCCAGTTTGACCTTGGCCGTGCCCGTGACCGGTGCCGCGGTGGCGGCGCCAGCAAAAGCGATAGCGGCGGACGACAGCGCGGTGCACGCCAACACGTAACCGAAACGACGCGTTTGGGTATTCATAGGGATGGCTTCCTTGTTGAGAGATGCGGCTAATGGCTTTAAGTCGATGGCATTCGATCAACCAGATGGCACGGCGCGAAGGCGCAAAAGCTCACCGCCCATCGAGCGGGTGCCCGATGGCGGATAAGCAAGCACGATGAAGTACGCCAGCACGCAGCCAGAGAATCAGGCCAGCCAATAGAAACACCAAAAGGCGCCGGAAGACCCGACGACCATGATGTGATGCAGCAAATGGGCCTTCCTGGCCGATTTGAGTTCCTGGATTCCCCGATAGCGGCGCGACGCTAGCACGCAGCCCCGTCGAAATGGCGTGAATAATCCCTTTCGCGATGAATGGGCGGGGGTAGTTGATCCATCGGCCTGGCGCCGTTCCCTACCCCGCCCGTTTTATCGGCACGTGACCACCGCCCGGCGAGTCGTCGCCAAGAGGCGCCACCGAGTTAAAGCGTGACCGTCTCGCGCGTTGCGCCTTCCCTCACCTGCAACCACTGCATCCGCAAATGCGCTTGCGTCGCGCAGCGCGTGCCCATGTCGATGAACGCGCAGACGCCTTCCAGCATCGTCGTCAACCGCCGCGCGTCCGGGCTGCCGCGTTCCTGCACGAGCTCCGTCAGTACCTGAAGGCTGCTGTGCGCGTACTGCAACCACTCCGTGGCATCGTTCAACAGCGCTTCCGGACTTGCGTCGGGGTCGGAGAAATAACGGGTGTGGCGGGTGGTCCAGGGCTCGCCGTAGACGTTCATGAGTAACTCCTTGTCGTGGGGTGCCGCGCCCTCGTTCCGAGAACGGCACGCCGCCAACAGCTCGGCGTGCCGCGATCACACGGACTCGAGGGTTCACCGGTGGCCCATGCCTGGGCCCCGGACGGCTGATTGAGAAGTGGATGGCGGCGTCAATGCGTTCCGCCGTCGCGCAAGGCGACGCGCCGGGTTGCACGGCTAGGATCTAATCCAGCGAAATCACCTTAGGCCGCGGTTCGTCAACCGTGCCTGCGAGGGATGCAGACGGCCCGATGTGGCGGTGAGGATGTCGCCGAGGGGATCGGCGGGCGTGAAGGTGCCGTATGATCTGGGGTAGCCATGATCAACTTCCTTAGAGTTGGTGATGGTCAGCGGGTCGTAGGAGCTGCAACTCCTGCGGCCCGCGCTTCTCACAGCATTGCTGCCATGGTTGCCCGCGTCGCGTATTGCACTACTTAGCGGGCAACGCCATCGACACTATCAAAATCATTTTTCGTTGTCTGTAGGCGGATGCATGCGATGTGCGTGCGCGTTGTGTGGGCGCGGAGTGGTCTGATGGATTAGCGGCGGAACTCACATACGTTGTGCGATAGATTCCAGCGGCCGCCTTGATCGACGTATGAGCCTTATGTCTTGCGGCCAAAGGGGGATGTGAGCTCGCGCCCGGCGCAGATGGCTTCTGGTGAACCGATCTCGTGGGCTCCCGCAATCCCAGCGGGAACGATCCATTTGGCTCTGTCGGTGGTGTCGAAGAAAACATCAACCCTGGGGTCCTTCACGTTCCCACCATCGCTTTGCTTCGAGATATAGAACATCCAAACTGAGCCAAGCCAGTGCGCATGAGGTCCCTTTGGGCCATAGCTAACGTCACTGTAGTCAGGCGCACCAAGCAGCGCATGAACCTCTTCCTTGGTCATGCAAGACTCAAGGCTCGGCACTCCATCCACGATGCGTTTCACACGCTCTGCCGTGGCCTTGTAGGGATATTGCTTGATGCCGCTATTAAACGCTCTTTCATCAGGATAAGAGTCACGCGGGATAGTGGCCTGATCCGGTGACCGCCCGCAGCTTGCGAGCAGAAAACCAGCCAATCCAAAGAATGCCCATCTACGCATCGATTTCCCCATACATTCCTGAGACAACTGCGCGGATTTCCGAATGGTGGCGAAGATACACGAATGAAGCACCATAGAGCCGTCACTTCGCGGCGCGAGGGCTTGTGCAACCACCCGCCAGAAGGCGGGCTCATCGAACTCGCCTACTACGTCCTCCGGAGGAACTGCACCCCGTGGCGTTGGCGTCTCTGAAGTCACCCCAAGCAGACAAGCTTCTTAGGAAGCATGTCGCCACACGCCATGCCAAGGATGTCCGACTAACGCGAAACCATCGACAGTAATCACTGCGTGCTTCTGTCGATGACCGATGATATTGGCCGAACCAAGGCCTGAGCCGTCATCGAGTTACTTACTGACCCATGCCAGATGCCATCTCCTCAATATGATGCCTGGCGCTATCGCTGGTCGGGTCGAGCTGAAGTACACGCCGATAGTGAAGGATGGAATTCTTTGTATCGCCGACGACGTGATATGCCTGAGCAAGGCTGTCCTCCGCGTTGGCGCTGTTTGGGAATTTCGCAACCACCAACTGGAAGATCGCGAGCGCATCCTTGGCGCGCCCGGTACTGAGCAACCGGTATCCCCAGTCGTTCAATTCCATCTCCGGCCAAGTCAGCTGCGGATCCTTTGCTTCGATGGCGGCGGCGACGTCCAGGGCGTGCGGATATCCCCTCTCGTCCAGCGCGATCCGCAGGGCGGGCACGCCCGACAACGGCAATGACGGCGCATAGATGGAGGCGATCTTGTCGACAAAATCTTCCGGAAAGGCGCCGCCCAGGTTGGTGAGTATGACCACACCGACTTGATCTTCCGGGTAGTAGAACACGGCCGCGCGACCACCACCGGTCATGCCGACCGCACGATGGCTGCCCCGCTTCCATACCTGCCAGCCCAAAGCCCACTGACCCGGCTTGCCGTTGGCGAACGCCACGGGCGTCCACATGACATCGCGCGAAGCTGGCGTCAGCAGCCGGCCGTCGTTGATGGCTATCAGCCAGTTCGCCAGATCCGTGGCCGTGCTGTTCAAACCGGAGGATGCGCGGCGAAAAGGCAGGAAGCGCTCCGAGGCTGCCTTCAGCGTTCCTGCCGCATCAAGCGTAGCGCCGCTGTACCCGTTGACGTACGGGCCGGGCAACTTCCAGCTGTAGGTGGGCGCCTTGCCGGGTATCACGTCGTAGGCGTCGCCGTAGAACGTGTGCTTCATGCCGGCCAGACGCAGTTGCTCTTCTGCCAGAGGTGCGTCGAGCGCTCGTCCCTCGATGGTGTTGAGCACCCGCTGGATGATCGTGTAATTGGTCTGGCAGTAGGCAAAGCGCGTGCCCGGAGCGAAGTCCATGGGCCTTTGCTGAACCCAGGCCCAGGCCGCCGCGGCGTCCGTCTCCACCGTGGGTGCGCGCATGACGTCCGGCAGGCCGGACATGTGGCTCAGCAGCTGGCGGATAGTGATCCCGCGCCAACCGGCGGGAAGATCGGGAAGGTAACGGCCGACTGGCGCGGCGAGATCGAGTTTTCCCGCTTGGACGAGCCGCATCGCGGCCACGCCGGTGAACGCCTTGGTCACCGAGTTGATGGCAAACACCGTGTCGTCGCGCACCGGCTGAGCGAACTCGATGCTGGCCGTGCCGTAATGGCGCGCCAATACGATGCGGTCACCCTTGACGACCGCGACCGCCAGTCCCGGAATGCGCAATTTGCGCATCTGCCCTTCGAGATAGCGGTCGACCTGCGTCTCCTGTGCCTCGGCAGCCGGCATCGCCCGTGCGATGTGCGACGGGCACCAGAGCAAGACGAGCGAGCAAGCGGCAAAGCGAATCCATGCCCGGCGATGGCCGGACCGAAAGATAACGATCATAGGGAAGCTCCGTTGAGGGTCAGATCATCGCCGGGGGCGACGCATCAATCGGGCGGTGCTGGAAGGATCCACGACCGGCTGCCGGCCGAGGCGGCGTCGGCCGGCGTGCCGCGCCGGGCATGGCTGCGTGCGAGCCCAAGCTCGCGGCGATGCTGCAAATAGGAAGGGTTGCCGAGTCGTTCCGCGGCCGGAAGATCTTCCGCGACGGACCCTGCTGCTTGCGGAAAGAGAGGTCGTTCTGCCGTCACGCCGATCGCTGCCTTCGGATGCGGCCGCTCGATGGCGCTCGCTACCAGAATGAAGCCCGCCGCGATCACTCCCGCATACGTCAGAAGGCGCGTCCGTTGCGGTAGCACGGCGGCCAATCCGCGCAGCCGCGCCTTGAGCAGTGCGGCTCCGCTCAATCCGCAAAGCGCTGTCGCCACGCCTTGGCCTGCCTTCAACAAGACCTGACCGTAGACCATGCGGCATGCCCTGCCTTTGGCGGCCAGCACGTCGGCGTCGCATGCCAGTTCCTGGTCTGCACGAAATAAACGGTATGCGTAATGCGCGACGGGGTTGAACCAATGCAGGGAAAGCACCAGCACCGCGGCCAGATTCGCCAGAACGTCTCCTCGGCGATGGTGCATGAGTTCGTGAGCCAGCGCCAAGCGACGTTCCTGCGCATCGAAACGATGCGCGAAGTCGAGCGGAAGGAATACTGTGCGCGTTCGAAGTCCTGCCGCTACCGGCCCATCAACCGCGGCGCTGTGATGAATGCGAACGCAGCGGTGAATGCGTGGAGCCCCAATGGCATTCGCATGCGCGTTCGCCATGAAACGCATGTAGCGCCGCATCTGCAGCGCAAAGTACAACACCGCGCCAGCGAGCCAGAACGCGGCGATGAAGTGCAGATTTCCGTCCCTCGGCACGAACTCCGGCGCCATGGCTTGCATGGCCGCCACGGTGCCCGTATCGGCCGGAAGCCATGGCAGCGGCGGCATCAGCAGCCGCAACGCAGGCAGCGCCCACAGCGCATAGACCCACCGCGCCCCGGCATACCGGCGCAGTAGCGGCCGTAATGCCATGACGCCGAGCATCAACACGGTGGAAGCCACCAGTGCGCCCAAGAGCGCGCTCATGGCTTGAGCCTTTTCAACAGTGCCTGCAGCTCGTCGATGTCTTTCGGCGTCAGCGCATGGTGCTGGGCAAGGTGCGCTACTAATGGGGCAGCCTGGCCACCGAAGAGGTTGTCGAGTAGGCGCCGGGATTGATTCGAGGCATACGCGTCCCTCGTGAAGGCCGCGCGGTAAAGGAAACGGCGCCCATCCTGTTCGGGAATGATCGCCTCCTTTGCCACGAGGCGAGCGAGCAGGGTCTTGACCGTGCTGACACTCCAGCCCCGCTCGCGCTCCAATTTTTCGACCAGCTCGGCCGCCGTACGCGGCTCCTGCTCCCACAGCGCCAGCAGGATGGCCAGCTCGCTTTCTGTGACCCGATCCATGCCCCAACCCTCTTCGTCTACAACTGTAGTCTTATCATCTACAACTGTAGACGTCAACGAGGGAAAACGCCGCCTTAAAGCAGACATGCTTCATCGGAAGCATGTCGCCACACCTCACGCCAAGCATGTTCGACTAACGCGAGCCAAATCGCTGCTTGGCTGCTTCGGTCATCGGCGTGTACAAGCTGACGACCGTGCCCTCGGGATCCCGAAACTGCGCCACCAGATTGCCCCAGGGCATCATCTTCGGCTCAAGGACCACCTCAAGCTCATTTTTAAGCCGCGCGAACAGCGCCTCCACATCGTCCACCTGAAACTCGAGGATGGCCGTGCGATTAGCAGCCGGCTCGACCGTGCCTTCCTTAAAGAGAGCAACAGTTTCGGCGCTGCCGATCGCCAGCGTGGCGCCCGCGGTGACGATCTCGGCAAAGACAGGCGCAAGCCACTCGGCCTTGCGGTCGGTCAACTTCTCGTAGAAACCGACGATCGCGTGGATGTCTCGGGCGATTAGGCGGGTGGATGCAAACTTCATGGAGCCTCTCCTTTTCGATATCGGTGGGAATCGGAAGGAGGATTTGTACAAAGGGGGTACTGACAGCGTGCTGTCAGTAGTCGCCCTTCGTTGGGCTGGTTCGCTTGCTAAAGGGCGGGCAAATCCCATCGCCGACTTGCCGCCAACACCCCATCAATCGACAAAGTCCACTCTGTAATCCGGCGAAAGCCTCAAGAGCTTCCCGTCGTCGGAATCGATCATGTAAACGCCATCAAGGATGGCGGCCTTGATGGCCTCATAGTCCACCTTGGCCAAAGCATCGTTGCCTAATGCCTTCCTCAAGCCCTCCTGGACGCTGCTTTCGATGACATGTGCCGCCAACGTCGCGGGCCGCGGCGCCGTCGCACGAGGTTCAAGCTCGCCGCCCACAGGAAGGCCCACATCGCACCTCACCTCAAACTCAAAAGTGACAATGGAATCGGCGTAGCACAAAGTGAATTGGTCGGCGATATCTCTGAACCGGAACGCCATCTTGATCGTGACGCCGCGGTCTTCGTCAAAGACTTCAGTGGAATGAACCCAACGAAACGCCATCCTTTACCTCCATGTTTTCCGGCTATCCGTATTGATCCGCTTTGCTATGAAGCGAGATGAGTTTCGCTTCCAGAGCGGTGGAAAAATTCAACTAAACTTCACGGCGCCATTGGGCTCGATGCATCCAAGCTGGCCCGCAAGAACGATGCCTCGCCAGGCCTTATGGCCGCCAGACCTCAAAGTTGCCGTCCAACGCAACCGAGCAAAGCACGAGTTGCTGCCGCCAGTCGACCAACATGAGCCTGTAAGAGGCATGCAACGTCGAAAAGACCTGGGACAGCTGCATATCATCGCCATGCACCATAGCCCCAAGTGCCGTGATACCACGCTCATTCGACAAGCCGTAGAGCAGCACGTCAGACGATGGCTTGAGAGCAAACCCGCCGTCGACTTGCCCAAGCGGTCGAGACGCCGTCGTCAGGATCGGCGCGTTGATTGGCTCGGCTCCGAACAAGTCAGCCAATTGGCGGACAGCATCCGACCCTTTGATAAGCGGGTCTCTATCCAACTGGCGCGCAAATATCTGAGACCATCCGTACTGCAACCGGTTGGCCTTTTCAAAGACCTTGTATTCGACGAGGGTGGCCTGGAGTGCTTTCAGCCCCTCCGCCGGAAGAAACTCAATCTGGCACCACTCGTCTTCATGGAATTGCGGGGCCCCTTC
Organism: Dyella sp.; assembly: GCA_039594095.1. Classification (GTDB taxonomy): domain Bacteria; phylum Pseudomonadota; class Gammaproteobacteria; order Xanthomonadales; family Rhodanobacteraceae; genus Dyella_D. Next base: position 26,068 of record JBCNOA010000013.1, read on the forward strand.
GAAGCTCGCCCGCGTAGGCATAACGAAGGTCAGGATATCGGCGGCCACTGTTGGCATCGAGTAACGAATGGAAGCCGTGTCGATGGCTTTGTGACCGGTTTCCGCCCCGTTGGTACCGAGCCGCGATTTCAGTCGATCAATCCAACCCATTCCATGCCCTCCTCCGATGAGAGGCTAAGGTAGCGCGATGTCACCGCCAGGGTAAAAGCGAGTCGTACGCTCTTCCGACTTGGCATGCTTTTTTGCAAACGTCATGGCGAGACCGTGACTCGACACCTAAGTCCCCACGAGACTGAGGCTTACCAAGGTTAATCCAGGAGACTGACGCCGGCTTGCAGACGGGCCGAATCATGTTTTGTCTTTTCGGAACCGGTCACGGATTTGCTCTAAAGACATGGATCGGCCACGGAGCTCGCTCAATCTGACCGAATCATGCTCTGCCCACATGATTTCGGCCCCATCCTCCAGGGGCTCGTAAATCGGCAGGATTTCGGTGATGCCCTCAAAGAGCCACTGAACAGGAATGCCATCTGGACCGCCCTTATAGGGTTCGGTGTGCCGCGCCCCTACGGACTCTATCTTCCGAAAGGCTTCATCAAGGCTATCCGCCCGAATAATGACAGTGTTCTCCCAGACCAGAAAACTGGCGTTGGGGTCGTCATTACCCGCCTCATCGAGTTCCACAAAGCGCAGTAGGTACGAACCCACGTACCAGCCAACTGGCGAGGTGTCGCCGGAGAATGCCCGATCACCGCCGGTACTCACTGCCCTAGTTCCCCCGCAGTTGATACCCAGATGGAAGCGCAGCCGTGTTCCACGCAGCACCACCAGGCCCCACCTTCAATACGCTGGTCCGCCTGACTTCGCGCCAAGGTTCCACCTGATCATCGAACTCGATGACCACATAGTCGCGGCCACACGTCGCCCAACTTTGACATGGCGTCCGATTAGGCTCCTGATCCCATGGGACTTTCGAGCGCATCATCAGCTCTTCCAGTGCCTCGCCAAGCGTGTGGAACTCACCATTCCACTCAGCGTGGGCTTCGTCCTCGATAGCGAACAATGCCATGGCTGCCTTTTCTTCGCTGCTTAATTCGGGTTACTAAATTGTGGTCGGGCTCTCGCGTGGGACGTGCAAATTCCTCTAAGCGCAGCCATATCCTTACCCACATTCATCAATCGGCGATGACAATCGAACTGCACCGCAACTTTTCGATCTCGCCGCTTTTCCTCATGAGGTAGCAATCTTTCGCCGCCTCCTCGTATCCCGCTGCATTCCTTTCAAAGTGTCCATTGAATACCTTGAACACCAACTCGCCGGAAAGCGTGCGAACCACCTCGTCCGGCGCCCCTTTGAGGGCTTGAAATGGCGTAACCATTGGAATCGAGTCAGAAGACGCCTTTACGAGGTAGACGCCACCGACATTGCTTCCCAGATGCGAGAGACCGGTGAAGACAACGACACCAAAGGGCATCTGAAAAATGCCATGCACGTTCCTCTTCATCAGCAAATGGAATCCACCCTGCCGGTCGCGGAACATCAATTCGCCGCCGAACTCGCCGCGGTCATCTCCCATCAGCTGGCCGCCAAAGGCGTCCAGCCGATAAGGCGGGATCACATTGATCACCTTGACCACCGGCCCTGCCTCTCCAAAACCCTCCATTCTTGCCTGATAGCTGAGTGGCGACGCTCGGTCTGTAATGGAAGATCTTGCCGACGCCTCTGCACGCTGCACATCTGCGCGATGTACCTCAATCTTCTCTTCTTGACCGCGGCATGCGGCTAGGAGCAGAAAGACCGATAAGAAAATATGGCGTGCAGTCCGCCGGATAAACAAAGATTGCATGGCCCCGTCTTCCTTCATTGACCTCCCCACGGCACCGCCCCCTGCTTCCGTACGATGGTCCATGACATAGCTGGCCCGCCCCCCGTTAACGCACCACGCCCCAGGCTTGCTTCTTCGATGGCCTTCGAACGTACTGCGTACACCCGCTGGTTTCCTTGCCGCCGTTCCAAGCCAACAGCTGTCTACGAAACCCAAGCTCGAGAGCTCACGAGCACTTTCCACCCACCATCAGTGCGGCGCAAGTACTGTCAAATTCGTCCCTTCGGTAGAGCAACCTTCGCGCAGCTTAGAGAAAATCCCTCCGCCCCTACGCCAAGGCCCTGCCCCCTTGCAGGCGCAAAGCTTGGGTCCTTAGCAGCTTTAGGCGAGCCGCCACCTGACATCGAACGCTATGTTCGACAGCAGGCTGCAACGATCGCATCTGAAGTCGAATATGTCATGGAGCCGAGACGGAAGCTTCCATTCACTACCGCAGCCAGGGCACAGCCGCTCGAGTTCCGTCTGAAGGCTCAGACCCTCACCACCGTAGAGGTAGTAGTAGAAAGGACGACCATTTAGGCTCGCCAATGCTTTGCAGTGTTCCAACCCAAGCTTACTTAAAGCACTGTCTATGCTTGAAAGCTCTCGGGTGGCCTCTTTCTCCAGAACAGCGCAGTTCATTTGAAGGCTATCGCAGCTCTGATAATCGGATTGCCACGAGATAAGCTCATTAAACTCCCCGCTCGCCATGACGTTCATGCGATACAACGCGACCGGATGAAAGCAGTCCATGCATCGAATCGGCGATTTCAAACTGACGTAGTTCGTGAAAAGAGCATAGGCACTTGGGCTGGAACACCGGCAGGCAGGCGCGGACTCGGCGTCCTCACCAAGCACTTCACATGTCACAAGCAAGCCTTCCGTCTCGCAGCGCCGCGTGGCCGCAGTTACATGCTTGCTATTGAAACGGGCATCGAACGATTCGTTCTCGGGAGAGAGCACCATCACTGAGAAGATCTCTCCATTTACGAAGATCGACCACTCGCATCCATAGACCTGCCCATTCATACGCCAAGCTGCCAGCAACGTCTGAGCCCGATCGATGGCTGCATCTTTGCCGCACTTACTGGGCGTTGTGTTCGTGAAGGAGATTCGATTGATGTACATGGGACTTCCCTATTCGCCTCGGCTCAAGCCCGATAAAAGGCCGGAGGCAACTAAAGCTATAGATAGCTCTCGACTGCCTTCAAGAGCATGACCTTGATGATCTCCGGTCCTTTATCGGGGCCGGTACGCACAGGCATAGCGATTTGGTTTTCGCTCTTTTGGCCCAGGGGTGTGAAAGCTCTCGTCATGGACTTCATACCCGTTGCGGACATTACGCACCATTTGACGGGTACGCCGTTACTGAGAGCGAAAGCCCTAGTTCCGCGAGCAATCCCAAGGTTGCTGCCGACAGATCGACAGAAGCAACGAATTGCTCGGCCTCCCCAACTGTGACTCCAACTGATAACTCCGCTACTAGCGCAGGATGTGAAAAGTCAACTCCACTCACTCGACATGTCTCGATGAACCGCTCAATCGAAGCCACCATTTCATTGGGGGTTAAAGCATCAACAATGTTGAAAGCGAAGCCAGATAACGCGTGCGCGACTCCACGTGAAGATTGCTCGCCAGCTGACCAGCATGCGTCTGATTGAATCTCCAACATATGGCGAATTTCATCCAGGCTATCCGCCGGACCTTCAACACGTAGCATCGCTAGGTTCACTGGGCACATCCTTTTTACTGAACGTTCGACATGTCTGAAATGGGTCGGAAACGAGCGGCCTTAATGCTGCCAGCTAGCGTCCACCTCGAAGCCTGGCACGGACTTTCTCACGAGCTTGAACTTCATCTTCTGAAAGAACCCACCTAGCAAAATGTCGGCTAACTAGTCCTCCACTCATCGTTGCCGCCACCGAGATGGCAATGGCCAGTAGGACAAGAAGCCATCTCTCCCGCGCCCCTACCAGAAGCACCGATCGAGGAAAGAGCTCGCGAGCCAGAATAATAAGACGGGATTCCACCGAGACGAGGACGCCGATAGAGATCAGTCGAGATCTGCGATCAGTCGTCAACCACATCCCGCAGCTTGAGCACTTCAAATCACGATCACCAAAGCGCGAAGGCATGAAGTCAAAGAGCCTCGGCTCGATTTCTCCCCGCAACTCGGGCAAGCCGCCTTGTCTGCCAGAGTGTCTCTCCAAATCTGCTTTGGGTCGGAAGTAGACCTCCGGCTCCCTGGAAGCGTGAATTTACAGTTAGTACGGCGCTGCCAGAGCTTCGAACTTCATTGGCGAGAAATCATGCAGCAACTTCTCACTTTTCAGGCCATTGACGCCAAGCCGCGCTACGAACAAACAACCGTTTGCTGCCCATACCAAGCGATCGCCATCAAGTTCGGCCCATTCCCAATCCAATTTTGGTATGACCTGTTCCGTTCGAGAGTTGAACAGTTCATGCGTATCGAAATAGACACCGCGACCCACTGGATGACCAAGACCACTATGGGCTCGCTTGCGAAGAGTCCAGTGATTGTTCACACGCTTTTCAAAGACAGTCACTTGGTCTCCATGTCCATCCGGCGCCGAGTACTTCAGTCGCCAGCCATCACGTTGCAGACGAATGTAATACACACCCAGGCACTCTCCACCGTACCGCTCGTGCCATGGATATTCATCGACTCTTCGAAGCCTTCGATCTTCCATCAGAAGTTCGTGCCCATGCCCATCATTCAACCAGTACTCGGATGAGGTCCGAAATAGCCCGCCACCGTGCCAACAATCGCCTTTTGCAAAAAGGGACACAGCTTTCAAGTACGGGGCCTTCGAAATGGCTGTCCATGCACCCTTCGCGCTGGATTCCCAGCGACCGTTCATTGCAAAGTAGATGAAGTGCTTGCCGTCGGGAGCAAGATCACAGCGGCGCTCGTAGATTCGGCCGTACAACCATTGTCCGATCCGGAATTTATCCGTCTTTCTATCCCAGCCGATGAGTGCGGTGTGGCGCGTTGGGCCGCGACGGACCACTACCGCCGCAGAACTGTCGCGCGCTAGCAGTGCATGAATTCGAGGTGGTACCGGTCGTTGCATTTGGAGCGCCTGGACGCTAAGGAATTGATGATATCGCTCTGGGTCGAAGGTGGGCCCTACAGTTCTAGCCGGCCCAACTCATGCGCCGCTCTGGAACCTCGATGTGATCCAGCTCCTCGCCACTCATCCTAGGGACTCCACGAAATCACCGAGCCATGTCTTGCGACGACAAGAACCTATACATGACATACGCATCCACGAAGCCCAGCTGTTGATGGCGGAAAGCCTTGGGCAGGGTGCCGACGATAGCGAACCCTAGTTTCTTGTACAGCTCCACCGCAGGCGAATTGGTACTCACCACGTAATTGAACTGCATGGCCACATAGCCGGCCTCCTGCGCTTGGACCAGGCTGTGTTCAACAAGAGCCCGTCCGATCCCTCGGCCCTGAGCCGCAGGACTGACCAAATAAGTAGCACTCGCCACATGCGCCCCATGGCCGGGATAGTTGGCCCCAAACTTGTACATGCCCACGATGCCCGATTCCGTGGCGACGACGAAGGACAAATGCGACCCGAACCAGTGCGATTGGAAAGTATCCCGGTCGAAATCACCGGCGAATGGCAGGGCATCCCCTACGGCGATGACCGCCTGGCATATGCGCCACATAGCATCGAGATCGGAGTGCGTTGCTTGTCGAATTTGCATGTGAGCTGGACTGGACCTCAATATTGAGTATATCGGCGCGCGAAGAGCGCGTTGCGCAATCTTTTTTTCCCAGGCCTATTCCTACTGCAGCCATCTAACGATCGGGCGTATAACCCAACGGCTCGGCATTGCGCCGGAACGGTCAGTTCAGATCGAAACGAACCTGTATTTTGTGGATTTTTGTACGGAGCGAATGCCGGCCCACCGCACCCAGTGCTCTCACCAAAGCATCCAGTTTTCATCCAGAGCTCTGGTGATGTGCTGACGTACATCGGCTTCCATCACCCGATAAAGGATTGGAGGTAATTAAGGCCTTAAACAGCTCCCGACTGCCTTCAAGAGCGTGACATTAGTGACCTCCGATCCGTTATCGCCTGATTCCACAGGACACACAGTACGCATTGAAGCGGAAATGCCAATCCCATCACTGACCAACTTTCTCCCCGATGTAGCGCAGCAGTGGCGCCGCATGGATCAGCATTAGTGAGGGTCCGTTGAGCGTGATGTCGTCTTGCCGTGCTCGCATGTTCAACAAGAACTCCCAGCTGTCGCCGAGGCTGCCAACCTGTTCAACATGGGACACCCTCTTGGTGACGTCGTACATGACGGCGCTATCCAAATCCCAGTAGTAGTCCTCATCGAGTCGAAGCCCTGGACCATTGACCAATTCGACATGGTCCAGGAGCTCGTTCACGATGCTGCGTAGCTCGCTGATGTTCACCACGGGGTATTTGACCATTAGTCACCTGCGACAGGATCGATGAATCTTAGGGAGCCTAAGCTATTTGCTGAGTGTCCGCTTCGGGTTTCGACTTCAAACGATCAACGAACACTGGTTTCCCAGCTTGCTACACGCGCGTACCGAGATCGAACCCTGGCACCGGGTATAAGACCCAAGAAGGTGTTGGACGGCCTGACACCCGCCGCCTAAACCGAGCAGCCGGAGTAACCCCGGGCTCTAGATCGCCCCGCTACTGAAAACGGGGGGCGTCGGCCTCAGAACAGGAAATTCTTGCCAATCACATAGAAGATGAAAAGAAAGAAGATCCCGAAGGCAGCCCACCAAACAACCTTCTGGGTCTTCGTTCTCGGAGACGTCCCAGCCGCTCCAAACATAGCGATGCATCCTCCCTGCTCAGAAGCCTTTCCCTAAAGATCAACCGCCTATAGAACGGGAATTTGAGGGAAAGCTATCCCAGCGGTAAACCGCCGAGGGGATTGTCGCCGGCTTAGCCATGACTGCCTTGGCATGGAAAGGCGCCGGCCCACCAATGTCCAGCGTCTTCGTGAACTCGTTGAACACGGAAATCGTCTTGTAAGTACTCTGGAGCGGAGCATAGACACCCGTCGTCCGCCCCTGCTGGTCGGCCTGGCCGTAGACGGTCAACAAACCCAGCTCTTGGGACCCTGCCGTGGGCAAGGGGAAAATAAAGATCTCCTCCACAGCATGACGATTTTGGATACCGACGCGATAGAGGGCTACGATCTTGGCGTCCTGGATGCGGCCAAGAAAGACACAGGTTCTCCAGTCTGGCCCGTCATAAGCATCGCTAATCGGCACGCCGGAAGGAATGACCCGCTTGGCCACTTCGGCGGTGTCGACACTGTTCACGTGACGATCCGATGGCGCTTCGTAAGTCTTGATCATCACGGTGGCATGGTCACTGGGAGCAACGCCTTCGGTCACTTCATACGTGACCGTGCGCGCATTCCCTAGGCCCCTCGCGTCCTTCAGCAGTTTCCAGGAGGCCGGCACTTGATACCTCACAGGTGACTGACCGTCCGGCGCCGAGCTTGCTTGGGCCGCGGGGATCGCCGCTCCGATAAGGAATGCCACTTTAACCACCCTCTTGGCGTGGCCGATACGCCAAGCCGATAGCACGGTCTGAAACATATCGACGACGGTTTTTCTGCTGTGTTGTCGCAATGTCATGCCTATGAGGGGAACTCGATTTACATACATATGAAGCCCCAATTTGATCCTATGCACGATCTGCATGACGCCTGCCATCATTGGCCATATTCATCAACGTAGCAGTCGGTCCGCGCCACCAAACGCTACGTCGAACCATGATCGCCTGCCTAATGGCTATAGCGACGCTCGCTCAAGTTAACTGGTCCGTCATATCCACCGCCTATCGCATCGACACCATGCCCCGGCGCTCAGCCAACACGTAAGACTGCTCACTAAAGCCGGGATTGTCCCGTTTGAAGCGCTCAAGCTCTTCTTCGTAGGTTCGCGTGACCTGAGGATAATTCAGCGCAGCCATCGCCACGTTGCATGCGTCATCGAGCAAGCGCCTGGATCGCGCGAGCGCTGCCTCCACTTGGTCTGGCGGCATGCCTGCAAGCAGCTCCGACGGGTCGATATAGAACTCATCGCGCGGGGATCGACCAAAAGTGGCGTTGTGATTCACCAATTTAAGCGCCGCGTCGAGCAAGGGCTCGCTTTTGCACTGCTCGATCAGGTTCGCCCTGGAGCGGAACAAGTCCTCGCGCAATGCCATCTGGTTCAACTCTTTCCATCGCGCGTCGGTCAGATGGGGCCAGACTTCCCGAAAGTGAATCTCCGGCTCCGCCTTTTCCGGCGCCAGGCGACGCTGCTGTGCGTTGAATTTGTTGACGATGCGAAAGCCTGCTGTCATCGACTCCGCTTCTCTGGCGGCGACGACAGCCTGCATGCGCATTTGCACTTTCTCTTCGCCTTCCATTCACAGCCTCCGTTCTGCGCTCAAGTACTTCCCCGTGTCTGCTTAGGACCTCTCCACGTACTGCAGGCAATCCTGGCGATGCCGGCAACGCACCCCCTCATCGATCAATGAAGCGGAGACTCCCATTAACCGATATCGAAACTTCCTCTCGCCTCGTCAGCAAAGTCTTTGCCCCGCTGCAGATACTCGACAGAAAGCAACTGAAGCCTATGCTTCAGCTCATTCGCTTCCGTGTAGGCGGACTCCAGGAACCGGCCGTAGTCCTCTTGCCTTTCCAGACACATGTGGATTGCACGTACGTAATACGTGTGCGCCACGGTAGCGTTGGCGTCCACCAGCATGTCCTCGATGTCCGCGAGGTAATTGCCCTGCATGTTGTAGATGAGCTGCGCAAAGCCTCCTTGCTTGACGTCGTAGTTGAACTTGATGGCAAGCAAATGGCGGAGGGTGGTGGCGGATTGGCGCTCAGCTTCTTCCAGCTGGCCAAGGGAGATCGATTGGTATGGCATAGTGGTCCTTCACAAGAATGGATTGCTTCAATGGCTACAGCGGCATCCGCTCACCGTGCCCACGACGGGTCAAAAGCGTTGCTTTACCTAGCTAACCTTGCCGCCCGCCGGTTGCACTTTCTCGAGAATAAAATGCTTTAACTCGGGCGCAAGATCGGCAAGTGGCAGAGTGACGAACTGCGATCTGGAAAGCAGAAGAAGCCAACAGCCTTTCAGCCGCCATATCTCCGTGACTGCCGACCAGGGGAGTGACGCGCTACCGGCACCCGACGATAGCGCTAAAGCGTCGTCGGACGCTTCGAGCGTCGCCTGATGGCTCCCCATTGCCCTCAGCTTCTGCGTCGCGTTGCGATAGTGGACAACGTAGAGCGCAACCGCAAATAGCACTCCCGCTGCCAGAACGCTCCCCGACACACCCGTGAACCAGGACGTGTCACCCGCACGGATCGACCAGGCAAAGCCAAATGCGACCAGCGCCAAGGCCGCGAGAAAGCGAATACCGACGACCCGCCACCAGAAACCGAGCACGGCCTGGCGGAGAAGCGGCGCACTGTAATTGAGGGTGGTTCGATGCATCGCTCATCCCTAGCGGCAGTCTCGAATGGGGCTTACCGAAACAACTTTTTCCAGAACGGCTTGCCTGAGGGTAGATAGACCTCCGCCGGCACCCCGATCAGCGCGAGACCCGAGAGCGTAGCACCGGTGATATCAGCCCCCTCATTCAACGCTCGATTGACAACTGCGAGAAGCGAGCTTCGGCTCACGATATTCGAGAACGTCTCACGCGGACCATGGTGGTACATACGAGGACCGAGCGGGATGGCGCTACCCAGGATGGGTTCGGCGTCCATGCCAAAGGTCTCCCACTTCCCTTTCCTGTTGCGCGCACGGAAGGTCGTGGGCAAATGGACAGATGCCACATGGGGAATGAAGACCAGTGCAAAGGCTTCAGGAAGCCAGTCGATCACGCGCCTCGCAGACATGGCCTCACCGACCAACGCGCGCACCCCTTCCTCGATAGCGCTGTTGTCAGCGCCAGTGGCGCCGATAATACGTGCAGCTTCGGCGAGTTGAACCTCAGATATCGGATGCATGAATGCGCGCGTGCGGGGCCGGCCATTCGAATGCCATAGCCGACGAAAACTGGACAGGCTCATCCCTTGAAGGCTCAGTAAAGCCTGTGCCCTTCCTCGCTGCAGATCCCTCCATACCCCCTCCCTGTCACGAAAGCCGCAACGCCCCTACCAGTGCCGACAACGCCGCGGGCTGATGCCGGCGGCTGGGATAGTACATAAAGAAGCCGGGGATCGGTGGCGTCCAATCTTCCAGCACGCGGATGAGTCGGCGCTTGGCGATGTCCTCGGCGACCTGCTCCTCATAGACTATGCCCAGGCCCGCACCGGCGAGCACCGCCTGAATCACCAGGTGGGTGTCGTCGATGATGAGCGGGCCGTTCACGCCGATGGTGACGGACTTGCGTCCGCGCTCGAACTCCCACCGGTAGGGGCCGGCGGGAAGTCGCAATGTGATGCATCGATGATCGTTGAGGTCCTGCGGTTTCTGCGGGAGGTTGCGCGAGGAAAAATAGCCGGGTGATCCAACGACCGCCAATCGCAACGGCGGCGTGACAGGCACGGCGATCATGTCCTTCTGGATGTACTCGCCGAGCTGGATGCCGGCATCGAACTCGCCTGCCACCAGATCGACGGGACCCGTCACGGTGACGACGTCCAGGACGATGTCGGGATAAGCCTCGGCGAAGGCCGCGAGGCGCGGCAGCAACACCATGACGGCGGCGGAGCGCGACATCACGATGCGAAGGCGGCCCGCGGGGCGGCGCTTGACGCTTCGAGCCTTGTCCAGGGCCAGAGCGATTTGCTCGAGCGCGGGCGACAGGTCTTCCAGGAGCGCGGCCCCTGCGGCGGTGGGTGCGACGCTCTTCGTGGTTCGGGCCAGCAGGTGCAACTGGAGCCGCTCTTCCAGTCCGCGGACTGTATGGCTCAAGGCCGACTGGGAAACCCCCAGTTTGGCCGCGGCGCGAGTAAAGCTTCGCTCTCGGGCAACCAGCGCGAACGCCGCGAGTTCGTTCAATTCGTTCCTCATAATTCATGAATATCACTCATGAGACCATCCCATGCAACGGGACTACCCTCATAAGTGGCCCACGCCTACGCTTGAGCGGCTCAAAGCCAACCCCTTACGCCGACACGTAGAGGCTCGCCGCTACATGGCGTGGCCGGCCGCGTGAACGAGCTCGGCATTCACCACTTCTGAGGCTCACCATGGACCCGAATGTTTCCGCTTTGCGCGAGATCGCCCAGACCTATTTCGATGCCGCCTACGCGATGGATGCCGACAAATTCGCATCCCTGTTTCACCCGTCCAGCTCCGTGACGAAGATCGGCGAAGACGGCGACGTGACCGTGACGCCGATTGCTTCGTGGCTGGCCGCGGTCCGCAACCTGAAGTCGCCGAAGCAACAGGGCTTCGAACGCGACGATCAGATTCTGTCTGTCGATGTCGAGAACGAACTCGCCGTCCTGAAGGTGAAGTTGCAGGTACCGCCGCGGGTATTCACGGACATGCTGTCGTGTTTGAAGGTCCGGGGGACCTGGACGATCGTCCAGAAAGTGATGATGTCGAACGCATGATGGATGCCGAGTCGGTTCCGCGTCCCTTGCACGCGGAACTCGACCAGCCTGCCCCGCTTCGCCACGTGCCATATAAGCGTTCGCGAACCGGCGGGCTCCCTTCTGACCCGCCGCGTCTGCGGGAAGAATCACATCGCACCTGGGAAACCACCGGCATGCCAGCGGCGGCTCTCAATACTTCAAGTTCAATTCCGGTATGCGCTTTCGGCTGAGCTCGAAGAGATCCTGGAATTCCTCCTCGGTCAATTCGTCCGGCGCATAGACGGCCACCGGGTCCCAGACGCGATCTGTCGGCTGCGGCTGGCGCGGCCCGCCGCGCAACGAGAACCAGCGACCGTCGCGCTCGAGCAGCTCGGGCGCCTCCTCGATGTGTTCGGTTTTCGCGTCATGGGGGGACACAAGGAATACGGCAAAGATCATGGAGCGACTCCTCGCGAAGACCAACGGGATGGGGGCAAGGGAACCTATCTGCGCATGGCGCAGGACATGGAGCCGTGAAGGAAGCGGACGTGCGGTGCGCAGGCGCTTCTCAGGCCTTATACCCGGGTTGGCGAGACGGATGCGCATCCGCGAACGCCGGAAGTTCGAAACAGTGCCGACTCAAGGCCGCGACCTTCGGAAAGGGCGCCATGTCCAGCTGGTAAAGACCGGCCATCACCACTTGGCCCGCGATGCAGATATCGGCAAGGGTCGGCTCACGCCCCAGCGCGAACGGCGATGCCGGGCGTCGGTCGAGCAAGCGCTCGTAGGTCGCCAATCCCTCGGCGATCCAGTGCCGGCACCAGGAGGCGATCGCGGCCTCGTCGGCGCCGAACGTTGCCCCGAGATGCTGTCGGACACGCGGCACTACCAAGGGATGGGCATCGGCCACCGAAACGAGTGCCAGCGAACGGGCATAGGCGCGTTCCTTGGCATCCGCCGGAAGCAAGCGCGGCTCCGGCGCGATGTCGTCGAGGTATTCCATGATCGCCATCGACTGAAAGACGCGGTGACCGTCATGCACGAACGTCGGCACGACGTGTTCCGCGTTCATCTCCGCATAATCGGCGTCGAACTGGCGACCGGACAGAATGTCCACGTCGATTTCCTCGAAGGGAAGCCGCTTCCACTTGAGTGCGACTCGGACACGGAATGCTGCATTGGAGCGCCAAAAGCCATAAAGCTGGATGGTCACGGGCTGATCCTTTCTGCATTTCATCAGGGAGAAGCTCCCTGTTTCGTGGCACCGGCTCCTGACGTGCGCGAAAGCACTCGATGTCGCGAGGACGGGAGATCTTCAGGCCACGAGCCGGATACGATTGCAATTGCAATCGACACCGATCGATCATGCCGCGATATAGTTGCGATTGCAACTCAATGGCCGGGAGGCACGACACATGGCGAACAAGAAACCGGATCTCTGGTTCTCGTTCGTGCGCTCACATCGCGCGCTCATTCGGGAAATCGAACGCCGCCTAGCCAAAGCCGACC